>NZ_LSRW01000013.1:0-158054 GCF_003104955.1 Steroidobacter cummioxidans | reverse complement strand
GCAGCGTCAGATGTGTATAAGAGACAGGTTCATGGGTGTGCGCCTGGCGCGCGACCTGTAACCGAAGGAAGAACGATGGCAAAGCATCCGAGTACCGTTCCCGCCAAATCCACGCAGGACGCACTGACCAATGACGTGTTGGATGGGCTGAAAAAGGAGCCCAAGGAACTCTCGCCGGTGTGGTTCTATGACGAGCTGGGCTCGTTCCTGTTCGACAACATCTGCGAGCTGCCCGAGTACTACATCACGCGCACCGAGCTGCAAATCATGCACGGCCATGCGACCGAGATGGCGCAGTACATCGGTCCGGAAGCGGCATTGATCGAGTTCGGCAGCGGCACCAGCTTGAAAACCCGGTTGCTGCTGGATCGGCTGGAGCATCCGCTGGCGTACGTGCCGGTCGACATTTCGCGTGAACATTTGTTTACAGCGGCAGGCACTCTCGCGAAGGATTACCCGCATCTGCACATCGTGCCGGTATGCGCCGACTTCACGCAGAATTTCGAGCTGCCGCAATTCATCCGTGCGGCGGAGCGTCGCATCGTTTATTTCCCGGGCTCGACGCTTGGCAATTTCGACCGCAGGCAGGCGCGTGCTTTGCTGAGTCGAATGCGCGATCTGGTCGGCAAGAATGGCGCGGTGCTGATCGGCATCGATCTACGCAAAGATCCACGTGTTCTCGAGCGAGCGTATGACGATGCCGCCGGCGTCACGGCCGAATTCAACATCAACGCTCTGCGTCATGTGAATCGCGAGCTGGGGGCGGACTTCGACCTCGATGCCTTCGATCATCTCGCCGTGTGGGTGGAGAACGAGAGCCGCATCGAGATGCATCTGGTCAGCAAGCGCGATCAGACCGTGCACCTCGGCGGCGAGAAGGTTCGCATCGGTCGCGGTGAGCATCTACGCACCGAGTATTGCCACAAGTACACGCTCGACAGCTTCAGTGAGCTGGCCGCAACCGCCGGCCTGGCGGTCAAGCGCGTCTGGATGGATCCCAACAGGCTGTTCAGCGTGCAATTGCTGGAGCCGGCACGCCTGCAATAGAACTACCGACGGGCCTGCGCCAGTTGAGCCCGAAGGCAAAGCCACGTAAGGTCCACGCCCATGTCAGAATCTGCTCCCAGCACGCAGGGGTGGGCGCTGTTCCTTGATGTCGACGGTACGCTGCTGGAGCTCGCCGAGACGCCGCAGGGAGTGCATGTGTCTACCGCCCTCAAACACTTGCTCGAAGATGTCCGCTGGCGCCTCGACGGGGCGCTGGCGCTCGTCAGCGGCCGCAGCCTGGCGAATCTCGACAACCTGTTCTCACCGCTGAAGTTCATTGCCTCGGGTGTGCATGGCTGCGAGCGACGCACCGCCGATGGGCATGTGCTGCGTCCTGAAGTCGACGCAGCGACGATTGCGCGCGTGCGCAGTCAGCTCGCTGATTTCGTGCGCAGCCACGAGGGACTATTGCTGGAAGACAAACATTACGCGGTCGCGATGCACTTTCGCCGCGCACCGGACATGAAGGACGAGGTCTATCGCGTCATGAACCAGGCTCTGGTGCAGCTGGGGCCGACGTTCGCGCTGCAGGCTGGCAAGAGCGTGCTGGAGTTGCGGCCCGGCGCGTGGACCAAAGGCAGCTCCATTACTTCATTCATGCAGGAAGCACCGTTCATCGGTCGCACACCGGTCTTCATCGGCGATGACGTCACCGACGAGGATGCATTCGAAGTCGTGAATGAGTTGAATGGCATGTCGATTCGCGTGGGCCAGGCGGCTGCGACTCGCGCGAAGCACCGGCTGGGCGGTGTCAGTGAAGTGCTGCGCTGGCTGCAGACCGTACCGCCTGTCGTTCCCCCTCCTCATCCCACTGCATAGGGCATGGCATTCGACCACTCATTCGGCATCGAGGAAGAATTCTTTCTCGTGGATGCCAAGACGGGGGTGCTCGGCACGCCGGCGCTCGATCGGCTGATGAACGACGCACGCGCCAGGCTTGGCGATGTCGTCACATCGGAATTGTTGCAATCCCAGATCGAGATTGCGTCGCCCATTCTGCGCAGTCACGGGGAAGCTCATGAGGTTATGTCGCGGACCAGGCGCGGGTTGCATGAGGTCGTCGCGGAACATGGGTTGAATATCGTTGCGGCGAGCACGCATCCGCTGGGTGTGTGGCAGGAGCAGCTCATCACCGAGAAGCCTCGCTACGACAAGCTGATCGCCGACTTCCGCATCATCACTCAGCGCAATCTGGTGTGCGGGCTGCACATCCATGTGGCCATTCCCGACGACGTCGATCGCATCGATGTGATGAACCGGGCCATGCATTGGCTGCCTTTATTCCTCGCATTGAGCACCTCGTCGCCATTCTGGAATCACCGCGTTACCGGGTTGCTGAGCTATCGGCAAGCGCTGTACGACGAGTGGCCGCGCAGCGGGATTCCGGACTTTTTTCAAGACGAGGCCGACTACCAGGCGTTCACGGAGCGCATGCGGATGGCGGGCGCGATCAGCGACTCCTCGCAGTTGTGGTGGTCGATTCGGCCGGCGCTGCGCTTCCCGACGCTGGAGATGCGGATCGCGGATGTTTGCACGAGGCTGGAGGATGCGTTGGCGATTGCGGCCTTGTATCGCTGCCTGGTCGCAACCCTGGTCGCCAACCCGGAGATGGGCAAGGCACGCAGCTCGCACACACGTCGGCTGATCGATGAGAATCGCTGGCGCGCCAAGCGGGATGGCGTCAAGGCCGAGTTCATTTTCGAAACCTGCAATGAGGTTGTGCCAGTCGCCAAGGTCGTGAGCGACTTGATGAGTGCATGCAGCGAGCAGATCGATCGGCTCGGTGCTGCCGAGGCGCTGCAGCCGATCGAGCGCATTCTTAGCGAAGGCACCAGCGCGCATCAGCAGCTGAAGATTTATAACGACAGTCGCGCGACGGGCGATGACAGCCTGGAGGCACTGCTGAAAGTCATTCAGTGGCTGATAGCTACGACTTTGCGTTGACGCCCAGTGCAGAGGCGGTAGCGAGAGCCATCGAAAGCTCTTCGTCGGCACGAACGGCGAAGAGGTGAACTCTCGATCCTGCGGCGTTGAAGGCGGCGAGCGGATGATCGCTCGACAATTTCAGCGCATCGTTGCTCGCAACATCGAGCGCAACCCCCATGAATTCCAGCCGTTCCGAACAACGTCGCCGGATCAGCGCGCTGTGCTCTCCTACGCCCGCCGTAAATGCGATGACATCCGCGCCGCCCATCTCTGCCGCGTACGCCCCGATGTACTTTCGAATTCGATGCACGTACATCGCGATTGCGAGAATGCAGCCCTCATCGCCCGCATTCGCGCGCCGCTCGATCTCTCGCACATCGTTCGTGCCAGCCAGCCCTTTCAATCCGGAACGTTTGTTCAACAGGTCATCCAACTGATCTGCATCGAGATGCCCTTCGCGGCGCAGCTGTAACAACACGCCGGGATCGACATCCCCTGCCCTCGTCCCCATCACCAGCCCTTCGAGCGGCGTCATTCCCATGCTCGTATCCACACTGCGCCCACCGTCGATGGCAGTCACACTGGCGCCGTTCCCCAGGTGGCAGGAAATGATCCGTAGCGTCTGCACATCTGCTCGCAAATATGCGGCGACGCTGTGAGCCACGTGAGCGTGATTGATGCCATGAAAGCCGAAGCGGCGAATGCCAAACCGTTGGCGAATATCGCTCGGCAGCGCGTACTCGCGCGCGTAATCGGGCAGCGTCGCATGGAACGCCGTATCGAACACCGCAAAATGCGGAACGTCCGGCAAGTCGGCACGGGCACGATTGATCGCAGCCAATGCGGGCGGATTATGGAGAGGCGCCAGGTGATTGAGCTGCTCGATCTGCGCGAGCACCGAATCATCCAGGCGCGTCGGGTCGCGAAACGTCTCCCCGCCATGCACCACTCGATGAACGACCGCCTCCGGCGCCTGGGAAGAGGCGAGCTTTCGATACGAGGCCAGTAATTTGTCGACCGCGGCTGGTAAATCACCGCCCACCTCGTCGACGTGGATTTCCTGCATACGCCGGCCCTGCACCGTATCGATCAGGGCACTTTTGACTGAAGAGCTGCCGCAGTTCAGGGCGAGGACGCGCATGACGGGAAAAATACCACCCTCCGGGCCAGGCTTGTACACTGCATTGAGGTCAACGGAGGTCAGCATGCATCGTTCCGTGAAAATCAAAACCATCCTCACCGGCGGCGCCCTGGCCCTGGCTGCCCCGATGTTCGCCAGCGCCGACGTAGCGCCGTTGGATATAGCCGCAAAGGCGGTCGAGCCTCGCGTAATCGAGTGGCGGCGCCACCTGCATGCCAATCCCGAATTGAGTAACCGGGAGGTGAAGACAGCCGACTTCATCGCGAAACGTTTGCAAGCCATGGGCCTGGAAGTGAAGACCGGCATCGGTATCACTGGCGTGGCTGCTCTGTTGAAGGGCGGCAAGCCTGGACGCACCATCGCGCTGCGTGCCGACATGGACGCGCTACCGGTCACCGAACAAAACGATCTGCCGTTCAAATCAACGGTCACCACCGATTTTCGGGGCGAAAAGGTAGGCGTGATGCACGCCTGCGGTCACGATGCGCACGTTGCGATTCTGCTCGGTGTCGCTGAAACACTGGTGAAGATGAAAGATTCCCTGCCGGGCCAGGTGCTGTTCGTGTTCCAGCCGGCCGAGGAAGGTCCACCGGAAGGTGAGCGTGGCGGTGCGCAGCTGATGATCGAACAAGGCCTGTTCAACATCGCCAAGCCGGACGCGATGATTGGCCTGCATGTGATGGCCTCGCTCAACACAGGTGTGATCGGCTACAAGCCGGGCCCGCTCATGGCGGGATCCGACGCGTTCTCGATTGTCGTGACCGGTTCGCAGACGCATGGCTCGCGGCCGTGGGCGGGTGTCGATCCCATCACGGTGTCTGGCCAGATCATCGGCGGCTTACAGACCATCGTGTCCCGTCAGATCGATATCACGCACTTGCCGGCGGTCATCACGGTCGGCGCCATCAAGGGCGGCATTCGTTTCAACATCATTCCCGACTCGGTGGAAATGATTGGCACCGTTCGCAACTTCGACCGTGATATGCGTGATGACATCGTCAAACGTATGCAGATCACCGCCAGCAACATCGCCGAGGCCAGCGGCGCGAAGGCCGAGGTGAAGTTGCGAGCCGAAGTGTCCATCCCACCGGTCGTCAACGATGCCGAGCTGACCCAGCGGGCCGTGCCTTTGTTCGAACAACTGGTCGGCAAGGACAATGTGCAGCAGATCGGTCTGCAAACCACCGCCGACGACTTCTCCTTCTTCGGCGCGCAGGTCCCGTCGATCTATTTCTGGGTGGGCATCACACCGCGCGATCGAGACCCGGCCAAGGTGCCGTTCAATCACTCGCCGCTGTTTCATCTCGATGAAGCGGGAATGCTCACCGGCGTGCGTGCGATGCTCACTCTGACCGCTGATTTCCTGGCTCGATAGGCCGGCGTAGTGCGAGTCGCGTCACAAATCCACACGATCTCGCTGCCGATCGGTCATAACGCGACATTGGTACTTGCCGCAATGCTCCCCGCTGACTGTACTGCGCCCTTCGGGAGGATACGCATCGCTGGGAGTGGCGGTGAAACAATCAAGAAACCTGCTCGCAGTCATCGCCGGACAGAGCTCGGTGGTCGCGATTCTGGTGCTGGTACTGATACTGGCCGTCGCGGGCGCACCGTTGCTGCAACAGAAGAAGGTGGTGGCGGAGAACATCGGCACGGAAGTCGCCATTACCAAGGCCTATGCGCTCAGCGAGGCGTTGTTGTCCCATGCTGTCCCGGGTCAGGCGCTGGACACGTTCAATCAGGCGTTCACAGCCCTGCACTTTCCCGACGCGTTGGCTGGCGGGCAGGCTGAGCCCGACAACGAGATCGGCGCGCAGGCCGTCGCGGCGCTGCGCGCCAACGACAAGCAGCCCTACGTCCATTTCAAGGACCTGGCGGGAACGCCGCACTTGTTCTATGCCGTACCCGATCGGGCGGGTGGCGCGCTGCTGATCGATCTGCCGATGGCCCGCGAGCAGGCGATCATCTATCGCTTCTTCGGTCAGTCTTATCTTTCCTCCAACGCGGTGGGCTACATTCTGGTCGGGCTGCTGCTGCTGGGCGTGTTCGGCTTGCGCCACTACCTGCGCTCGTTGATTGAGCTGCCCGAGGACGAGCGCCGCCGGCTCATCAGCCAGGGCTTGTACGACGCACCGCGTAATCGTCGCAATCTGTTGCCATGGTTGTTCGGTATCTGTGCGCTGGTATTTGCGGCTGATCTGATCGACGTACAGGACTCGATCATCGGCATCGGTTACGTGCTGGCCGTGATCCTCGCACTCTCTTCCAACCGTCATTGGCATGTCGGTGTGATCGGTTTCGTGAGCGCGGTGTGTTTGCTCGTCTCACCCATCCTCTCGTCGTATCACGGTGGCTGGTGGGCCTATCTCGAAAGTCATGCGGTCGCAGTGTTTGCGATCTTCGTCACTGCGTTCTTCGGCTCCGCCAACATGCGCAAGACGCAAGCGGAAACGGTGGCGCTGGCCGAAGCTCTGCGCTCTCGCAACGAGACCGCGGAGCTGCGTGCGACGTTGGAACGCGCCGAGGCGGCCGAAACCAACAATCGCAGCATGGTCGAACGCATGCGCATGGCGAACGAATCGGCCGGCCTGTCGGTATGGGAATGGAACATTGCGCAGGACTGGCTGGTGATCGATGAAGGCGGCCCGATGATCCAGCGCTGCGGCGGCATGCGCGAGTTCAAGGGCACCGAATATTCCAGCCGCTTCGTGCATCCCGATGAGCAGGCGGCGTGGCAGGAGATGTTCCGTGAGACCATCCGCAGCAATCGCACCTTCCTCTCGCAGCGTTACCGAGTGATCGATGCGACGGGCGAAGTGCATCACGTCCAGACTCACGGCAGCATTCTTCGTGATAGCAATGGCCGCGCGATCAGCGTGCTCGGCATCGATTGGGACGTCACCAAGGAAGAGGCGGCGAAGGAAGAGATCTCTCGCCAGGCGACCGAGATCAAGGAAGCGCAGGAACGGTTCCAGCGCGCCGTGTCCGGCACCCAGGACGCACTGTTCGAATTCAATCTGCAGACCGGCGAGATCTGGCACTCACCGCAGTTCCGCAAGATGCTGGGCTACGACGGTACGGAGCGCAGCGACGAAGGTCGTCCCGAAGCGTTCGTGCACCCCGATGACGGCGCCATCGTCGGCAGGGCGATGAGCGATCATCTGCAACGTCGCGTTCCGTACGACATCGAATATCGTTTGCGCAAGAAAGATGGCGATTGGCTGTGGGTGCGCTCGCGCGCCACCGCCGAACGCGATGCAGACGATCGCCCGCTATGGCTGGCAGGCTCGATTCACGACATCTCGCACGAGCGCGCTGCCCGCGTCGCGACGGAGCGCGCAGCGGAAGAGGCCGAAGAGGCCAACCGTGCCAAGAGCTCGTTCCTGGCCACGATGAGCCACGAGATCCGCACCCCGATGAACGGCATCATCGGCATGACCGGATTGTTGCTGGATACCGGCCTGGATCGCGTGCAGCGCGACTACGCCGAGACCATCCGCGCCAGCGCCGATTCGCTGCTGACCATTCTCAATGACATCCTCGACTTCTCGAAGATCGAGGCCGGCAAGCTCGACATCGAAAACCTCGAGCTCGACCTGCGCTCCAATGTCGATGACGTCGGCTCCATCATGGCGTTCCAGGCCGCGGCCAAGAGCCTGGAGTTGGTGGTCAACGTGCGGCCCGAAGTGCCGGAGCGCGTGCTCGGCGATCCGCAGCGCATCCGTCAATGTTTGCTCAACCTGGTCGGCAACGCGATCAAGTTCACTCAGACCGGCGAAGTGGTGCTGGAAGTGTGTCTGCTGGGCCGTCAGAACGGCCGCGCGTTGCTGCACTTCGAAGTGCGCGACACCGGCATCGGCATCCCGCGCGAGTCGCTGGATAAATTGTTTCAGCCGTTCATTCAGGCGGATTCGTCGACCACGCGCCGCTTCGGCGGTACCGGTCTCGGTCTGTCGATCGTGCGCAAGCTGGTCGAGATGATGGGTGGACAGACGGGCGCGCAGAGCGAAGTCGGCAAGGGCTCGACGTTCTGGTTCACGCTGCCGGTCGAAGAACCGGCGAGCTTGGGCGACTACGAGCCGCAGCAACCTGCGCTTCGGGAAGGTCGCCGCATCCTGCTGGTGGACGACAACGAGACCAACCGTCGCGTGCTGTCGAGCCAGATGGTTCACGCTGGCTACGAAGTGATCACGGCGTCGCACGCTAACGAAGCGCTGACCATCCTGCGCGCGGGAAACGGTGCGTTCGATGCGGTCGTGCTCGACTATCAAATGCCCGACATGGACGGCTCCATGCTCGGCGAGCAGATCATGAAGGCGCGCGACATTCCTCCGACGCGCCTGATGTTGCTCACGTCGCTGGATCGTTCCGGCGACATGCAGCGCTTCGCCGATATCGGCTTCTCGGCCTATCTGACCAAGCCGGTGCGCACTCGCGAGCTGCTCGATTGCCTGAAGCGCGCGCTGTCGCGTGAGGCCGAGGACTGGCATATGCACAGCCAGCCCATCATCACTCGCGGCACGCTGGTAGCGAACGAGGTCAAGCGCATCTACTCGGGCCGCGTGCTGCTGGTCGAGGACAACGCCATCAATCAACGCGTCGCGCGTCGCTTCCTTGAACGATTGGGTTGCGAGGTGCACGTCGTCGGCGACGGCAAGCAGGCCGTGGATGCCTTCGAGAGCAACAGTTACGGTTTCATTCTCATGGACATGCAGATGCCCGTGATGGATGGCCTCGAAGCCACACAGCGCATTCGTCAGCTCGAAGGTGCGGGCCACCGCACCCCGATCGTGGCGCTCACCGCGAATGCGATGATGGGCACGCTGGAGCGCTGTCTCGAAGCCGGTATGGACGACTACCTCACCAAGCCGCTCGACATCTCGCGTCTGCAGGACGTGCTCGACCGCTTCATGGGTGCAGTGTCGTCGGACACCGAGCCCACGGTCATCGCTTCGATGAACCGCAATCTCGATGAGTCATTGCAGGCGCGGATCCAGGAAATCGCGGGCGACGACGAGGAATTCGCGGCCGAGCTGGTCAACGCCTTCGTCATGAGCGGCGAAGAGGCGATTCTGGAGCTGCGCGCCGCCGCACATCGCCAGGATCTCGATCAGCTGGCCCGCGCAGCTCACAAGCTCAAAGGCGCTGCCAACAATCTGCACGTGGACCGGCTTGGACTGCTGACCGCCGACGTGGAAACCCGCGCCAAGGCCGGGGGCCGCAACGATTGGAGCGAAGAGCTGAAAATGATCTCTGCGGAGTTCGAGCGCGCCTCGGAACAGATGCGCGCGCTGCTCGACAAGCAGTGGCAGCGGAAGGCGAGTTAGTTACTCGCCTTCGGGCACGAATTCATCAGGCTTCTTCGAGCCGCCGCCGAAGAAGAACTTCTCCATCTCCTCGACCAGGAATTTGCGCGCCTTGGGCTCGATGGGCGTGAGGCGATATTCGTTGAGCAGCATGGTCTGGTGCTTGAGCCAGCGCTGCCACGCCTCCTTGGAAACGTTCTCGTAAATGCGCTGACCCAGCTCGCCGGGGTACGGCGCGTAGTCGAGCCCTTCGGCTTCGACCCCCAGCACAACACACTTCACCATTCGAGCCATATCGATTCCACCCCGGATAAGCAAATCATCGCCGGCGCAGCCACATCTCAGCGACCAGCCAGTTCAACACCCAGCAGCTCCACGCAACGATCGGGAACGCGACGTCGAAACTCAGCCCGCCCAACTGCAGCAAGCCGAGCTCCAGACGCAGAGTCACCGCCGCGAACGTCAGCGCGTAGTTGCGGATCATCCAGCGCCGATGCGCCACGACATCCCGCCGGCGAATGGAAATATAGGCCTGCGCTCCGGTGTACAACCAGAACACCGCTAGCAAGCCGAAGCCGACGACGCCCGGCTGACCGGCAACACTGGTCGGCGCAAAGTATAGCCCGCCGAGCGCGCCGCTCAGAACCGCAAGCAAATACGCGCGCCCCGTCCAAACATGGACACGTGGCCAGCGGACTCGCACGCGGCTCAGGAACTGCCACGGCCCGAGCATGACGGCAATTGCGCCACCTAGCGTGTGTGCATCCAGCCGGCAATCTCGGTAGCAATGAAGCGCGACTTGATGCCCGGATGCCCATAGGCATCGATGCTCATGAACAGGATGGCATTGGCTGCGGCCAGCAACGCGCCGAGCAGCATGAATGCCCAGCCCACCTGCAGCCATCGCGAGCGACTCACATCCTGTGGGTCAATCACGCTCATCGCTACTCCTGCTCGGCCAGGCCGCGGATCAGATCGACGGCCGGTTTGGCCAGGCCGATCTTCGCGGGCTGTTTCACGTCGTACCAGCAATACCGATCGGCGTCAGCAATCGAGGGCTGCTCGCGCGCATCGCGCACCAGGAGCGGTTGTAATGTGAGGTCGAAGTGAGTGAACGAATGGGAGTAGGGTGGCAGCGCCCGAGTTGCCAGAGCCGAGTCGCCGGTGTGCCGCTCCATCCACGCAATGGCGTCTTCACGTGCATCGAACTGGGGAAACGTCCACAGCCCGCCCCAGATTCCCACAGGCGGTCGACGCTCCAACAACACTGCGCCATCGGCCCGTCGAAGGATCGCAGCGTATGCAGCGCGCTCGGGGCGTTCCTTGCGCGGCTTCGGTGTCGGCAGGACGGCTTGCATCCCTTCGCGTCGTGCGACGCACAGCTCGTGCATGGGGCACACGACGCACAGTGGTCGCGATCGAACACAAACCGTCGCACCCAGATCCATGATGGCTTGTGTGTAGTGAGCCACCCGTTGCACCGGCGTGCAGGTATCCGCGATCGACCATAACTCACGTTCCACCGCGGTCTCGCCTGGAAATCCTGCGATGCCGAAGCAGCGCGTCAGCACGCGTTTGACGTTGCCGTCGAGGATGGGATGGCGCTGGGATTTCGAGATGGCGAGGATGGCGCCCGCGGTCGAGCGGCCAATGCCCGGCAAGGCTTGCACCGCTTCGAGCGTATCCGGGAACTCACCGCCATGCTCGGCCACGATGGTCCGTGCGGCCTTCAGCAAATTGCGTGCTCTGGCGTAGTAACCGAGGCCAGTCCACAGGTGCAGCACTTCATCGTCATCCGCGGCCGCCAGGGCCCGCACGTCCGGGAAGCGCTGCATGAAGCGCTCGTAGTAAGGAATGACCGTGGCCACCTGCGTCTGTTGCAACATGATCTCGGAGATCCAGACGCGGTAGGACGTGATCTGCTGCTGCCAGGGCAGGTGCTTGCGACCGTGAACATCGAACCAGGCCAGCAGAGCGCTGGCGAATTTCTCGCCGGTCGGCCCCGCAGCACCGGCGCGCGGGCGCGGGGAGGATTCCGAGAGAGTCAACTGGTTGGAGACAGCGGGCTTGGCGGCAGCGGGCATGGCGACATGATGCCACGCCTGCGAGGGGCGCGTAGATCAAGGCGAGGTGGGCACTGGCCCCTGCGCCTTTTGCTCCACGTTCATGAAAAGATCCCGAGTCTCGTGTTCGAGCGTCCGCAGCAGCATGCGTCGCCCGCCGACCGATGGGACCCAGAAGCCGGGGACCACATTGGTTACATACTTCACCCGGGTCATGCCGTGATGCTCGAGGGTCAGCTCGCTGCGCGTCTCGCTGAATTTCACGTCGCTGCGCGCCGGATCCGCAATCGCCACCAGCGCGTGCTTGGATTCCTGCACGCGCTCGACGCGAGTGACATTGCGGCAGAACCAGCCGAAGCAAACTTCGACCTTGGTTTCCAGGATGACCACATCCGGCGCGGGCCGGTCCAGCACGTTCGCGCTGAGGATGCGATGGTTGAGCGCGGGATAGTCGGTGTAGTCCCGCAACACGGCGTCGACGCGATCGATGGGCGCGTTCAGCGTGACGACCAGCTCGTACTGAAAGTGCTTATCCGCGTAGCGCGCTTCGCTGTGCTCGATGTTGAAGGCGTGTGCGGCGGGCGCTGCTGACAGCAGCGCCGCTACGAGCAGAGCATGACGATGCGGCCAACGTGACTTCAGAGCTGCCATCCAGCGACCCGGGGACATGTGCGCGACACATACAGCATAAGTCGCCCGCCATGGCGCTTTGGTTTCAACGCTTGAACAAGTCCTTGAGCTTGTCCTTCAGCTTCTCCTCGACCTTACCCTTTTCCTTGTCGACGCGCTGCTTGAGCTCGTTCTTCAGGTAGCCCTCCAGATCGGGGCGCACCTTCGGATCGGTGAGCGAGCCGGTAATTTTCACCGGGATCTCCGCATCCACCATATCCTGCATTTCCGCGGTATCGGCGCCTTCACGCGGAATCTTCAGCACCGCAGCAATCAACCGATAGTCGAGCGTGCTGGCCGGAATGTCGACCGTGCCCTGCCCCGTCACCTTCAGGTACTGCATGGCGACGTTCAAGTCGTTGTTGGAAAGCACGCCGTTCTTCATCACGCCGCTGCCCGTCAGCGCAGTAAAGGGTGTGCGCGCCGGACCGGTACGTTCCGGAATCGCCTGTTGTTTCAGCACCGCGCGAGCACGACGAATCTCATACCAAAGATCCGCGCCCTCGAGCGCACCATCCGCCACTTTGAAATCGACCGTGCCGTCGAGCGTCTTCATGACGTCGTCGGTGTTCTTGCCCGAGCCGGCCAGTTTGATATTGGCGCTGCCCTTGCCGGAGACGCGCTCGGTCTCGAAGAAATCCTTGAACAACGGCGCGAAGTCGACGCCGCTGATGTGCTCATCAAGCGTGATGCGCGCCACATTGCCCGTGGCATCGATGCCGATGTCGCCAGTGTAATTGCCGCCGTACATCGAGGCCTGCGAAGGATTGAAGCGCACCTTGCCGTCACGCGCGTTCACGCCGAGCTTGAGCTTGGTGAATTTGATGCCGGCAAAGATCGCCTCACCGACTTGCAGCTGGCCGCGCGCGTTCAACGCTCGCAATGTTTCCACCGGAATCGGTGTCGGCGGCTCTTTGGTAGCAGTCTTGGCCGGCTGCTCCGCTGGCGGCGGCAGGTAACGATCGGCGTTGATGCGATCGACGTTCAGATCGAAGCGCAATGCCTTGGAGGCGAAGTCCGCGACCCCAAGCATGCCTTTGGCGATCGTGTCATCGAGCTGCAGCACGATGTCGCCCACGTCCGCGCTGGTTTTGGTCATCGACACGGTGCCGGAGAAACTCAGCTTTTCGAACACTTTCGGATCGGTGGTCGTGGGCAGCGACACACCGAGCTTCGGCGCCCAGGTGCGCAGCGAGATCTGATCGAGCTTGAGCGGGCCAGTCAGCGCCGGTGCGTCGAGAATTTCCTTGCCGGTGAGCGAGCCGGTGAGATGACCGCCGGCCACATCCAGATCGAGACCGCTGAGCTCGAGCGTCTGTGCCGCGAGGTTCGCATTGAAATCTTTCGCTTGCAGCGTGACCGGCACACCGGTGCTCGGAAAGCCTTCGCCCTTCCAGGTCGTCGTCACGTGCAATGCATCGAGACGATACAGCTCCTTGCCGACATCCGCGCTGAGGGCATTGGCAGCGATCTTTACCGGGATACCTTCCCTGGGATAACCCTGCCCGGTGAGCGTGACATCGATCTGCGGCTTCGCCAGCCGATGCGCGTTGGCTTCGAGATCCGCAGTCACCGTGGTCGCGAGACGCACTTTCGCGGACAGCGACGGTTCCTGGTCGAGCACGAAGTCGGTGGTCAGATCGAACGGCTCGCCCGAGGCCAGGCGGCCGGTCTTCAGATTGAAATTACGCACCACCTGGCGCGTTTTCTCCTGGCGGTTCTCCAGGGTGACCGCAGCGTCCTCGATCTCCAGGCCCGCGATGGTCGGCACTTCCATGGGCTGCTCACCGGCAGGCGCCGGCGTGGTGGCCTCTTTCTGCTCGCCCAGGTCGGCCCAGTTGTTACGCCCCTGCTCGTCGGTGATGAGGCGGATCCGCGCACCCGCCAGGCGAACATTGCCGACTTCGATCTTGCCCCGGAGCAATGGCAGCAGGCGCACCCCGACCCGCGCTTGCTGAATGGACACGAAGGGCTCATCGCCGAAGCCGGGCGCGTCACCCAGGCTGGCAGGGCCGGCCTCGAGCGCCAGCCAGGGAAAAATCGACAAATGCAGGTCGCCGCTCAAGCTCAGCTGCCGGCCGGTCTTGCTCTCGACGATGCGCTCGATGTCGTCGCGATAATCGTTCGGGTCGACGAACAACACCACCGCCAGCAGTGCCACCACGATCAGTGCCACGATGCTGCCGACCACGATCCCGGCGATCTTCAATGCCCGCATGTCCGCTCCTTTGTGAGCAAGGTCACAAGCTACGGGATTCTAACAGCCGGGATGTGGGACTGGTTCACAGTGGCCGACGGGTCGATTCGCGCCGCAACTAAGGCAATGCCTGAAAATCCGATGGGATGGGCAGGCTTCCTTGTCCCCTGCCGATACAGATGGTGTCGTGCCTCCCCCAGGCCATCGGATTGGCGGATCAATGGTTCAGTTCGACGTTACGCACCTCGCCAGCATCGTGCTGGGCGCCCTGCTGGGCGCCGGCGCGTTGTGGGCGTATTTGCGCACGCGGGGCGTATCGCGTCAGTCTGGCGAGCTCGAGGAAGACACCTTGCGTGCCGAGCTGAAGCTTGCGACGGAGATCGCCGGCATCGGTGTCTGGCGCCTGGATATCGCCACGCGCCGCGTGGTCTGCGATCCCACTCTGCAACGCATCCTCGCCTGCGACGCCGTGGTCGGCGATGGCATGCAGCCCGTCCATCCCGACGATCGCGAACGGACCCACCTGGAGCTGTACTCGCAGGCCGATGGACCGAACCACGGCGGCTCGGTGCGGACTCGCATCGTTCGCGGCGACGCTCAGATCCGTCACATTCAAACCCATTTCCGCAAGTTGCCGGCCAGCCCGGCCCGTCCGCAGGGTGAATTGATCGGCGTCACCCGTGACATCACCGATGAAATCGAAGCCGCCGAACGCCTGCAACAGCAGACTCAGATGCTGCGGGAGGTGGAGAAGCGACTGGAGCGCGCATCCCTCTCCAGCTCCGAAGGTCATTGGGAAAAAGACCTGATGCATGGCGGGCGTATGTGGTTCTCCTCGAGCTATCACGCCTTGCTGGGTTACGAAGATGGCGAGCTCGACACCGGCGCGGATGGGGCTTCACACCGCGTCCACCCGGAGGATGTGGGACGAGCGCGAGAAGCCTGGCTGCGACATGTGGAAGAAGCCGTGCCGCTGGATACCTCGCTACGTCTGCGCATGAAGAGCGGCGAATATCGCTGGTTCCGCCATCGCGGCATGGCCGAACGCGACGAGCAGGGACGCGCCCTGTCGATCGCCGGCTCCATTCAAGACGTGCACGAACAGAAGCTCGCCGAAGATGCGCTGCGGCTCACTCAGCAACGCCTGGAGCGCGCCATCAATGGCACGCAGGACGGCTTGTGGGAAATGGATGCAGACGGCTCGAGCTGGCATTCGCCGCGTCTCGCCGAGTTGCTGGGTTATGAATATTCGGAATTGCCGGCCGGCGCAAATTTCCTCAAACAATGCCTGCACCCGGATGACGCCGAAGCCGTCGCCAACGCCACGCGCTTGCATTTCCAGCAGCGCATGCCGTACGACGTCGAAATTCGTTTGCGAACCAAGTGGGCCGAATATCGTTGGTACCGCGCCCGCGCGACCGCCGAACGCGATGCGCAAGGTCGACCCTTGCGTTTGTCCGGCTCGTTGCAGGATGTGACCGAAGCTCGCTCCGCGCGAGAAGCACTGCTGCGCGCGACCGAGGCTGCCGAGAGCGCCAACCGGGCAAAGAGCGAGTTCCTCGCCAACGTCAGTCACGAGATCCGCACGCCGATGAACGGCATCATCGGCATGACTGGCCTGTTGCTGGAAAGTCCGCTCAATCGCACGCAGCGCGATTACGCTGAAACCATTCGCTCCAGCGCCGATTCGCTGCTGATCGTCATCAACGACATCCTGGATTTTTCCAAGATCGAGGCCGGCAAGCTCGATATCGAAGCGCTGGAGCTGGACCTGCGCAACACAGTGGAAGATGCCGCGGTGATGCTCGCGTTCCAGGCCGCCGCGAAGAATCTCGAGCTGGTCGTGCACATCCATCCGGACGTGCCGGATCGCGTCGTCGGCGATCCGCAGCGCATTCGTCAATGTTTGATCAACCTGATCAGCAACGCCATCAAGTTCACCCGCGAAGGTGAGATCGTCATCGAGGTGAGCAGCGTCGATTGGCGCGACGGCCAACTCCGCTCGCGCTTCGAAGTGCGCGACACGGGTATCGGCATCGCTGCCGGCACGTTGCAGAACCTGTTTCAACCGTTCGTCCAGGCGGACTCGTCGACCACCCGTCACTTCGGTGGCACAGGGCTCGGATTGTCCATCGTGCGGCGGCTGGTGCAGATGATGGGCGGCGAAGTCGGCGCGCAGAGCGAGCTCAACAAAGGTTCGCGCTTCTGGTTCACGCTGCCGCTGCCCGGAGCGGAGGCTCAAGCCGCGCTGGCGGCAGCGCCGGCGCTCGTTCTCACACGCGTCGGCCGACGTGTGCTCGTGGTCGACGACAACGAAACGAATCGACGCGTGGTCGCTGGCCAGCTCATGCACGCCGGTTTCGAGGTGAGCCTCGCCGCGGGCGGCATCGAGGCGATGAGCTTGTTACATACAGCGGCTGTCGACGGTCAGCCGTTCGAAGTGGTCCTCGCCGATCACCGCATGCACGACATGGACGGCGCGACGCTCGGCGAGCGCATCAACGCCGATGCGCAACTATCGCAGGCACGCCTGGTGATGCTCACCTCGATGGACGGCCATGGCGACATCCATCGCTTCGCAGCGCTGGGCTTCGCCGCTTATCTCACCAAACCGATTCGCGCCCGCGAATTGCTCGAGTGCCTCGATCGCGTACTCGCACATGACGCCAAGACGTGGCACATGAAAAGCCAGCCGATCGTTACTCGCAACACGCTGGCGGCGCACATCGCTGAAGCCTATCGCGGCACCGTGCTGCTGGTGGAAGACAACGCGGTCAATCAGAAGGTCGCGGTTCGTTTCCTGGAGCGCATGGGCTGCACGGTGCGCGTCGCGGACAACGGTGTCGAAGCGGTACGCGCCTGCGAAGAAACCACATTCGATCTGATTCTCATGGACCTGCAGATGCCAGTGATGGACGGTCTCACCGCCACGCTGCGCATCCGCGAACGCGAGACTGGCGACGGCCGGCCGAACGCGCCCATCGTGGCGCTGACGGCCAATGCCATGGCCAGTCAACTGGAACGTTGCATGGAAGCGGGCATGGATGCATTCCTCACCAAGCCACTGGAAATCCCCCGCTTGCACGAAGTATTGACCAAGTTCGGCCTGCGCATCACGGCCGAGGAAACATCGGCGGACAGCGCCGATGCCAATGTGCCGGTGCATTTGTCACGGCTCAACGAATTGACCGACGGCGATCCGGAATTCACCCGCGAACTGGTGGCGACATTCATCGCCAGCGGCGAGCAGGCGCTGGATGAAGCACGTGCCGCCCTGGCCGCGCTCGATCGCGCTGGCTTGAGCCGCATCGCGCACAAGCTGAAGGGCGCCAGTGCGAATGTGCATGCCGAGCCTTTGCGCGATCTGTCGCACATGCTCGAAGCACAAGCCTCGAGTCTGGATCAGCAGCGATTGGGCGAGCTGGTCGCGCAGCTGGCGACAGAGCTGGAGCGCGCCAAGGAATTCCTGATTCAGTACGCGCCGGAGCCTGCGGCCAAGGCGGGCTGATCAGTCCTGGCTTTCAGTAGAGATGCGATTCCGGCCGGCGGCCTTGCTGGCGTAGACGCCGGAGTCACAGCGCGCCATCAGGCTATCGAGCGTGGCCCCCTGCGGCACCTTGTCCCGCCAGCCAGAGACACCAAAGCTGGCGGACACGGTGAATTCCTCGCCAGACGCCGGTTTGAACGGCTGCTCGGCAATGTATTTGCGCAGATGCTCGGCTGCCAGGGCGGCGTTGGCGACATTGGTCTCCGGCAGCACGATGACGAATTCCTCGCCGCCGTAGCGGGCGATCCAGTCGCTGGAGCGCACGCCTTTCTTGAGCGCGTGACCGAACCACTTCAAGACTTCGTCGCCGGTCAGGTGGCCGTGGGTATCATTGATCTTCTTGAAGAAGTCGACGTCGCACATGATGGCGGCGAGCTGGCGGCCATAGCGGGCCGCGCGGTCGATCTCCCGCGGCAGTTGTTCCATCAAATAACGACGGTTGTATACGCCGGTCAGCGGGTCGGTGATCGACAACCGCCGATTTTCTTCATTCGCGGCGCGTAACGAACGCTCCAGCGTGACAATGCGCCGACCGGTGCTCAACCGCGCGATCAGCTCCGGCTCGACCACCGGCTTGATCAGATAATCGTCGGCGCCGGACTGCAGACCCGCGACCAGGTGCTCGATGGCATCTCGCGAGGTGAGCAGGATGGTGTATGTGTAGCCCCGCTCCTTGGAGCGCAACGCGCGGCACAGCGCCACGCCGTCCATTTCCGGCATTTCCCAGTCGGTGATCATCAACGGGAAGTCGCCCTGCTCCAGCTTGGCGAGCGCCTCGCGACCGTTGGCCGCCATCTCGACCTCGTAACCGGCCCGCTTGAGCAGCCGCGCCACGATCAGACGCTGCGTCGGCTCGTCATCGACGAGCAGAATCCGCCAGGCTGGTTGTGCAGCGGGATTGTCGGAGGGGGTTGCAGACATCGCCGCGGATCGTACCCGGTGGCGGCTTCTGCCGCAAAGCGCCACGGTGGCAATTAATCACATTTACGGCCACCCCTCAGAGGCGACAGCGCTATCCCTGGCGGAAGTTATATATCCGGCCCGCTACGGTGCGCCTGTTGCCGAATCATCGCGCAGCGGTGCGAAGGACGTCACATTCCTTGCCAAACCTTGCAAGACTAACGCTTACAGACCATGACGCCGCCATTCAGCGTCTTGATACGAATGCGTCCATCGCCCTTGCCTTGTGTGAAGCGCAGCTCATTGCCTGGACCGAATTGACGAGTGCGGGTCGGCTTGGGACCGAAGCAGTTGTCGATATCGCCATTGAAAGTCTCAATATCGAACTCGGCATTGACCTCGCCGCGCAAAGTGAAATGCAGATCGCCGTTGATGGCTTCGGCCTCGACGCGGGCGTCGTTGCCGAGTGCCGCGGTCAGATTCAGATCGCCATTGGTGGTCTTGATCCGGCCGCGATCGAGCTGGTCGAGCGTCACGATCATGTCGCCGGACACGGTGTTCAGATCGATCTCCGGGCCGCCCTTGGCGATCTGCATATCGCCGCTCACCGTGGTGGCACGAACCAGTCCCTTGCCGTCGCCGCGCGCGATGATGTCGCCGCTGACAGTTTTCAACTCCAGGTCGCCGGGGCCGAACTCGGTTTCGATGCCGCCGCTGACAGCCTGCAGGCGCTGCGAGCCGCGCACCGCCTTGATCGATTGATCGGCGCTCACGGTGTTGATGGTCAGGCCGCTGTCCCTGGGTACTTTCACCCGCAGCTCGCTGGCACCGGAGCCGCCGCCCCTCGGCAGTACGACCTTGATATAGGTACGCGAACCTTCGCTGCGAAAATCCAGCCGCTCGACGCTGCGGCCGAGGTCGGCATCGACCTGCACTTCGGCACGATCCCAGCCTGTGACTTCGACCACGCCCGCGACGTTGACGATCTCCACCTCGCCGCGCGCATCGGCCGGCAAAGTCTTGGAAATCTCCTCGGCACCGGCGTGCGCTGCCGCCGTCAGCATGGCCATGGCCAAGGCTGCTCGCAGCGCTGCTGACACGGTGGCATTCATAGATCGGTCCTCAGGGGATGGGAAAGCGGCACTTCGCCAACGTCGGCGAGCAGCTGCAGCTCGCGCTGATAAGTGGACATCAACAGATCCTGCAGCAGCGGATCGGAAGGGTTCTCGGCCAGTGTCTCGGAAATCTCGTTAGCCGCGTGCCGCAGATCGGCGAGGTTGCGTTCCAGCTTGGCGCGCGTCGAGGGCGCCAGTGTCTTGATCCGCTCCTCGAAGCGTCGGTCGAGCTCCGAGCGGGCTTTCAAGTAGTCGGCGCCGAGCGCTTCGGGACCGAAGCTCACCGGCATCGCATTCAGCGGCGCGGTGGCCGTCGGCACGGGGGCCTGCTGTTGCTGTTGAGCCATCTGCATGGCGGCGTCCTTCTCCATGGACTGACGCGTAATGACAAACGTAGTGAGAGATGTGGCGAGCACGAGAAGCACCCCCGCAGCGAGCTGAAACCAGCGCGAGGAGGCAAAGTGCACGACCGGTGCGCGGTCGGTGACGATGGGCGTCTGGGTGATCTCGGCTTGAATGCCTTGCCACAGATCGCGCTCGGGCTGCACGTCCTTGGGCAGTGCCGCCAGCATCTGGCTCAACGGATCGTCCGGTTGATTCCCAGAATCGTTACGTGTGTTAGTCATCGACCGCCTCCGCCGCCAGGCCCATGCGCTCGCGTAACAACTTTCGTCCGCGATGCAGTTGCGCCTTGCAGGTACCGACTGCGATGCCGAGCATGTCGGCGCATTCTTCGTGGCTGTAACCATACACAGCCTGCAACACGACCACGTGACGCGCGCCCTCGGGCAACGTCGTGAGCGCGCGCTCCAGATCCATCACTTCGCCGGCGTCGTATTCTTTGTTGCCGTCGCCGGGCTCCGCGATGGCATTCTCGATCGCATCTTCATTGGATTCAGAGCGCGTGCCGTGATTGCGGCCGTGGCTCAGCACCTCGTTCACCGCGATCCGGTGCAACCAGGTGCCGAAGGCGCTGCGGCCCTCGAAGGCCTGCAGGTTCCGCCACGCTCTGATGAATGTCTGTTGCACGCAATCCTCCGCCACGTCCCGCCGCCGCGTCATCCGCAGGCACAGGCCCATAACTTTGCCGCTGTGGGCGCGATACAGGCGCTCGAACGCCCGCGTATCGCCCCCCCGGGCAGCCGTCACCAGGCTCGCGTCGGAGAGCAGAGGGTCCCCAGTCCCTGGGACTGGTTGATTGGCGCCAGCGCCGTATTGCAAGTTCCGCCCTCTACTCCGTTCGCGTGTTACGTCCGCCTTTGTTGAGTTCGATGCGGCTTCAGCCTGGAAGGTTTAAGCCCGGGGGCGGTCGGATGATTTCCTAGGTAAGAGCTTAGCAGTAAAGGGCTTTTTGCTCGTGGATCGTCGCAGAAAAGGGTTGCTGGGGCATTCAGGGCGCCGCCGTCCGGGCCTTCTGTCCTCCCGGCACCGCGCATAGCCCTTCGCCGCGCTCGCGCGGCCGTTGCTTCACGTCCCTGTGGCGCTTTCAAAACGACTTCCCTGTCGTTTTAAATGCCGGGAGGACAGAAGGCCCGGACGACGGCTTCGCGGTTCATTGGTCGCACTAAATTTGGCCGAGGTTCACAGGCGAGCCGCAGGCGGCTCGCCACGCGATGCGAACGTCGGAGGCTCGGCCCATAGGCTCGAGCGTTACTTTTGCTTGCTGTTCCACTCGCGCACGGCAATTTCCAGCGCCGTGCCGGCCATCGGGCGGCCGATGAAATAGCCCTGCGCGCGGTCGCAGCCGACCGAGTCGAGGAAGTCGAGGACTTCCTGGGATTCGACGCCTTCGGCGCAGGCGGTGAGGCGCAGCTTGTGAGCGAGCAGCACCATTGTCTCCACCATGGTCCGGGCATCTTCGTGAGCGAAGACATCGCGCACGAATGACTTGTCGATTTTCAGCTCGCTGAACGGCATCAGGTACAACTGCTTGAGCGACGAGTAGCCGGTGCCGAAATCGTCGATGGACAGGCCGAAGTTCTTCACGCGCATGCGGGTTAGCACGTCCATGGTCGTGCCCGGATCGAACATGGCCGCGCTTTCGGTCACTTCGAAAATGATCCGCCGCGCATCGGCGCCGACCTGCGCCGCCATGCGGGCGACCTGATCGGGGAAGGCGAGATCGTTCAAAAGCTGGGGCGAAAGGTTGATCGCCACGGACAACTGCAGGCCCACGGCATCCCACGCGCGGCATTGAGACAGCGCCGTTTCCAGCACCTGCTCGGTGAGCCGGCGAATCAGGCCGTTTTTCTCGGCCAAAGGAATGAACCGCACCGGCGAGACGAACCCCAGCGACGGGTGATTCCAGCGTGCCAGCGCTTCGACGCCTTCGACGATCCAGCGATTGGGCGCAATCCGCGTCGCCTTCGGCTGATAGTGAACGGTGATCTCTCGCTTATCGAGCGCGGCCGTCAGCGCCGCGGCGCTGATCGGCGTGTCGCTGCTCAGACATTGGCGCAACGTCGCTTCGAGATCGGCGAGCAGGATGGGCTTTTGTAGCGCGCCCAGCATCTGCAGGCCGTGGGCCTTGCCGATCTGTTGCGCAGTCGCCAGCACCCGCTGATCCATGCCGCTGGCGACCAGGATTTGGGCTTTGCTGCCGCGCTCGCCGAGATAACGCAACAGCTCGATGCCATCGGCACCGGGCATTTGCAGATCGAGCACCACCACCGAAGGCTGGAATTCCTGCACGGCCCGCCGGAACGCTTCCGGATCGGTGACGCCCTTGGATTCGAAGCCAAGACCGGCCGCGGCCTCCGAGATGAACTCGCACAGGTCGGGCTGATCGTCGATGACGAGCAGCTTGTTGGATTGATCAGGCGACACGGGCCTCCCTATCGAGGACATGGCGGATACGCATAGCCAGATCTTCGTTGCGATAGGGTTTATGGATTACATCCGACGACGTGAGCCCGGCGGTCCCTGCGAGCACGGCGTTGTCGGCGTAGCCGGTTGTAAAGAGCACATCGATGTCCGGGCGCAGCTCCCGGGCGCGCTTGGCCAGCGCCGGTCCGAGCATGCCGCCAGGCATCATCACATCGGTGAACAACAGATCGATTCGTTCCGGTCCGGAAAGAATACGCACCGCCGCGGCGCCATTGGCAGCCGCGAGCGCGCGATAACCGAGCTGAGTCAGCGCGGTCACGACGGTATCGCGCAGATCGGCATCGTCTTCGACGACCAGAATGGTCTCGGTACCGCCCGGTGCGACCCGGGTGACGATGGTGTCTTCGCGATCGGATTGTTCCTCTTTCGAGCGCGGCAGGAAGATGCTCACGGTGGTGCCCACTCCCATCGTGCTTTCGATGGTGGCGATACCGCCCGCCTGCTCGGCAAAGCCGCCGACCATCGCCAGGCCCAGGCCGCTGCCCTTGCCCGATTCCTTGGTCGTGAAGAACGGCTCGAACACGCGCTTGAGCACGTCGGGCTCCATGCCGACGCCATTGTCGTTGACGCTGATGGCCACGAAATCGCCGGGCTCGATGGACGGATAGTCGCTGCAGAACTTGGCATCCAGCGTGACGTTCTGAGTGCGCACCGTGAGCCGCCCGCCCTGAGGCATGGCGTCGCGCGCATTGATGGCGAGATTCAAGATCGCATTCTCGAACTGGCCCGGGTCGGCACTGGTGTGCCACAAATCGTGCGCCTGAATCATACGCACTTCGATGGACTCGCCAATGGTGCGCTGGACCAGCTCGCTCAAGCCGGACAGCTGACGATTCAAATCGAGCACCGCCGGTTCCAGGATCTGCCGACGCGCGAACGCGAGCAGGCGACGCGTCAAATCGGCACCACGCGCAGCGGCACGCATGGCGGTATGAACTTTTCTCGCCAACGTCGGCGTCTCGGCGACGCTGCGATCGAGCAACTGCAGGTTGCCGATGACCACGCCGAGCAGATTGTTGAAGTCGTGCGCGATGCCGCCGGTGAGCTGACCGATGGCTTCCATCTTCTGCGCCTGCAGGAGGCGCGCTTCGAGGCGCTTCTGCTCGGTCAGGTCGTAGACGATGGAGAAGAAACCCAGCACTTCGCCGTTCGGGCCGAGCTGCGGCACGAAGTGATTCTGCCACTCGCGATGCCGGCCATTGCGCACGCCGCTCTGCGTGACGCGCACGAACTCGCCGGCCATGACCTTTCTGATCAGCGGATCGATCTCGGAAAACTGCTCGTCGCTGATGTTGTCGCGTAACGGCCGGCCCAGCACTGCGTCCGCAGGCTGCGAAAGCCATTCTTCGAGCGCGCGGTTCACGTACGTCACGATCATGTTCGCGTTGACGTAGGTCACCGGCGTCGGCACGGCATTCAATGTGAGCTCGAAGAAGTCGCGCGTCTCGCGCAGCTTGCGCTCGGCGCTGACCAGATCGGTCACGTCCTGGATCGTGCCATGCAGACGCACCGTGTTGCCGCCACGGCGCTCGGCCTTGACGATGCTTCTCACCCAGAGCTGACGACCGCGCGCGCTGGTCATTCGCAACAGCAGATCGGACGGCAGGCCGGCATCGATCGCCATGCGCTCGGCGCTCTGCATCTTGACGCGGTCTTCGGGATGAAAGAACGCCCGATGCGCCTCGACATCGATCAGATGTCCGACCGGCAGATCGTGGATGGCGTACAGCGCCTCGGTCCAGTGCAATTGTTTGCTGGTGACATCGTATTCCCAGCCGCCGATCTTGGCGGTGGCTTGCATGTCTTTGAGCAGGTTGTCGAGCCGCACGCGCTCGCCGATGTCACGAAACACCAGCACGGTGCCGACCGACGCACCTTCCTCGGTCACCGGCAGGATTTTGTATTCGACCGGCCGGAACGTGCCGTTCTTCTTCCGCAGCAACGCGCCGACGCCCCGCATGATGTCGGTCGTGTAACGCACGCGGCGAACCGGATCCGTGCGCGAATCGCCGTCCTCTTGCGTATTGATGAGCACGCGATAGTCCAGGCCGGCGAGCTCTTCGGTCTCGTAGCCGAGCATCTTCGCCGCCGCTGGATTGGCGTAACGAACATGGCCGACGTTATCGAGCTCGAGCACGCCCTCGCCCGAGCCCTCGACGATGGATTGATTGCGTCGATTGGCGGCCGTGAGTTGCGCGTGTCGGCGGCGCAGGTGGGCGCGGAGCTTGCCCAGCAGCGCGAGAGAAATGATCGCCGGCACCAGGCCGAGGGCGACGCCCACGGCCAGACTGACGAGATTCCCGCCGAGCAGGCCTTGCAGTGAGTTCATTGTTGCGCGGTCGCGCGCGAGCAATTAAGGCTTCGCGCCCGGCTCCCTCCCGGCATACCAGTTGACCGCGTATTGCATCAGTTGCGCCGAAGTACGCAGCGACAGCTTGCGCTTGATACGTTGACGATGCGATTCCACGGTCTTCACGCTGAGGTTCAAGGCTTCCGCAGTCTGTCGGGTCGACAGGCCCTTGCCGATCATGTGCAGCACCTGCAGCTCACGATTGGTCAGGCTGTCGACCGGATTCGAAGAGATGTACGCCCCGCCGGAGGCGAACTTCTCGATCATGCTGTTGCCGACGGCTTCGCTCACATAGATGCCGCCATCGAGCACGCGCCGGAGCGCGATCAGGAATTGATCCGAGGCCGCCTGTTTCATGATGTAACCATTCGCACCCGCCGACAGCATGCGCTCGGCATAGATCGCCTCGTCATGCATCGACAGCACCAGCAACGGCAGCGCCGGATAGTGAGCGCGCGCGTCTTTCACCAATTCCAGGCCATCGCCCTGCTTGAGCGACACGTCGACGATGACGGCGTCCGGCTCCTGCTCGCGGATCATCGACTTTGCGTCACGGGCCGTCTCAGCCTCACCGCACACTTCCAGATCCGCCTCCGCTTCGATCAAACGCCGCAATCCCTGACGGACGATGGGATGGTCGTCGACGATCAGCACGCGGCGCTTCTGGTCCTTGGACACACCAGGGGGCTTGTGTGCCGGTTTGAACAGAGAAGGCCCAACGCTCATTTCAATCACTCCTACTTTGACTGGTCGAAACGGCCGAGGCCGTTTCCATGAACTCGTTCAGCTGGCGCGCCGCCGGGGACGACGTGCCTTCGCGGCATCGGCCGCCGGCTCGAGCGGACATTCGCAGATGATCCGCGTGCCGGGCCGGGCCTCGGTAGAGGCGCTATCCGGCATGCCTCGCTCGAAACGAACTTCGCCGCCCAGGATCCGTGCGCGATACCGCATGATCTTCAGCCCCATGCCCGGTGCGTCCACCGCGTCGGACGGCATGCCAATGCCGTCGTCGGTTACCGTCAGCCGAACCTTAGCGCGCGCCCCATGTAAATGCAGTCGTATAGACCGCGCCTGGCCGTGGCGGACCGCGTTTCGAACCGCTTCCTGCGCAATCCGATACAGGTGATTGGCCAATTCGGTGCTCATCGGGCGAATCGTCTTCACTCGATGAGTACAAGTGACATCGACCCCATAAAGCTCCTGCGCGTGCATCGCCAGGCCTTCGAGCGCGTCGGACAGGCCGCCCCGCTCGAGATTGACCGGCGACAGACCACGCGCCAGCGCACGCGTGCTCTCGATCGAGCTGTTCACCAGCCGGGTAATGCCCTCGATCTCCGGCAGAATCGCCGGGTATTCGCTGGTCAATCGGCCGGCCAGACCGCGCAACATCAGCGCGATGCCGGTCAACTCCTGACCCAGGCCGTCGTGTAGATCGTTACCGATGCGATATTGCTCGCGGCTGACCGCTTGCAGGATGGCGCGCTCCAGCTGCTTGCGCTCACTGACATCCTGGAGCGTCAGCAAGCTGTGATTGCGACCCGCGACCTCGAAGCGGGACAGCACGCCCATGGCGGCGAAGTGCGTGTCGTCGTGGCGGCGGCCGTCGAACTCCACCTGTATGGAGCGGCCGTGTTTCGCTGACAGCGGTTGCCAACGCTCGGGCTGCTCGAACGGCCAGCCCGCCAGCTGCGCCATGTTGCGGCCGATGACTTCGCCGCGCCGATAGCCGAACAACATGTCGAAGGCCGGATTGGTGATCTCGATGACGCCCTGCTCGTTGATCACCGCGACCCCTTCGAGCATGGATTCGATCATGCGTGCCTGGGTCGCGATGGCGCGCTCGGCCCGGACTTGTTCGGTGGTTTCAGTGGTCACGACCGCGAGCGCGACGATTTTCTGCTCGTCACGGATCGGGCTGACACGCACATCGAAATGGCGGGACTGACCGTCGTTGCCCTCGATCTCGGCGACGTAGCCGTCGACCTGACCGTTGGCGAGCACTCGATGCATCGTCGAGAGAGCGCGCGCATGCAGGCTTTGCGGGAACAGATCGGTGACCAGCGCGCCTTCGAGCTGCTTGGCTGAGCGCTCACCGATACCGCGATTCGCCATCAACACCCGCAGACCGCGATCGACCACGAATACGAATTCGGCAACCGCGCCGACCAGCTGCCGGATCGTGTCCGTCTGCAGCGTCGTGCGCAGCCCAGCCTCGACGGGCGTAGCGCCGCCGAGCGGAAGGTCGAATGTTTTCGCGATATTCAAGCCGTGCTGTTCCCTGCGGGGGCGACAAAGGCAGAACGCGTGGGGGCAGAACAAGCTGCCCACGCACTAAGGGCAGCATGGTGTTGGAGCGGCGTTGTAGGGGATATCAGCCACTCCCTTAATGTCACAGGCGGTGTGCGCGCCTTTGCGTGGAGTGTGGCGTGTTTCTCGCTTGGTTGGATAAAGCCAACCAGGGCAATTACTTATATGTGGCGCGCTAGCCGAAACGAGGCGCTGGGGAACGCAGTGAGTGTGATGCTTGTCACACTCACTGGGAGGCGCTTAGTAGTTTTTACTCAGTGAGTCCCACTAGGGGACGCGGCGGCATCCGAAGCATCGCCTTTGTCGGACACCCACTGCGTCGCGTAGCGAATCAACTCACTGGTCGAGCGCAGATTCAATTTTTCGCGCATGTGACGACGATGCGCATCGACCGTCTTCATCGACAGGTCGAGCCGTTGCGAAATTTCACGGGTGCTGATGCCTTCACCGATCAGGCGAAACACTTCGAGCTCACGATCGGTCAATGCCGAGACCGGATCTTCGTCGGCCGCCGGCGAGCGGCCGCGTGCCACCTGGCTGAGCAAACGCTCGCCCATGGCAGAACTGACATGCCGCTGGCCCCGAGCCACCTTGCGTAACGCGCCAAGGAAATCGGTGCCGGCGACGTTCTTCATTACATAACCACTGACTCCGAGGCGGAGCAGCCGCTCGGCATAGAGCGCTTCGTCCTGCATCGAGAGCACCAGCACGCGGACATTTGGATGGTCATTGCGAATCCAGCGCACCAGTTCGATGCCGTCATCCGGGCCCAGCGCCAGATCGACGACCGCGACATCGGGCTCTTCGCCGGCAATGGCGGTTTGCGCCGCCTGCACCGACGCAGCCTCTCCCTGCAGGACAAATTCGCTCTGCCCTGCCAGCAGTTGCTTCAATCCTTCACGGACAAATGGATGGTCATCGACGATCAGGATCCTTGTTGGATCGGCCATAGTCTTTCCTCAAAGGGGACTGCCTCGTGCCCCCGTAGTACCGTCAATCTTGCGAGGGCACAAGCATGGAGCAATCCCCATTTTCCACAACGCCCTCAGGGTGATACGTTCCACCCCCGCGCGCCCGTATACGACCTGGGCACAGTGACATGAAAAAGGATTCTACAGAACCGCTGCATTTCGTCCTGCTGGAGGACGATCCCAACGATGCCGAGCTGATTCAATTGCAGCTGGCGAGGAACGACTTGGACATCACGTGGCGCCACGTGATGTCGGAGAGCGATTTTCGCGCGGCACTCGCTGGCACACCGCCCGATCTGGTGCTCGCCGACTACACGCTGCCCGGCTTCGATGGTCTCACGGCATTGCGCATCGTTTTGGAGCGATCGGCCGACATTCCCTTCATTTTCGTCTCCGGCTCGCTCGGCGAAGAGCGCGCGATCGAAGCACTCAAGAGTGGTGCCACCGACTACGTGCTGAAGGACCGACTGCAACGACTGCCCATGGTGGTCAATCGCGCGCTGTCCGAAACGCGCGTGCGTCGCGAGCGGCGCCGGGCCGAAACTGCGTTGGAAGAGCAACGCATCCTGCTCAGCACGCTCATCGACAGCCTGCCCGAGATCATTTACGCGGTAGACACCGAGAATCGCGTGACTATCGTCAATCGCGCACTGCTGGAGACGTTGAACAAGAAGCGCGAGGACGTGATCGGTCGGCGCCTGTCCGAGCTGTGGACCGAAGAGAACGTCGTCGACATCGAAGCGCAGGCCGGGACTACCATGCGCACCGGCCGGCCGCTCACCGATCAGGAGCGCGCGTGGATCGGCCTCGACGGCTCGGTCCGCTGGTTCACGATTACGCATGTACCGTTGCGCGATCATGGCACCGTGTCGGGCCTGGTCTGCACGGTGCAGGAAGTGACTCAGCGTAAAGAGCTGGAGCAGGAGATCCTGGAGATCTCCAATCGCGAGCAGCGCCGTCTCGGCAGCGACCTGCACGACGGCCTGGGCCAGGAGCTCACCGGTCTGTCGCTGCTGATGAAAGGCCTGGAGATGCAGATGGCGCGCGAGTCGCCGCAGTACTCGGCGCAAGTCACCAAGATCACCGATCTGCTGGCGCGGGCGATTCAGAGCACGCGCTCATTGGCGCGCGGGCTTGCGCCGGTGAATCTGGAGCGTGGTGGTCTGCCGGAGGCGTTGAAGCATCTGGTGGCTCGCTGCACCGATATGTACAGCCTGGAGTGCACCTTTACGATAGGCGGACAGAAGCTGCCGGATCTCGAAGAGGGTGCCGCGACTCATCTGTATCGAATCGCGCAGGAGGCGTCGACGAACGCAGCCCGTTATGCGCGTGCCACGTCGATCAACATCGATCTGCGCTCGACCGGGCGCAAGCTGCAACTGTCGATCGCCGACGACGGCATCGGCTTGAGCGCCGGCCTCGCGCAAGGCCGTCCCGGCATGGGCTTGAAGATCATGGAATACCGCGCGCGCATGCTCGGCGGCACGATCAGCTTCGATGAGCCCGGCGCGGGCACACGCATTACGCTGACAGCGCCTCTGCACTTGCTCCGGCAGAGCAAGGACAAGAAGCGCCTGGCAGCGAGCGGCTAGCTATTTGCGAACGACTGGGACGAGCGTGTGATCCGCGCCGTTCCACACGTCGATGAAGGATTCGATCTCCGACGCCGGCATCGACGGCGCGATGAAGTCGCCCTGAAGCGCATCGCAGCCACACTGCTCCAGGAATTCGAACGCCGGCGAGTTCTCGATACCTTCCGCGCACGCGGTGAGCGAAAGGTTATGCGCCAGCTCGACAATGGCGCGCACGACTGTCGCCGCCGCCTTGCTTTGTGAGATCTCCGAGATCAGCAGGCCGTCGATCTTCACCTCGCTGAACGGCATCTTGTACAGCAGTGTCAGCGATGACGTGCCGATACCGAAGTCGTCGAGCGACAGGCCGACGCCCTTTACGCGCAGGCGCGTGAAGATATCCATCACCAATTCCGGATCGTCGACCGACGCCGCTTCCGTCACTTCCAACGTGAGCTGCTCGGGCCGCACCTCGAACTCACGCAGTACACGTGACAGACGCTCCGGGAACTCCAGATCCTGCACCAACCGCGGCGACAGGTTCACCGCCGCGCCGAGGTCCAGACCGCGAGTGCCCCAGTGGCCGATCTGACGGATCGCATCGGTGAGCACGAAGTCGGTGAGATCGACGATCAGACCGGACTGTTCCGCCAGCGGCAGGAACTCGCCCGGATATAACAATCCCAAGCGCGGATGACGCCAGCGCACCAGCGCCTCGGCGCTGCGCACGTGCCAATCGTTCGCGGAGCGCACGACTTTCGGCTGGTAGTGCACGATGAGCTCGTGCTCGTCGATCGCGGTACGCAGCTCTTCCACCGAAATGCGCGAGCTCGGCTCGAGATGCTTGGCGAGCAGCGTCTCGATGTCTTCGAGCATCGCCGGCTTCTGCAGGGTGCCGAGCATCTTCAATCCCAGCGACTCGCCGAGCTGGCGCGCGCTCGCGAGCACGCGTTGATCCATGCCGCTGGCGAGCAGGATTCCGGAAGTCACATTCTGCCGAGCCAGATAACGCAGGGCCTCGATGCCATCCATGCCCGGCATTTGCAGATCGAGCAGGATCAACGCGGGCTGCCGATGCGACAGCTGCTCGCGGAAGCTGGCGGCGGTATCGGCAGTGATGACGGTGCAGCCGACGCCTTTGCCGATCTGCTCGATCAGCTCCAGGAAGTCCGCTTCATCATCGACCGCCAGTAATAGATTCCTCTCACGCCGGAACACGCTTGATCTCCTCATTTCCATCCAGCAGGGCGCGAACTCGTCGCGCCAGCTCTTCTAATTGATAAGGCTTGGGCAACAGCTCGACCGTGCCATCGAGCAGACTCCGATGCATCAGGGTGCTGTCGCTGAACCCCGAGGTGAGCAGCACTTTCAGCTCGGGACGCCGCTCGGTGAGTTTCTCCACCAGCTGCGGACCGAGCAGACCACCGGGCAACATGATGTCGGTGAACACCAGCGCGATGTCCGGATGCCGCATGAACCGCTCCAGTGCCTGATGCCCGTTGGCAGCCTCGTGTACTCGATAGCCGAGGCTGGTAAGAATTTCAATCGTCGTCCCCCGCACCTCGGCATTGTCCTCCACTACGAGGATGGTTTCATGGCCGCGTGGCAGATCGGCCTGCTCGGTGCCTTCGGGCTGCGTTTCATCGGCACCGGCCTGCGACCGGGGAAAATACAATTGCACGGTCGTGCCCTGCTGAGGAGCGCTGCGGATGTGCACGTGGCCTCCGGATTGCTTCACGAAGCCGTACACCATCGACAGGCCCAGGCCGCTGCCCTTGCCCACTTCCTTGGTCGTGAAGAACGGCTCGAAGACACGCTTGAGCGTCTCGGTGGACATTCCGGCGCCCGTGTCGGCGACTTCCACCAACGCGTATTCACCTGGCGTCAGGCCTTCTTCACGCGGCTGTCGGTCGGCGCCGATAGTCACATTCCGGGTTGCGATGGTGATGGCGCCGCCGCCAGGCATGGCATCGCGCGCATTGATCACCAGGTTCAGCACCGCGTTCTCCAACTGCCCCGGGTCGGCTCGTGTGAACCACGTACTCGGCGACAGCTGCCTGTGGATCTCGATATCGCCTGTCAATGAGCGTCGCAGCAATTCGTACATCCCGCCGATCAACTCATTCAGATCCACGATCTTGGGCTCGAGCACTTGCTGCCGAGCAAAGGCCAGCAGGCGTTTGATCAACTCGCCGCCACGCATGGCTGCATTCAGCGCAGTCTCGGCCTGTCGTAACAAACGCGGCGTTTGTTGCAACGAGCGCGTCAACAACTGCATGTTGCCGATGATGACCGAGAGCAGATTGTTGAAGTCGTGCGCGATACCGCCGGTGAGGCGACCGACCGCTTCCATCTTCTGACTCTGCCGCAGCTCGGCTTCGAGCAAACGTTTCTCCGTGATGTCACGTGCAGCCACGAAACATCCCTGCAGCTCGCCGTTGTCGTCGTAGTGAGGAAGGAATGCGGCTTCCAGATCGACCTGCTTGCCGCTCGCATCTCGATATCGACCCTGACCTTCGAGCGTCTTGCCTCGCAGAGCTTCACGCACATAAGGGCCGATCGCACCGTAACGGCGGTCGCCAATGACGTCCTTGATGATGCGTCCGCGAGTGTCGGCCAGCGGTGTCGCGAAGAACTGTTGGAAGACTCGATTGGCGTAGAGGATGCGCTCGTCGCGATCCGCGTATGCAACGAACAGCGGCAACGAATCCAACACGGTGCCGTAGAAATCCTGGCTGCGGCTCAGTGCCTTCTCCGCATCGATCTGCGCACTGATATCGCTGAGCGAGCCCGCCAGGCGCGTCGGGCGACCTGAGGCGTCGCGCTCCGCTTCGCCACGCAAACGACACCAGACAATGTTTCCTTTGCGAGTGACGACGCGACAGCGAGTATCGAGCCGACTCTGATTCTCCAGATGGGCGCGGATCTTGCCGAGCACCGCGACCCGGTCATCCGCATGCAGCACGTTCTGGAACGCTTGAAAGGTGTTGGCGAAATTCACATCGCCACAGCCGATGATGTCGCGGAACCGGCTGGCATACCAGACATGGCCAGACAGCAGATCCCATTCATACAAGCCATCCAACGTGCCGCGAATCGCGCGCTCCCAACGTTGTTCGACTTCGATCGCCGTGCGCTGATCTTGTTTGCTACGTGAGATGTCCTGCAGAACACCAATCACACGCGTCGCCTTACCCGCGGCGTCTCGGCGCACGACTTTGGCGTGCGCGAGAAACCATTTGGGAGTTCCATCGTGCGTAGCCAGGCGATACTCGGATTGAAAGTAAGGCGTGCCGCCGTGGAAGTGCCGCTCGAATTTTTCGAGCACCCCCTGATCGTCGGCCGGCAGCATCAAACGGTCGCTGAGCTCTGCGCGCTTCAATAACTCGCTCGGGTCGATGCCGAGAGAAATGCGCCACTGATCGTTGTAGGAAACCTGGTTCTGTTCGACATTCCAATCCCACATCGACAGCTCGCTCGCTTCCATCGCCAGCTCCAGCCGCGCTTCGCTGGCCCGCAAGGACTCGCGAGTGCACTTGTAGTCGGTGATGTCTTCCAGCGTGATGAGGACTTGTCTGGAATCGGCGGCGCGCGTGGTCACGCGAGTCCATACCATCTGGCTGTCTTTACAACGGATCAGCCATTCGGCGCTGAAGTCGTCGCCGGCGATGAGCGCCTGGCGCAGGTGCCGGTAGACAGGCGAGTCGTTGCCAGAATCGGCCAGCAGTTGCAGGCCGCCGTGCAGGAGGTCGTCACGGTCGTATCCGGTCAGGCGGCAGAAGGCGGCATTCACATGGATCAATCCGACCTGCACGCCGTTGCGGGTCGCGATGGCGATCCCGTGAACGACGGCATCGAGCGCGACAGACGCGTCGATGTCAGTAATGCGGTCGGCGACAGGCATGAACTCAGGGTTTCGATTAACTTGCGAGTTTGGATGAGTGACATAACCGGCCACCCTCGGGCCGCAAGTGCCGGAGTCTGAACAAATCCGTGCCGAGAAAGTGTGTTGTGGCGCGCGTCGGCGCTCGGTTAGGGGTTTCCCCTAACGATGGTGCACAGGGCGCTAAGAATGTCGGTGGCTTGCGGAGACCAGGGCGGGGTAGCTCCCCTGGCCTCCGCCGGTAGCGCGGACCCACCTTGCCCCGGAGGGGCCTAGGCTTCGGTTGAGAGCGCGGCTGTTAGCGGGCGAGCCAGCCGCCGTCCACGGGGAGGATCGTTCCGTGGACATAGTCCGACGCTTCCGACGCGAGAAACACGGCCGCGCCGCCCAGATCCGACGGCTTACCCCAGCGCCCGGCGGGAATGCGATTGAGGATGTCTTTGTTACGCTGCTCGTCCGAGCGCAGCGCCGTCGTGTTGTTCGTTTCGAAGTAGCCGGGCGCGATTGCATTCACGTTGATGCCGTACGCCGCCCATTCATTGGCGAGCAACCGGGTCACCCCCGCCAAGCCGCTCTTGCTGGCCGTATAAGAGGCCGTGCGAATGCCGCCTTGGAACGACAGCATCGACGCAATGTTGATGATCTTCCCGCCCCGCCCCGCTTCCACCATGGACTTGGCCACGGCCTGAGCGAGGAAGAACGGCGTTTTCAGATTCACATTGAGCGCCGCATCCCAATCCTGTTCGGTGAACACCAGCGCGTCGTTGCGACGGATGATGCCCGCGTTGTTGATTAGTATGTCTACACGCCCAGCCGCATCGACGGCGCGCGCGACGACTTGATGGGCTTCATGGCTGCGCTCCAGATCGGCGTACAGCGAATGAAACTTGCGCCCCGCGGCGACCACGCCTCTTTCGGTGTCTATAGTGCTGGAGCGGGCAATGCCGACGATGTCGGCGCCGGCTTGCGCCAGCGCCACAGCGATGCCCTGTCCCAGACCGGTGTTGGCGCCGGTCACCAGCGCCACTTTGCCCGCGAGCGAAAACGAAACGGCTTGGCTCATGTTATTGCAGCTGGCAGATGTCCAGGACGTTCATGTCGGTGTAATCCAGGTTCTCGCCACCCATGGCCCAGATGAAGCTGTAGTTGCGGGTGCCGGCGCCCATGTGAATGGACCACGGCGGCGACATCACAGCCTCTTCGTTGCCGATCACCAGGCTGCGCATTTCGTCGGGCTCGCCCATGAAATGCATGACGCGCTGCTGATCGCCTTCCAGGTCGAAATAGAAATAAATCTCCGAGCGCCGATCGTGCAGATGCGGCGGCATGGTGTTCCACACGCTGCCGGTCTTCAGCAGCGTCATGCCCAACAGCAGCTGCGAGGATTTGCAGGTTGCCGGCACGATGTACTGATAGATGGTGCGCTCGTTGGACGTTTCCAACGCGCCGCGCTCCAGCGGCACTGCTTTGTCGATCGAGATGTGCACAGCTTCGAAGCGCGCATGCGCCGGCGTCGAAGCGAGATAGAACTTGGCGGTCTCGCCGGCTTTGGCGGCTTCGAACACCACGTCCTTCGTGCCCATCGGCACATACAGACCGTCCTTGGGCGCGAGGTTATAAACAGTGCCGTCGAGCGTCACTTTGCCGGCGGTCTTGCCGATGTTTACAACGCCCAGCTCGCGGCGCTCCAGGAATGGCTTGCCCTTCGCGGACGCAGGCTCGGTCTGCTCGGGCAACTTCAACGCCTGGCCGGCGGCCATGGCGCCGCCGATGACGAAGCGCTCGTAGTGCGTGTAATTCAGCGTGATCTGGTTCTCCTTGAACAGATCCTGCACCAGATAGCGCTCGCGCAGCTGCTCGGTGGTGGCGCCGGCCATCATGTCCGGATGCGTGGCGTGATACGTTTTCTTGAACACGTGAATTCCCCTTCAGGAAGAACGGTGCCGTCAGAGCTTGTAAGCCTGCTTCGGCAACCGATAGGCGAGGTCGCGAGCGACTTGCGCCGCCGCGTCTTCGTCGATGCGATGCTCGGCGACCAGGCGCGACAGATAAACACAATCGATACGACGTGCCACATCGTGGCGCGCTGGAATCGACAGGAACGCGCGCGTGTCGTCGTTGAAACCGACGGTATTGTAGAAGCCCGCAGTCTCGGTGGTGTATTCGCGGAAACGCAACATGCCTTCCGGACTGTCATGGAACCACCACGCCGGGCCGAGCTTGAGCGCCGGATAATGACCGGCGAGCGGTGCGAGCTCGCGGCTGTATACCGTCTCGTCCAGCGTGAACAGAATGATGCTCAGTGTCTTGCTGTTACCGAACCGATCCAGCAACGGACGCAGCGCCTGGACATACTCGGTCTTCTCCGGGATGTCCGCGCCCTTGTCGCGGCCGAATGTTTCAAACAACCCGCGGTTGTGATTGCGGAACGCGCCCGGGTGAATCTGCATCACCAGACCGTCCTGCTCGCTCATTCTGGCCATCTCGACCAGCATGGCCGCGCGAAACAGCTCGGCATCGGCCGGTGTGAACTGTCCCGACGTGACTTTTTCGAACAGGCGTTGCGCCTCGACGGGACTGAGATCAGCGGTCGCCGCAGTCGGATGGCCATGATCGGTCGACGTCGCGCCGGCCTTGGCGAAATCAGCGCGACGCTTGCGATGCGCGGCGAGATAGCCCTGCCATGAGTAGACATCTTCGCCGGTGATCTCGGCAAAGCGCCGCAACGCATCCTTGAATTGCTCATGCTCTGGATCGATCACCGCGTCCGGGCGATAGGCAGTGATGACCCGACCTTGCCAGCCGCTGTTGTGAATCTTGTGATGATGATCGAGCGTATCCACCGGCGACTCGGTGGTCGCCAGCACTTCGATGTTGAAACGTTCGAACAGCGCGCGCGGACGGAATGCATCCTGCGCGAGCTTCTCGCCGATCGCGTCGAAGTAATTATCGGCGGTGGCAGGCTCGAGCCGCACCTTGATATCGAACACCTTCGCGAACACATAGTTCAGCCACAGCCACGACGGCGTGCCGTTGAACAAATAGAAATTAGCCGCGAACTTGCGCCACGCCTCACGCGGATTGGCGTTCGACGGCCCACGTCGCGAGGCGACGCCCAGGTCGTTCAGATCGACACCCTGGCTGTACAACATACGAAACAAGTAATGATCCGGCGCGAGCAACAGCTCGGTGGCGTTGCCGAACGATGCGTTGTCGGCGAACCACTGCGGATCGGTGTGACCATGCGGGCTCAGGATGGGCAGATCACGGACTTCCGCATACAGACGGCGCGCAATCTGTCGAACGGCGGGATCGGCCGGAAACAAGCGGTCTTCGTGCAGGTGTAAAGGTGTGCTCATGGCTCTTTCGTCTGCCCTTGCGGACAGGCTCAATGAAGTAAATGGTAACCGGTGTCATGGTCCACCGCCAGCAATCTCTACCCCTGGAAACCTGAACCGTGCGCAAAGTCTGAAGCGCCGGTGCCCTAATTTGCTGGGCGGCCTGATGACTCGCGCACCACCAGATGCGGGAAAACCGTAGTGGCTGCCGCCGACGGTCCCTCGGTACGCGAAATCTTTGCGATGAGCTTTTCTGCCGCGAGTCGGCCCATGTCCCGGATCGGTTGTCTCATCGTGGTCAACGAGGGACAGAGCCGCGAGGCCAAGGGGCTATCGTCGAAGCCAATGATCGTCAAATCATGCGGTATGCGCAGCCCGCGCAGGTACGCGGTTCGATAAACGCCGGCCGCGGTCTCGTCGTTACCGGCGAAGATCGCAGTGGGTCGCGGCGAGCGCGATAACAGCATTTCGGCGCAAGCTGCGCCGGATTCGAAGGTGTACGAGCCTTCTGCAATATAGTCGGGCGCCAGAGTCAGGCCACGATCGGCCAACGCATTGGAGAATCCTTCGAGACGCTCCTGCGAAGAACGATACGTCGGCGGGCCAATGATCATGGCGATACGTGTATGGCCTAGCTTCGCCAGATGCTCGGCGACCTCCGCGGCGGACTGGCGATCCATGGACTGCACCAGATTGCGCGGCTCATCGAGCGCGGCGGACAGAATGCGGATGTAGGGGCAACTGATCTCGCGCAGCATGTCGGCGAGCGCGTTGTTCTCCGATACCGGCGGCAGGATCAGCATGCCATCGAGCTTCTGGCGGCTCACCAACTGGCGAATGTCGCTCAGGAATTCCGGGCTATTGCGGTCGCACGGATGCACCACCAACTCGTAACCGACCCGCCGTAGCGCGCCGAGCGCGCCTTCCTGCACGTTGATTACGTAAGGCGCATTCGGGTTGTCATAAACCAAACCGATCAGATACGAACGACGGAACGCCAGACCGCGGGCCTGTGGGTCCGGCGTGAAGCCCGTGCTGCGAATGATCTCGGCGATGCGAGTGCGCGTTTCTTCGCGCACGAACGGCGATTCATTGATGACCCGCGAAACCGTCTTCTTCGAGACATTCGCCAGGCGGGCGATGTCGTTGATGGTGTGTTTCTTTTCCGGGATCCGGCGCAAGGTCGCCGGAGCTGCCTCAGGGACAGGCGTCGGCCGGGTTTCGGGGAGCGCGCGCGCGGCGGCTGCCGGGGGAGTCGGCTGACGAGTCGCTTTCTTGGCCGATTTTTTCACCATCGAACGAGAGAACCTGCTGTAAGTCGGGCCGCGTCAGAATACCCTGCATGTAGCCTCCAGCGCAGTAACGGTACCAGAACCGGACGCCAGCTGACACCGGTTTCCCGATCCCATCCATCAATGCCATCATGCAAACCATGAACGCGCCCGCTTCTGTCAATTGTGTGCCACCGGCGGTCTATCGGGTCTCGACCGAGGACGACGTTGTCGTCGCTTTGCGTGACTTGTCCGCGCAGGAAACCCTTACTGTTGGCGACCGATCCGTGGCGGTTACCGCCGCGATCCCCCGTGGACATAAGGTGGCCATCAGACCCGTCTGCGCGGGACAAGTGGTCCGCAAGTACGGCTGGCCGATCGGCCGTGCCACCTCTGATATCTCAGTAGGCTCGCACGTCCACTCACACAATCTGGAAACGCTGTTGAGCGGCACCGACCAATACGAGTACGCCGCCTCGAGTGCATCGCATATCACAAAGACCTGCAGCAAAGGCAGTTCATTCCTTGGCTATCGCCGCGCCAATGGCAAAGTTGGGACACGTAACGAGATCTGGATTCTGTGCACCGTGGGCTGTGTCGGCCGCACAGCAGAGCGCATCGCCCGACTGGCCGCGCAGAAATATGCGGGGCGGGTCGATAACATCGTCGCCTTTCCTCACCAGTTCGGCTGCTCGCAACTCGGCGGCGATCTGGATCGCACGCGACGACTGATTGCCGGGCTCGCGCGTCATCCGAATGCGGGCGGCGTGCTGATTCTCGGACTCGGCTGCGAATCGAATCAGCTGTCCAAATTGCTCACCGAGATTCCCGAGCCAGAGCGCGAGCGCATTCGTTACTTCGCGGCGCAGGCAACGGAAGATGAAACTGAAGCGGGCCTGCAGGCGGTGTCAGAGCTGGTGCAACTCGCCGAGCGGGATCAGCGCGTGCCGTGCGGGCTCGACGATCTGGTGGTCGGCCTGAAATGCGGCGGCTCCGATGGCTTCAGCGGCATCACCGCGAATCCTCTGGTTGGCCGCATCGCCGATCGCGTCACAGCAGCTGGCGGCACCGCGGTGCTCACCGAGATTCCCGAAATCTTTGGCGCCGAACAGTTGTTGATGGAGCGCGCCGCGAGTCGTGAGGTGTTCGACGGTATAGTGACCGTGGTGAATGACTTCAAGGAATATTTCCTGCGCAACAACCAGCCGGTGCACGAGAATCCGTCACCGGGCAATAAAGCTGGCGGCATAACGACGCTGGAAGAGAAATCGCTCGGCGCCGTACAGAAAGGCGGGCACGCGACAGTTACGCAAGTGCTCCGCTATGGCGAGCGCACCACCAAGCCCGGGCTCACGTTGCTCGAAGCACCCGGCAACGATGGTGTTTCATCGACAGCACTGGTCGCCGCGGGCGCGACGATTCTCTTGTTCACCACCGGGCGCGGCACGCCGCTGGGCTTCCCGGTTCCGACACTCAAAATCAGCTCGAACTCCGCGCTCGCCGCACACAAATCGCATTGGATCGATTTCGACGCCGGCAAGGCGCTGACCGCTGCCGATCCCGAAACGGTGACCGATGAATTCCTGCAGCTGATCGTTGCTACCGCATCCGGCCAGCCCGCGCGCAACGAAGTAAACGAGCAGCGTGAAATTGCAATCTGGAAGGATGGTGTGACTCTGTGACTCTATCGCTCGCGTCGGTCGCGGTTCTGGGAAGCCGCGATCTGAGAATTCCTACCTACGATCGCAACGCCGTCAGCATCGGCATCGTCCACTTCGGGCCCGGCGCGTTTCATCGCGTTCACCAAGCCTGTTACATCGACGACGTACTGCATACGGATCCGCGCTGGGGCATCTGCGAAGTCTCTCTGCACAGCACCGGCGTGCGCGACGCGCTCGTGCCGCAGGATGGTCTGTACACCATCGCCATTCTCGACGAGCAATCTTCCTTCCGTGTGATCGGCTCGGTGAAGGAAGTCCTGGTGGCGCCGGAGTCGCCGGGCACTGTCCTGGAGCGCATGATCGCTCCGACGACCCGCATCGTCAGCGCGACCATTACGGAGAAAGGTTATTGCCTGAACAAGGAAGGCGGCCTGGACTTCTCACATCCCGACATCGCGCACGACTTGCAGAATCCCGAAGCACCGAAGACGTTCGTTGGATTCCTGGCCCGCGCCTTGCGCTTGCGCCACGACCGCGGTCACGAACCCTTCAACGTCATCAGCTGCGACAACCTCGCGGACAACGGCCATCGACTGCGGCGCGCCGTGTTGGAGTTTGTTCGGTCGAACGACCCAAGTCTTGCCGCGTGGGTTGAGAAGGAAGTGCCGTTTCCCTGCACGATGGTGGACAGCATCACTCCGGCAACCGACGACGCACTCCGGGCTCGTGTGAAAGATGCGCTTGGTATCGAGGACCTCTGGCCCGTGCAGCGTGAGTTTTTCTGCCAATGGGTGATCGAGGACAAACTGCGAGGTTCGCAGCCGGACTGGGCCGTTGTCGGCGTGACCGTGACTGATGACGTCGCAGGTTTCGAGCGTGCCAAGCTGCGACTGTTGAACGGCGCTCATTCGACGCTGGCCTACACCGGCAGCCTCGCTGGCTACGAGACCGTTTCCTCCGCGATGGGCGACACCGCGCTCGCGAGCTTCGTCCGCCGCATGATGCTCGATAACATCCGCTCGGGGCTCGACGCTCCCCAGGGACTCGATCTGGATCGATACATCGAAGCTGTGCTGCGTCGGTTCCGCAATCCCATGATCCGTCATCTGTTGTCGCAGATCGCGTGGGACGGCTCGCAGAAGCTACCGTTCCGAATTCTGCCAACCATCACTGAGAATCTGGCTGGTGGCCGCTCGATTGCACGACTGTGTGTGCCACTCGCGGCGTGGTTTCATTTCATTCGGCGGATGACGCGCGATCAGCGCCAGATCATGGACCCGCTGGCATCTCAGCTCGGCGAGCTCGCGAAGCGATGCACCGGCGACGCTGCCAATGATGTGTCCGTTTTCCTCAGCCTGGAAAAGGTCTTCAACGCCGACCTGGCACGGAACGAGAAATTCCGCGCGGCGCTCGAGAACGCTTATGCGCGCCTGTCTTCGGTCGAGAGCCCCGCCCAACTTGGCGAGGCGCTCGCAGGCATCAATGCTTGAGGAGTGACGGTAGCCACAGCGACAGCTGAGGCACGAACACAACGATCAGCGACACAGTCAGCGCTGCGAGATAGAACGGCCAGATCGTCCGCAGCGCCTGTGTCACACTGATCTTGCCGATCGCCGTGCCGACGAACAGCACCGAGCCCACCGGCGGCGTGATCAGGCCGATGCCGGCGTTGAGAATCAGGATCACGCCGAAGTGCACCGGATCGACGCCGAATGCTTTGGCGACCGGCAGGAAGATCGGCGTGCAGATGATGATCAAGGGCGCGAGATCCATGAACGTGCCCAGGGCGAGCAGCAGCACGACCAGCATGATCAGAATCATGTGCTTGTTGTCAGCCACCGCGGTCAGCGCTTCGACCGCCGCCGACGGCACCTGCATGTAAGCCAGCAGCCAGCCAAACGAGGCGGCGGCACCGATAACAAACAAGATCAACCCGGTGGTGCGCACTGCACCCATGCAGGTCTCTTGGAAGTGCTGCCAGGTGAGGCGACGATAAACCAGACCGGTCACGAGAATGGCATAGAACACTGCGATCGCAGCGCTCTCCACCGCGGTGAAGACGCCAGCCCGGATGCCGATGAAGATCAGCGCGACCAACAGCAGGCCCGGCAGCGCCGCGACCAGTCGAACGAAGATCTCTTTCATTCCTGGGAACGCTTCAGTTGCATAGCCACGACGCCGGGCAATCGCCCAGCCCGTGAACATCACCACCAGCGTCATCAGCAGCGCCGGAATGATGCCCGCCGCGAACAGATCGGCAATGGAAATCGAGCCACCCGCGGACGCCGAATACAGAATCAGGTTGTGAGAAGGCGGCACGAGCAGTGCCACCAATGCCGCAGTGATTGAAACATTCACGGCGAAGTCACGATCGAAGCCGCGCTTCACCATCTGCGGAATCATCGTGCCACCGATCGCGGACACGTCGGCAATTGCGGATCCGGACACGCCGCCGAAGAACAACGAAGCAAGCACGTTCACCTGCCCCAATCCGCCGCGCAGATGTCCGACCAGCGACGACGCGAACGCAATCAGGCGCTCTGAGATACCACCGCGCATCATCATCTCGCCGGCGAAGATGAACAGCGGAATCGCGATCAGCGACGCCGCATTCGCGCCCGCTGCCGTCTGCAGGGCCACTACGATAGGTGGCAAGCCGAGATACAACACCGTCGCGAGCGACGATGCGATCAACGCGAAGCCAACCGGCAATCCGATCAGCAACAGCAGCGCGAGCGTACCGAACAGAATGGCGATAGACATATGCCGCTTACTCCGCCGTCGGATCCTGATGGGGAGGCGGGATCAACACCTTCTCCAGCGCGAAGATCGCAATCAACAATCCGCCGATGCACAACGGCAGATAAGCAACGCCCTGCGGGAACGGCGCGCCGGCGATGGGATAGTCCCAGGCGTCGCTCACCATTTTCGCGCCCCAGATCGCCATCATCAGACCGATGCCGGCGGCGACCAGGCTGGTCATCGCCAGCAACGCCGAGCGCACTTTTGGCTTGGCCGTCTCCACCAGAATGAAGAATCCGAAGTGACGGTTGGAACGGACGCCACACGCAGCACCCAGCATCATCGTCGTGCTCATACACAGCAGCGCGAGTGGCTCGGTCCAGCTCGGCGAATCATTCAGCACGTAGCGTGCGAAGACCTGCCAACCCTGCACGAGCGCCATGCCGCCAATGCCAAAACAAGCGACTACGAGAGCTGCGCGATCGATCCTATCGAGCACAGAGGCAACGCGCGCCGTGACGGGAACGATCTTGGTTTGCTGATTTGCAGCCATGACTCAGGCCACCGCTCGGATGCTTGCGTGGATCTCGCCGAGTCCCTGGCGCTGCAAGTACTGCTTGAGCAACGGCTGCGCTGCGCGATGAAACGCAGGCGCATCCACGTCATTCGCCTGCACACCCGCCGCGAGCACGATGTCTCGGGATTCGCCATCCATCCGATCCCACAGCTCCCGCATGACTGGCACGGACTCGCGCGCGGCAGCCAGGAGCAACTCTCGATCCGACGGCTGCAACGATTCGAACGTCCGCCGCGACATGAGCAGCGCTTCGGGCGAATGCGAGTGCATGGAATGCGACCAGTAGCGCGCCACTTCGAAGTGACGGCTGGTGTGGAAGGTGCGCCAGTTGTTTTCCGCACCTTCGATCAGATGTGTCTGCAGCGCCGAGTACGACTCACCAAACGGCAGCGGCGTGGGATTCGCCCCGAGCGCGCGAGCCAATTGGATGAAGATGTCCGAGGGCGGTACGCGAATCTTCAGGCCCTGCAGATCCTTGGGCTCATGCACGGGCCGGCGTGTGTTGTAGAACGAGCGCGCGCCCGCATCGTAGATCGCCAGGCCGACGAGATCGCGCTTGGCGAAACTTTCCAGCACGACTCGACCGGCGTCGCCGTCGGCCGCACGACGCATGTGCTCGACCGACTCGAACACATACGGCAGCGAAAAAATCTGCGTCAGCGGAAATGGATTGTTGAGCGAGGCGAAGTTGACGCGAGTGATGTCGAGCGCGCCAAATCGAGCCATGTCGATCGTGTCGGACTCGCGCCCCAGCTGGCCCGCGTAGTACACGCGAATGTTCAATCGTCCGTTGGTTTCCTGCTGCAGCCTCTTGCCAATCCAACGCACCGCTTCGACGGTGGGATAGCCATCGACGTGCACGTCGGCAGCTGTCATGAATGGGCTCGACGACGCAGCCGGTAGCCGCGCCGTCGCGCAGAGCGCGCCGATTCCAACCAACAGTTCGCGCCGCTTCATGAGAATCAGCGCGCAGCGCCCGAGAGATAATGACCGGCGCGAACGCCGCGACACTCGACCTCGCCACAGCCCTCGAACACATGTCGTGACTGTTGTCCGGCGCGAATGTCGTGCACACCGGTAATCGCACCCGTCGAAATGAAGTCACCCGCGCGCAGCGGGCGGCCGCGCTCGGCGCATTTGCTCAAAGCAAACGCCAGCGCCCCAAGTGCGCCTTGTCGGATGAACGCGGTGCCGCGGCCCACGAAACCGTCATCGATGAAAGTCAGCGCAACGATCTCTTCGATAGAGCGCCACTCGCCAATGCTCGCGCCCACCACGACGCCCCAGTTGTTACCAAAATCGGAAATGACGGCGCCGGGCCCCAGATCATTCAACGTCGCGAGCGGACTGACGGCGGTTTCCACACCGAGATGAAAGCTCCGCACCAGCTCCGCGGCTTCATCGATGCTCCAGACCGTCTTGTTGGCCGGCGCATCTTCACTAACACGCAGCACGATCTCTGCTTCCACCGCGCCGAAGCCGCCTTCGATCAAAGGAAAATCGATGACCTGACCGACGCGCGCGATGCGCAGATTGCGCTCGAACACGGGACCGACCAGGCGCTCTTCAGGAAATTGTTCAGCGAATGCCGTGCCGATGCGCGCGACCTTCCAACCGACGATCTTGTCGGGGAAGCGTTTGATGGCGAGCTCCTGACAACTATAAGCATCGGCCAGCGTCGTGGGCAGCGTGCCCGGATACTGTGGCAGCGATTGTCCGGCCAGCCGCGCACGCACGAACTGCTCGGCAATCATCTCGGCGCCGCTAGCCGGCACCCCATGCAACACCGCGCTACTCATGTCGCAGTATTCCCCCTTCAACAACATTAAATTCCCGATAGCGGCGGCCCCAGGGGGCGCCGCGAGATGCGAAAAACTGTATATAGGAAACCGGTGTCATTTACAATCCACCGGGTCCCGTACCAAGTCCGATTCAGGGGGTCTCATGCACAACAACCCGTGGTCGCTGCGCTTCAAGTTGGGCTCGCTGCTGTTATTGTTAACAGCGGCAACCTCGCTGGCAGCGGCTGACAATCTGCTGGCTTTCCCGGGCGCGCAGGGCGCGGCCGCTCAAACCCCAGGCGGTCGAGGAGGACGCATCATCCGCGTCACCACCCTCGATGCCAGCGGGCCCGGCTCGTTGCTCGAAGCGCTGGAAACCAAAGGTCCACGCATCGTCGTGTTCGAAGTCGGCGGCGTGATCGACATGCAGAAGCATGAGATCAAGATCAAAGAGCCGTTCCTCACGATCGCGGGACAAACCGCGCCATCGCCGGGTATCACACTGATCCGAACCGGCATCGACGTGCTCACTCATGACGTAATCCTGCAGCACATCCGCGTGCGCACCGGTTCGGCCGGCGCCGAGCCACGCAAAGGCTGGGAGCCCGACGCCTTCTCGACGATTGGCGCGTACAACGTCATCGTCGATCACTGCTCTCTGACCTGGGCGGTCGACGAGAATCTCTCGGCATCCGGGCCACGCTTCACCGGCAAGACGGTGGCAGATTGGCGCAAGGGCACTTCCCACAGCATTACCTTCAGCAACAACATCATTGCAGAAGGCTTGCGCCACTCCACTCATGCCAAAGGCGAGCATTCCAAGGGCTCGCTGATCCACGACAATGCCACCGACATTCTGATCATCAATAACCTGTACGCGCACAACCACGAGCGCAACCCGCTGTTCAAAGGCGGCGTGCACGGCATGGTGATCAACAATCTGATCTACAACCCAGGACCGCGTGCCGTTCACTACAACCTCATCGCTGAAGAGTGGCGCGGTCAGCCGTATCAGAATGGCCGGCTGGCACTGATCGGCAACGTACTGCGCGGAGGTCCTTCGACGCCGCCGAATCTGCCGCTGTTCATGCTGGGCGGCTCGGGCGATCTGGAATATTACGAAGCCGACAATATCGCGGTGGATTGGACCGGGCAGGACCTGCCGAAACTGGGCCGCTACACGAATTCATCGGCCAAGCTCATTCCGATGGCGAAGCCGGCGCTGCCATTTGGCGTTCAACCGATCGCCGCTGCTGAGGTACAAGACGCAGTGATTCTCGATGCTGGCGCGCGTCCGTGGGATCGCGATCCCATCGATGCACGCATCGTCGCGGACACCATCGAAGGCCGCGGCGAGATCATCGACAGCGAGGACGATGTCGGCGGCTATCCTGCGTACAAGGAAACTCGCCAGAAGTTCGATGAGAAGGCTTGGGATCTGCGGTACATGACACCGCGAGCGAAGAAATAAAACTCCGCGCCGGACTAGGGCCTGTGTTCACAGGCCCTAGTACGTGCCGCGCTGAATGTAAGGCACCTGCGCAAACAGCTTCCGCTCCTCACCCCGAGGATCGTTGACCAGCTGTGATTTCACATCGAACACCATCGTCGCACGCGACGATAACTCGTACGGCTTCCATTCCGGAATGCCCGCGTGCGTCGGATTGCCCGTGCGCGCAAAGGCAATGAAAGCTTCGCTCATCTGATCCGCGGCCTTCTGCGTGTCCGCATCTGTGCCAGATGGCGAGCCGGGCTGAGCGATGTTGTCGAACACCAGCGGAATATCCATGCCGTGCATCGCGCCGAACCGGCCATTCTCGAGTGGCGAGCGATAGTTCAACTGATACGCATACGCTGGCGAGCCTTGTGACGCGCGCAGCTCCGCCTCGATCACAGCACCCCGCCACGACCGTCCCGCCGTCGTCGCTGCGAAGAACACCTCAGTCGCCGAATATTTCGGATACAGCTTGCGGTACTCGGCGATGACGTACTCCGGCTGGATGTCCACATGCAACTGCGGCAGCAGACGCTCTGGCAATCCTTCCCAAGTCAGCTCGTGCACACCGGGCTCATTGCCAAGAAAGGCGCGCGTCTCATCGAGCGTATTGCCGATTATCATGGGAATGCCCGCGGCCAAAGGCGGAGCGTCCGGATAGAACGGATGGCGCAGCAGCGCCGACTGATCGAGCACCGGGCCGAAATAAATATTGCGCCCAACCATCGATGGATCGTTGGCGCGAGTCGCGGCGACCAAGTCGCCGGCCGGCACGTCGCCCAGCTTCGCGACATCGGTCGGCGCAATCTTCAATGTTTCCAAAATCGTCAGCGCGCGCTGAGTCGCGCCGCGCGGGCCGGCAGCGGTGACTTGCTGACCACTCATGGTCGCGGCTCGTTGGAAAGAGCCTTGCGCGACCGGCATTGCCATCATCGTTGCGATCTTCGCGCCGCCGCCCGACTGACCGAACACCATGATCCGCTGCGGATCGCCACCAATCGCTGCGGCGTGATCGCGCACCCACGCCAGAGCCTGCACCAGATCGAGAATGCCAACGTTGCCCGATGATGCGTACTGAGCTCCCGCAAGACGCGCCAGATACAAATGACCGAACACGTTCAAGCGATGATTGACGGTGACCACTACAACATCGCCGCGCTGACACAGCCGCGTGCCGTCGTACAGCGCACTCGATCCAGAGCCGCTACTGAACTCACCGCCATGAAACCAAACCATCACGGGCCGCTTGCGGCCGTCTTGCAACGCTGGCGTCCAGACGTTGAGCACCAGACAGTTCTCGCCCATTTGCTCGTGAGAGCCGGGTTGCGGACACGACGGGCCGTAGTTCAACGCGTCGCGCGTCTTCTTCCATGCGACGGGCAGCTGCGGCGGCAGGAAGCGTGTAGTGCGAGTATCGGCACCGTAAGGAATGCCCTTGAAGATATGAACACCTTGCGCTTTGACGCCCGCGACCTTGCCAGCGCGCGTACTGAGGATGCTGCTCCTGCCCGAGCTTGCGTGAACGATGGAAGGCAGGATCGAGCTGCTGGCCATCAACAACGAACTGCCGAGCAGCTCGCGACGAGAAATCGAGCGTCCGCTGGCCATCTGATACTCGCAGTTACGAAATCCAGCCCTGGCTCTGCAGCCATTGACGGCAACGCTCGATCCAGCGGTCACCGGTGGTGGCGTTGTTCAGGCCGTAGCCATGCCCGCCTGCCGGATAGATCATGAGCTGCGCGGGAATCATCTGCGCCTGTAAAGCTTCGAAGAACAGAATGCTGTTCGCGACTGGCACCGTTTGATCGTCCGCGGCGTGGATCAGGAAAGTGGGCGGCGTCTCGCGTGTGATGGCCAACTCCGCCGAGAAGCGTCTCATATCAGCCTCTGACGGCGTGGCGCCCAGCAATTGTTGGCGCGAGCCCTGGTGCACGGTCGATTCAGTGAATGTGATAACCGGATAGATCAACATCAGAAAGTCAGGACGCACATCGGCACTGCGCCATTGAGACAGCACGGGAGTGCTGAACATCGTGCCCGTCGTCGCCGCGAGATGCCCGCCCGCAGAGAAACCAATGACTCCGATGCGCTTCGGATCGATCTGCCACTTCTCCGCATCACGCCGCACCGATGCAACGGCCTGCTGTGCATCCTGCAGCGGCCCGACGCGCTTGTCCTTCATGTGCCGGTCGCTGGGCGTTCGATATTTTACGACGAACGCCGTAACGCCCATGTCGTTGAAGGCGCGCGCCACGTCATAACCTTCTTTGAGAACCGACGTGCCCCGATAGCCGCCACCCGGCAGGATGACGACGGCCGCTCGCTTCGGATCCTGCTTCGCCGGGCGATACGCCGTGATCGTTGGACGGGAGGTGTTCAGGAGGAACGGCCACGGATCCTTGGGATCCCGCACCGACTCTTCGTCAGGCGCTGCTATCGCGCCAGGAATATCACCCGAGTACAAAGGCTGAGCGGGCGGCTCGGCCGCTTCGGTGCATGCCATCACCGCCAGCCATCCGCACAAACCCAGCGCCCCACGGCGCACGTTCTTGTTGGAAATCATGACTTCGTGGAATCCTCCAGCGCCTCATAGCGCATGTCGCGAAACACCGCCGCCCCCTGACCGGCCACATAGAGCGCCGGCCGCAGGCTGAGGAAATCATACGCCACGTTGTGGTGGTAGCCGGAAACTTCCATCTGCACATCGAACTTCTGCCACTGCTTGCCATCGAGACTGTGGCGAATCGTCACGATGTGACGATCGTTCTCGATCTGCAGATGCAGGCGCCGTTCCACGCCAGGCGGCATCCTGCCACGACGCTCGAGGCCGTAGCGATGCATGGTCAGACCGCGACTGTCGAAGCCCAGGCCGCAGTACAGCCGCTTGTTATAGAACAGCAACAGGCCAGCCTGCGCCTCGCCTTCGAGCTCGATGTCCACAGTGACTTTATATCCCGGATCCGGCGCGATGAAGGATAGCGGCGAACAGTCGTTCGGTTGCGTGCCCTTACCGGCAATGCGCAGCGCCTTGGTCTGGTACTGCACGCGCGACATCTCGTTCGGGCCCGGATTGTAGAAACCCCACAGCACACCGAAGCGATTGGTGGAGAAGTCATCCGACAGCGGCATGCCGTTCGGCACGGGCTTGCCTTTGGCGGGCTTGGCGATGGGCGCCGACAGATCGCCACCTTTCGCTCGAAACCAGCCGTCCTTGGTCCATTCCACCGGATCGAGCAGCGCCTGGCGACCGAGCGTCCAGAAACCATTCTCGTAACCGTGATAAACCATCCACCAGTCGCCCGCCGGCCCTTCGATCAGCGTGGCATGACCTCGCGACCACCATTTCTCTTTCGCCGAGTAAGTGCGCACGATGGGATTCGCGGGATCGTTCTCCCACGGACCATGAATGGATTTGGAACGCGCCACGATTACCATGTGTCCCGTCGGCGGCCCCGCCGTGCCACCGACCGCGGTGATCATGTAGAAGTACTGGCCGTGCCGCATGACCTTCGGGCCTTCGGGCGCGAAGGTTTCGACCACCCAATCTTCCGGATAGTGCCACGGGTCATAGACGTGCTCGACCGCACCGTCGGTTTTCAAGCCGTCATCGCTCAGCCGCACCCGATCGCCGCCGCTTAGAAACAGATAGCGCTTGCCATCCTCGCCTACCACGTGACCAGGGTCGATGTGGTTTGGCAGATTCAGATCGATGGGATCGCTCCACGGCCCGCGGATGTTAGCGGCGTGAATGACGTACGTTGACTTGCGATCCGGCCAGCGCGCGGGAATGTAGATGTAATAACGGCCCTTGTGCTTGATGAGCTCGCAGGCCCACACCGAGCCGATGGGCTGGGTGAGCGCGGCTACGATGGGTTGCCAGTTCACCAGATCCCGCGAATGCCAGATCACGATGCCGGGGTAGGCATCGAACGACGAGAACGTCATGTAGTAGTCGTCGCCGTCCTTGAGAATGGTCGGGTCGGCGTGATCGCCCGGCACGATGGGATTCAGAAACGTGCCATCGGCCAGATCGGCCTGGCGCTGTCCTTCGATACCTCGGCGCCAGGTCTTCGACGGCGCCTTCTGATCGTTCTCACAGGGAGTCGCACCCTGTGCGGCGGCGGGAAGAGCTCCCGCCGTCGCGCCCAGAATCGCCGAGCCCAGCAGCTGGCGTCGACTGATTTCCGTCATTTCACCGCCTTACTCTATGAACATCGGCCCCGCGAACAACGGCACCGTTAACGCTGTCGTCCACGCCGGCGACAACTGATAATTCAACGTGGGCACCCAACCCGCGTCCGCGCCCAGGTCGGGATCGTTGCTGGCATTCCAGACAGCGATGACATCGACCGGATTGCTCACGGGTGGCCCGATCAATAACGTACCCGAAGCGGACAATGCCGTACCGTTGAACCTCGCCAGAACTCGCTCCGGTGTGAAGTCGCCCGGCGCGACGAAGAAGTTCTCTTCGGCGTAGATCGCCGATTCGATACCCACGCCCCAGCTGTATTGATACTTCGGCGTGTTACGCACGTCGTAGTAATTGTTGTAGATGTGCACCTGACCGAAGCGAACCCGCGGCACACGCTGACCAACGAGCTCGAAGTGGTTGTGGTGCAATGTCACCCGGAGCTTGCCGCGGTCGGCAGTGGCGCTGTCGGAAGAGCCAATCAGCATCACCTTGTCGTGGTTGCGGAAGCGGTTCCACGAGACGGTCACGAGATCGGAGGCATTGGTGATATCGAGCGCGCCGTCGTGCTGTTGATACAGCACACCGAAGTAGTTGGGCGCATCGCTGTCCGCGGTCGCCTTGTCCTCGAACGTGTTGTGATCGATCCAGACGTTGTTCGAGTCGCGCAACGAGATCGAATCGTACAACGCATTCCACGCACCGAGCGCTCCGTCGGTCGGCGACCACTGCGGGAAGCAGTCGTAAGTATCTTGGAAAGTGATGTTACGAATGATGATGTTGGTGCGGCTGTTGGCGACGCCCGCCGTACCGCGGATGTCCATCCAGGCGCCAAGAATCGCTGCCTCGTTGCCGAGACCGACGATGGTGGTGTTCGAGCCGACGCGAATTCGCACGCGCAGCTGCTGGGCCGCTGCCGACGCTGCACGCGCCGACTCGAGCGGACCCGACGGATTCGCCCTGCCCCAAACGGCCGGATCGTAAGTGGCAAGGAAGTCTTCGAGTGTGTAGCCGTCGCGGTAATAGTCGGCGCAGCTCAGCGGCTCATTGGCATCATCGACGTTGGCATCGATGGTGCCTTTGACGTAGATGATCTTGGGTTCGTTGGAAGGATTGGCTGGCGAGGTCGAGGATGCCACGCCGTTGTTGAGAGCTGCGATGAGCTCGCTGCGATTGGTGACGACGTACACCTGCTCAGGTACCGCCGCAGCACCGCCGGTTACTCCGGCACCACTGGCAGCCCAGCCATTGCCGGCAGGTAACGTTTCACGACCAAGGTCCTTTCGATCATGCGCATTCGCCGTTGCACAGCCGACAGCTGCCAACAGGCATGCAGCGCGCAGTAGTCCGTTCGCACGCATACGTCCCCCTTCTAGTGAATGTTTGTCCGGCGGCAGGTCGCCGCCGGACTTGTTTCCAAACTATGGCCCTCGTCTTGCGCGCCGTTTAGAACTTGTAACGCGCACCCAACAAGAATTGACGACCCTGATGGTGGTAGTACGACAGGCGATCGCCGGTCGAGCTCACGTACTGGTCCTGGAACTGGTCGGTAAGATTGAGCGCCTCGAGCGTGATGCCGAGGTGGTCGTTCACCGTCCAGGTCGAAGAGGCATCGATGGTCAACGTCTCGGCCGTGCCTTCCACATCGTTGCCGTTACGACCCGGCACCGTGGTCAGGTACTCATCGCGGTAAGCCGCCGACACGCGCGCGCTGAACCTCTTGTTTTCCCAGTACAGCGTCGCGTTGTATGCCGACTTCGACAGGCCCGTCAGGTCATCCTTGGCCGCAGGCAGGCCGGTCGGCGCCAGGTACTGAATCTCCGACTCCACGCCGGTGTAGTTCAGGATCAGGCCGAAGTTGCTCCAGAAGCCCGGCAGGAACGAGAACGGCTGTTGATAGTTGATTTCGAAGCCCTTCAGGTCGCCGCCGGGGGTATTGGCCGGCAACGAGAATTGCCAGTCGGCCAAGCACGTAGCCGCATCCGGAATGGCCGTGCCGCAAGCAGCGAGCGCGACGCTGTCGGGCAAGCCGAGCGTATTGCTCGAGAAGTTGCCGCTGCTGCGAATGATCTGCACGAAGCTGTCGATGTCCTTCTGGAACAGCGCCAGCGACAGCAGCGAGTCCTTGGCGAAGTACCACTCGAAGGACAAGTCATACGCCTTGGCCATATACGGATCCAGCAAAGGATTGCCGGCGTTGACGGTCTTGTTGGCGCCACTGATCTGCACCGACGCGCCCGGCGTCAGGATACCCAGGCCACCGGCCGCGCCACCGCCGCCGTTCGGACGCACCATCACCTTCGCGGCCGACGCGCGAATCACGAAGTCGTCCCTCAAGTCGAACGCGACGTTCAACGACGGCAGCGTGTTGTCGTAGGTCCGCTCGACCGTTGTCAGCAGCGGCGCCCCAGAGGTAAACGTGTAACCCGACGATCTCTGTTTGGTCTCGACATAGCGCACGCCGACATTGGCGCGCAGCGGGCGATCGAACAGGAACGTATTGAAGTCGGCCTGGACGTAACCGCCCAGATCCTCTTCATCGATGCTGAAGTTGTTGCCCAGCGCCGGCTCGATGCCCAGCCGGAAGCGCGAACGGTCATACAACCCGAGCTGTGCCGCGGCGGCGTTGATGTCCGGAATGACCCAGCTGGTCGGCGTGCCCCTGGGCACGTTCAAGTTGCTGCTGATACGCGCCACCGTGGCGTAGGGCGCCACCACCGACGCGGGCAGTCCCGTCAGCACGCCTTCCTGGTTGGCCGTCGTACCGTTCGAGCGAGCCAGAGAGGTGGACTCGAACTCGAACTTTTTGTACTGCGGACCGGCCTTCAACGTCACCACGTCGGTCACGTCCCAAGCCACGTCGAAGGACGCTGTCTTGAAGTTGTTTTCCGAGCTCTGCGGACGCAGACGAATCTGTGACAGTCGCCACGCCGCCGGATCGCCCACGTTGGCGTTGCCGTACGTAATCAACGGCAGTCGGTTGTTGCCGCGGAAATCATAGCTATAACCGTCGACGTCATCGCGATCGAACAGCAGTGTGGTCTGGATCGGATTGTCGTGCTCCGCCTTCGAATAACCGGCCAGGCCCCTCAAGCGCAGGCGGTCATTGAATTCATGCGTGCCTTCGAGCGTCAGGTGAGTAAACTTGGTCTCGAGCTCGTCATGACGCGCTTCGGAGCGAATGTCGACGTCGTCGAACACTCCGTAAACGAGCGTGCCTGAGGAGTCGACCACGCCATCGGTCACCTTGGCGAGCGCAGTGTTGGTGTTATTGCCGCTCAACCCCGTCGCTTCCAGGAAGATCTCATTGCGCTCTGCTTCGAATTTGGCGTGCAGAGCATCCAGGCTGATCGTGGTCCGGTCGGTCGGCGCCCACTGCAACGAGCCGGTGAGGCCGAGGCGGTCCTGATCGTGCTGGTAGATGTCATAGCGAGGAATGCGTGGGCGGAACGCCGCACTGAGCTGCGTTGCGTTCAAGCCGGGTGCACTCGAATCGGCGGCCAAACCCGCGCCGTTCTGCCAACGCACAGTGCTCGAGCCTTCATCCAGCAGCCTGCGCTTGCTGTAAGCGACCGAGAACAACGCGCCGAACCGGCCGTCGGCGAAAGTGTTGCTGATCAGGAATGCGCCGCGCGGGTCGACGTCTTCTTGAATATCGTTGTAGCTGGCCTGCGCGCTGGTGACGAGCGTGAAGCCGTCATAGTCGAACGGCCGACCTGAACGCAGGTCGACGGTGGCGCCCAGCGAGCCTTCTTCCAACTCGGCGGCCGCGGTCTTGCGGATCGTGATCGAGTTGAACAATTCGGAAGCAAATGTATTGAAGTCGAACGAGCGGTCGCGATTGGTGCCGCCGGCAGCGTCGGTGCCGCCGTTCGCGCTCATCGCTTCCATGCCGTTGATGCGCACTCGCGTGAACTGCGGTCCCAGACCGCGCACGCTGATGTTTCGACCTTCACCGGCGTCACGCGTAATGGACACGCCAGGCACGCGCTGAATGGATTCAGCCAGGTTCAGATCCGGGAAATCGGCAATGTCTTCGGCGACGATCGCGTCCAGCGCACCCACCGAGGCGCGTTTCTGATCCAGCGCCAGGCTCAAGCTCTCCCTGAAGCCCGTCACCACGATCTCTTCTAGCGCGCCTTCCTGTGCCGGCGACTGTTGCGATAATGCCGCAGCGCTGGCAGACAGCGCAGCCACTCCCAGCACGGTTTGAACCGCAATGCGGATCGTGCCGTGGCGTCCTACCTTCGACATATGATAACCCCCATTCCAAATCGCCTTTAAACACCGCTGATACGGCCATTGGCTCTTGGCGCCCGGGTATGGCCGTCTGTGCCAACCATGGGTTGGCCATCCCGAAACTGAACACCGGTGTCATCTTGCGACGCAGAATGACACCGGTGACATCTCGGAGGCTAACAGAGCCCCCTGCGGCCGGCAAGCGACCACATTTTGTTTTCTTGCAACACGTCACACTCCGCTGCGGATGCGCCTACAATCCTGTCGCAAAGCATCTCAATTACTCCCAAAGGAATATTTCGCTCGCATGAAACCGGCCATTATTTGCTTCGGTGAGGTGCTGCTGCGCTTGTCGTCACCCGGCAAGGAGCTGCTGTTGCAATCCCCACGCTTCGACGCCCATATCGGCGGCGCCGAAGCCAACGTTGCGGTCTCGTTACAAAAATTCGGGCATCGCACGCGTGTTGTCAGCACGCTGCCGGACTCGACACTGGGCCGCGCCTGCGCCGACGAGCTGCGCCGGCACGGCGTGGAAACTGATTCGATTCATTTCGGCGACGGGCGCATGGGAATGTATTTCCTCACGCACGGCGCCGGCCATCGTCCGGCGGAAGTGCTCTACGATCGGGCGAATTCCGCTTTCGCGATCGCGGCGCCGGCAAATTATGACTGGGCGTCGCTGCTGAAAAATGTGCGCTGGCTCCATGTTTCAGGGATTACTCCCGCTGTCAGCAGCGCCACGGCGGAAGCTGCCTTACAAGCTATGCAGGCGGCGCGCGCAGCTGGCATAAAAATTTCATTTGATTGTAACTTCCGTGCCCGATTGTGGGGCGCACGGGCACCCGAGGCGCCACAGCTGTTGACTCGTCTATGTGAACAGGCAGATGTGATATTCGGTGACGACCGTGACATTGGATTCATGCTCGGCTTCCAGACATCGGCAACGGATGTCCGCCGTGAAGCGGCCGATGTCGCTTTCAAAACGTTCAAACATCTGCGCTACATCGTCTGCACCGAGCGCGCGCGCCACAGCGTCGACCATCAGCAGTTGACGGGCCTGCTGTTCGATTCGAAGAACACCTACAGGAGTCGCTCGTATCCCTTGCACAGCATCGTAGATCGCATCGGCGGCGGCGACGCCTTCGCTGCGGGCGTCCTACATGGATTGCTGACGGACATGACGCCACAGGAGGCCATCGAGTTCGGCGCGGCCGCCGGCTGCCTGAAGCATTCCATTCCGGGCGACTTCAATCTGCTGGGCGTGTCCGACGTGGAGCTGTTGCTCTCCGAGAAAGGCGGCGACGTCAGGCGCTAACGAGTTATTATTGTCCTCCCCTTTTCACCGCACACCCGGCCCGCTCTGCGGGCGTTCTGGTGTGCGGATCGCTCGCGTTTGGCGGAGGATGCATGTACGAGTTCAAGCGGTTCTATATCGATGGCGCCTGGGTTACCCCGCCGGGTCGCCGCGAGTTGGCGGTCATCAATCCAGCCACCGAGCAGGAAGTCGGCAAGATCATGCTCGGCACGGCCGAGGACGTGGATGTCGCAGTGAAAGCGGCGCGTGCTGCTTTCGAAACCTATTCGCAGACGTCGCGTGAAGAGCGCGTCGCGTTGCTCGAGCGCATCATCAAGGTCTATCAGAGCCGCATGAAGGACATCGCTGTGGCGATCTCCGACGAGATGGGTGCGCCGATGAAGTTCGCCTTGCATGCGCAAGCGGGCAGCGGCCTCGGCCATTTCATGTCGACGCTCGCCGCGCTGAAGGAATTCGAGTTCGAAGAGACCTTGGGCACGACGCTGATTCGTCGCGAGCCGGTCGGCGTGTGTGGCTTGATCACCCCGTGGAACTGGCCGCTCAATCAGATCGGCTGCAAAGTCGCGCCCGCGCTCGCGGCCGGTTGCACCATGATTCTCAAGCCCAGCGAAGTCGCGCCGCTCAGCGCGCACATCTTTGCTGAGATCATGCATGAGGCCGGCGTTCCCAAAGGCGTGTTCAATATGATCGATGGCGACGGTCCGACCGTGGGCGAAGCGTTGTCCCGTCATCCGGACATCGACATGATGTCGTTCACCGGCTCGACCCGCGCCGGCGTGCAGGTCGCCAAGGCTGCGGCGGACACGGTGAAGCGCGTGTCGCAGGAGCTCGGCGGCAAATCTGCCAACATCATTCTGGACGACGCCGACCTGAACGCCGCCGTGAAGAACGGTGTGTTGTCGATGATGTCGAACACTGGCCAGTCGTGTAACGCACCCTCGCGCATGCTCGTGCCGAAGAAGCTGTACGAGGAAGCAGTCAACATCGCGAAGACGGTCGCTGCGAAGCCGGTGGTCGGCGATCCGAAGAAGGACGGCGTCACCATGGGCCCGGTCGCCAACAAGACTCAGTTCGAAAAGATTCAGCGCTTGTTACAGACCGGCATCGACGAAGGCGCCACCGCAGTAGTCGGCGGCCCGGGCCGCCCGGACGGCATCGACAAGGGTTATTTCATCAAGCCCACCGTGTTCGCGAACGTGAACAACAGCATGACCATCGCGCGCGAAGAAATCTTCGGCCCGGTGCTGGTGATGATTCCGTACGAGAGCGAAGAGGAAGCGGTACGCATCGCCAACGACACGGTCTACGGCCTGTCCGGCTATGTTTATTCCGGCAACATCGAGCACGCTCGCAAGATCGCGCGCCAGCTGCGGACCGGCATGGTCCATCTGAACGGCGCCTCAGGCGATATGAACGCGCCCTTCGGCGGTTACAAACAATCGGGCAACGGCCGCGAGTGGGGCAAGGAAGGCCTCAAGGAATTCCTCGAGGTGAAGGCCATGATGGGTTACTCGGCGGCCTGACCGGGGCGCCTCACGGCAAGGGCCCGTGATCCGGATTCCCTTCCGGCGCGGGCACGGTGCGGCGATCGTAGAATCGCCGCACTTTGATGCCGGACAGCTCGCTGTCGCCACTCCACTTCATCAGATATTCCAGCTGACCGGCCTTGGTCAGTCGGAACTGCTCCAGCGCCCGCGGCCCATTGCGGACGCGGCGCTCGATCACGAACCACTCGCCATCCCAGCCGACCCACGAATCCGCGAGCTGACCTTCGGGCATGGAAACCTGCGTGTGACTGCCCGCTTGGACGCGTCGTGAGTCGACGGCGGATATCACATCGAAGCGCCCCGTATCGACCTGCTTGATCTCCAGCGTGGGACTGACACCGAGCATGCGGCGCAGGTTTTCCTGCTGCTGTTTCTGCCAGGGGCGAGGACCGCGGCGACGGTTGGCATCGCCAGGCGGCGGCGCGTCCACATCGATCGGCGGCGGCACATTGACCGGCCGCGATTCTTCCTCCCGGCGCCGCATGCGATCGAAGCGCTCCCACTCCTTGGCTTGCTTGGCGGACAGCAGCGCTTCCGGATCGTCGCTCGCAGCGGTATTCAGGATCCAGGACCCGGTAAGGTCGATGGGCTTCTTGGGCGCAGCCGCATAGCCAGCAGCGAACGCGAACGCGGACCACAGACACAGCAGCACTGCGCAGAATGATCGGTTTGGCAAAGGGGGCTCGCGCGTTATGAAAAGCTGATAGCTCGCTGCGAACCAGCTTAAAGATTGCCCTCTCACGGGGCAACCCGCTGCAGCCGAAGGGGCCGGCCCTCAGTCGCCGCGCGTCAGGCCTCGCTTGTCGATCGGCTCGCTGACCTGCAAATACTCGATGATCGCCTGCCGATGCGCAGCATCGGACACCCCAGGGAAAGCCATCGAAGTCCCCGGTACCGCCGCCGCCGGCTGCTGCAGGAACTTGTCGAGCGTCGCCGCATCCCACGTGCCGTTGCGGGCCTTCATGGCGGCTGAGTATTCGTCAAAGCCCTTGGCATCCCCGACGCTGCGGCCGACAACGGCGAACAGGTCAGGCCCGATCCGATGGCTCATGCCATCCTTGATGGTGTGACACCCCTGACATTGAGTCGCGAACAAAGTGGCACCGTTCTGCTGGGTCGCCGGCTCGAGCAACGTGAGCGCCCAATCGTCGCTCCAGATCATGATGCGGCCGTCGGGCATCGACAGGATGTCTCGCACGCGCTTACCCAAGGCAATGGGCTCCTGCACGACGACCCGATCGTCGACCACCACCAGTCGATACAGCGAGCGAGTGGCGAGCGAGCCCACCAGCAGGTTGTCCTGCCACACCGGAAACAACTTGCTGTTCAGGACGGCAATGTCGCTAGCGCCGATGCTTGGCACCCACGCCATCGTCGGCTGGTGATAGCCCGCATGCTGCCCCTGATTTTGAGTGAGTGGCCAGATGGTCGAACCGTATTCGGTGCCGTAGGTCACCCTGGGCCAGCCGTAGTTCGCCTGTTCCTGTAACAAGTTGAGCTCATCGCCGCCCTGCTCGCCGTGCTCGGTCAGCCACACCCGGCCGTCGCGACTGCGCGTGATGCCCTGGGGATTGCGATGCCCCAGCGTGAAGACGCGGTGCTCGCGCGTAGCCAGATCGATCAGGATGGTCTTGCCGAAATCCGCCGCCGGATCCTGCGCAAACACCTGGTTGGACTCGAGGCCGGAGAAGCCCGAATCGCCGACGGTGAGCAACAGCTTGTTGCCTTCCAGCAGCGCCATCGCGCCGCCGATCTCTTCGCCTCGGAACGGATTCTTGCCGCGCTTGCGATCCGGACCTTCGAGCGACACGCAGGGCGTGGTCTCGAACACCGTCGACCACTGCGCCTGAGCGACGCTGCGCTCGAAACTTGCCAGCGGCGCCGTCAGCTCGGAGACCCTGGCGACGAAACATTCATCCTTGGCGTTCCAGTAATGATGAGAGGCAAACAGATGAACCTGGTCGCCCTCGATTGCGGCGACCACATCAGCCACACGGAAGCGCCATGTTTGTACGCGCGGCGCCCCACCCTCACGCCAGTCGACGGACCGTTTGGGTTGTCGCGCCGAGCCGCCGAAGGCCTTGGCAAACTCTTCACGATTCGCCGGTACCTGCGCCGCCAGCTCGGTGACTTTGAAGTCAGCGCCTGCAGCTGGCGCGTCGATCAGATACAAGTGCCCATCGCCGGTACCGAGCAGCACCCGATCGCCGACCATGGTCAGGCCACCGCCGCGAGTGGCCGGCTCCGGTATCCATCCTTCACGAATCGTCGCCCGCACCGGATAAAAAGCCGTCGAGAAATAGGCTTCACGCGTGATGCGCTCGGCTTGCGTGGACACATCGACATGACCGAACGCGTAGACCCCTGCCACGCCGGCCAGAACAGCAACGGCCGCGAGCGGGGCTCGTCGCAATCCCAAGGGACTGATCGCGAATGGCACGACGACGGCAATGATCGCAACCAGCGGAATCAGCATGAACCGGGGCAACGAAATCGACAGCGCCGCCGCCGCAATGAGAAACAAACTCAACACGGCAAACGAGCGGACGAGTGCCTTGCCGGCCGCCCGCCAGCTGGCCAGCCGATCCACGCACAGCGACAGCAGGCACGCAGTTCCAAACGCGCCGAGCGCCACGACGAGCGCCATCTTTTGCGGTCGCGGCAGCGTGCCCCACAACTCCGCGTACTTGACCACCGGCAGCAACAGCAAGATGAGCGCGCCACAGGTGTACCACGCCAGGCGCTGCCATAAAGGCGGATGCGCGTTGCTCAATCGAGTCCCCCATCCTCGCTGTCATCGAAGCAGGTGAAGGAACTAACGCGAGCAGTGGGTCTTGGGATCCGCGCGCCAGGAAATTATCAGCCGAAAGTCGTAATTGAGGCAGACCGCCACGACCAGGCTAGCAAGGGACGGCTAATCCTCCAGCTCGATCCAGGTCGGCGCGTGATCGCTCGGCTTCTCCCAGCCGCGCACATCGCGATCGACTCCTGCAGCCTTGAGCCGGCGCGCAGCTGGCGCATTCAACATCAGGTGATCGATGCGCAGGCCGGCGTCGCGGCCATAGGCATTCCGGAAATAATCCCAAAAGGTATAAATCGTCGCGTCCGGATGCAGATGCCGGATTGCGTCCAGCCAGCCCTGCTCGACGATACGACCGAACGCCTCGCGCGTCTCGACGCGAAACAACGCGTCATCGACCCAGCGCTCGGGTTTATAAACATCGTTACCGGTGGGAATGACGTTGTAATCGCCGGCCAGCACGACGGCATTGCTGCTGCCGACCAGTTCGGCGGCGTGCACTCGCAGGCGTTCGAGCCAGCGCAGCTTGTAATCGAACTTCTCGCCCGGCGCCGGGTTGCCGTTGGGCAAATACAAACATCCGATGGTCACATCGCGAACCACTGCTTCGATGTAGCGGCTGTGCGAATCTTCGGGATCGCCCGGCAACGCACGCCGGATCTCGGTGGGCTCGCAGCCTTTGCTGAGAATGGCCACGCCGTTGTAACTCTTCTGCCCGTGCCAGATCACGCCATAGCCCAGCTCACGGATCGCGGCTTCGGGAAACTTCTCCGAAGGCGTTTTCAACTCCTGCAGGCAGGCCACATCGGGCGCCGTCTCCTGCAACCAGCGCTGCAGACTGGGCAAGCGAGCATGAATGCTGTTGACGTTGTATGTAGCGATCCTCATCGGTCAATCAGCCTTTCGCAATGAACGCGTCGATGTTGCGTGCCAGGACGACCAGCGGCACGTCGCCGCCCTTCACCACGGCATCGTTGAACTTACGGAAGTCGAACTTGTTACCGAGCGCCTGCTGCGCCTTGGCGCGCAGCCGGTTGATCTCGCTGTGGCCCACTTTGTAACCGCACGCCTGGCCCGGCCAGGCGCAATAACGATCCACTTCGCTGGTCACTTCGTCCAGACCCGAGCCATTGGTGCGAGCGAACCATTCGATCGCCTGCCGACGGGTCCAGCGCTTCGCATGCAGTCCGGAATCGACCACCAGACGACAGGCGCGGAACGCGATGGATTGCAGATAGCCCAGCCGCCCGAACGGATCGTCGTCGTAAACGCCCAGCTCGGCCGCCAGCTGCTCGGCATACAACGCCCAACCTTCAGCGAACGCGTTGAATGGCAGCAGCGAACGGAACAGCGGCAGCTTGAAGGTATATTCGCCCTGCCAGACGTGACCCGGAATCGACTCGTGATACGTCAGCGTCGGCAAGGCATACGTGGTCCACAGCTTGGTCGTGTGCAGATTGATCCAGAACTTGCCCGGCAACTTGCCGTCGATCGAGCCGGCACCACCGTAGGCGCCGGGCGCCCCCGGCTCCACTTCGGGCGCCATGCGGATGATCTCGAGATGTCCGGGGACGAGCGTGGCGAATGCGCGCGGCAACCGCTTGCGAATGTCGGCGACGCGATCGTGCAGCAGCGCCATGATCTGCTTGCGGCCTTCATCATTGTCGGGAAACAGGAAGCGCTCCTGCTTGCCGAGCGCCGTCATGCGCTCGCCTACCGTGCCCTGCGTCATGCCCTGCGCTTTGAGAATTCCATCCATCTCGGCGTGCAACGCGCGCAGCTCTTCCTGGCCGCGCTCATGAATCTGCTCGGGCGTCATGCGCGTCGTCGTAGCCGTGCTCAACGCCCAAGCGTAATACTCGTCACCGCGCGGCAGTTTCCACACGCCCGCATCGCCGGTGGCCCGCTTGCGATGTTCTTCCAATTCCGTGAGCTGGCGTTGTAACGCGGGCGCGATCTTGTCCTTCGCGAGCTTCGCTGCTTTGGCCGCGTAATCGCCCTTCATGTTCTTGGTCCGGTTCGCCAGCGAAGTGACCAGCGACCATTCAGCAACGTTGCCAGCGCTGGCCAGGCGCAGCTGGTTCAGCGTCTTGTCGAGCAGGAAGTCCGGGGCGATCACGCCTTGCGCCGCAGCCGCATGCAGGCGGCCAGTCTCGCCATCGATTTGCCCCGCATACGCCTCCAGCCGTGACAGATACGCCTCGGCATCCGCCGGCTTTTCCACCGTGTGGCTGATGTCGAGCAAGCTGGGAATTTCCAGGAACGCACCGGTGTTCTGAGCAACCACATACGGCGCGTTTCGATACGACCAGTTCTGATTCAGATTGGCGACATCGCCATAAGGAAAGGCGAAGCCTTCGGTGGCAAACTCATGCGCGGTGCGCATGACGTCCACATCGATGCGAGTGGCCTCGCTCAGATTCGACGTATCGATGGCCTTCAACCGCTGCAAGCGTTGCGCGACTCGCTGGGCAATCGCGCGCTGGCCCTCGGCAGAGCGGTCCGTCAACTTTGACTTCAACGGCGCGCGTGGGCCGGTATCGATGCCCAGGCCGCTGGCGGTTTCCGGATAGTCGACCAGCAATTCTTCAGCCAGCCCGGCGAGCACTGCCTCGGCGGCCTTGTCGGCACTGGCCTGACTGGCTCGAACACTCAGCGGCAGATTGGCCAGGGCCACAGCGGCACCGGTGCCCACTATGAAATCGCGTCGGCTGGCGGTCATCTGATGACTATCCCTCTGAATAAGAATCACGAGCCGGCTCGCGGCAACGAGGTTGCCGTGGCACTTGCGGCAGGATGAGGCATGGGGTCCAGGCGGGGTCCGAGGGACCCGGGCTGGAATCTGGAGCGGGCGACGGGTCTCGAACCCGCGACCTCAAGTTTGGGAAACTTGTGCTCTACCAACTGAGCTACACCCGCGTTTGGTCGATTCTAGGGGCTGATCCGCCGCCGATCAATTGGCGCGGGGCTGGGCGCGGCTTCGGCGGTATACTGCCGCTCCTCGATTCACCCCGCCGATGTCTTCCGTGGCTTTGAGATTCGATCTACGTGACCTGGAATTGTTCGTGGCCGTCGCCGATGCGGGCAGCATCGCGCGCGCCGCTGAGCGGTCGCACACCGTCGCTTCGGCGGTGAGCAAACGCGTCTCCGACCTGGAGGACAATCTGGGCTGCCCGCTGTTGCTGCGCGGGGCGAAAGGCGTCGAGTTGACTGCCGCGGGCCATGCGCTGCTCGCAAGAGCGCGCGTGCTGCTGCATCAGGCGGCACAGCTCGACGATGAGATGCGACGACATGCTTCGGGCACGCGCGGCTACGTGCGGATGTTTGCAAACATTTCCGCCATCGTCGAATTCCTGCCGGATGCGCTGGCCTCGTTTGCAAAACAGCATCCCGACATCCATGTGCATCTCGAAGAACATGTGAGCTCGGCGATTGCGGCCGCGGTCGCGGACAACTCCGCCGATCTGGGCATCGTCAGCGAGCTGCCCGCGATCGAAGGCCTGACCACGGTGCCTTTCAGAAATGACGACCTGGTCGTCGTGTTGAAACCCGATCATCCGTTGGCGAAACGCGGCTACCTGTCGTTCGCAGAACTGATCGATGAACCGATCGTCGGCCTGCATGCCGGCAGCTCGTTGCATCGTTTGCTCACCCGCGCGGCCACCGAAGCAGATCGCTCATTGCACTGGCGCGTGCAAGTCACGAGTTTCGACGCGGCCTGCGCCATGGTCGCATCCGGACTCGGCGTCAGCATCGTGCCCAGAGCTGCGACCAGCGCCTACATCCGCTCGCTGTCACTCGCGTCGGTGCCGCTGACCGATCCGTGGGCGCATCGGCAGCTGTTTCTTTGTATTCGCACTGGCGTGCCTTTGCACTCGGCTGCGAAATTGCTTTACGACCATTTGCAGTCCCTCGCCGTCCAGAAATGACCGAAGACCAGTCTCCAGAAAACGAGGCGACCCCGCCGTCGCGTCGAAGCATCCGTAGCTTTGTGATCCGCGGCGGCCGTCAGACTGCCGCTCAACAGCGCGCGATGGATGAGCTGTGGCCGCGTTACGGCGTCGAATTCAGCGCGCAGCCGGTCGATCTGGATCGAATGTTTGGCCGTCAGGCGCCGCGCATGCTGGAAATAGGCTTCGGCGCCGGCGAGGCTTTGCTGGCGTTCACGCAGGCTCATCCGGAGCTGGATTGCATCGGCGTGGAAGTTCACAAGCCCGGCGTCGGTCACCTGCTGCTGGGCGCGGAGAGCGCCGGACTGAAGAATCTACGCGTCATCTGTCACGACGCCGTCGAGGTGTTACAACAGCAACTCGCGCCCGCCTCCGTGCAGTTCATCCATATTTTCTTTCCCGATCCCTGGCACAAGAAACGGCATCACAAGCGCCGCCTGATCCAGCCGGAATTCGTGGAGCTGCTGGCACGTGTGCTCGCGCCGGGCGGCAAGCTGCGACTGGCGACGGATTGGGAACATTACGCGATACAGATGCGCGAAGTGATCGATGCCTCGGCCTCGTTTGCGAACGATGCGCCGGACACCGGTTTCGTCGCCCGCAGCGAAGAACGCCCACTTACGCGTTTCGAGCGGCGCGGCCAGCGCCTGGGCCACGGCGTCTGGGACCTGAGCTACACACGCACGCGCTCATCATCACAATAAAGTCACATCCGGCATCACTAGAAGAATTTCATGTTGCGCCACTAGCACCACGCGCTGTGAGGGTGAATTTGTAGCGCACGCGCGCCCGCGGATGTCACTTTGCTTGATGCCTTGCAGAAAAAATCCCACTTGAATCCAGCGCGGCGCAGGTCTAAAACAAACCTCAATTCGACGCGCATGTCGCATGACGCATGGATGCTTCCGCAAGGATGCTCCCTCACTCCTGCTGGAGGATGGTCAATGACTTCGCCGAGTCCCGTCGTGGGTGACTGGTATCGCCGCCTCAATGGCGCCCTGTTCGAAGTAGTTGCGGTCGATCGCGACGACGGCACCGTGGAAGTCCAGCACTTCGATGGCACCATCGAAGAGTTCGATCTGGAAGCGTGGGACGAACAGGATTTCGAAGAGGCGCAGGCGCCGGAGGACTGGACCGGCTCGGTCGATGTCGAGCCCGAGGACTATGAGTCCGACCGGGAAATCAGCGCAGCCAGCGTCTGGACCGATCCGCTGATGAGCCTGGATCGCTCCGAAGCCTCGGGCTATTCCGAGTGGCCGGCGCCGCGGGATTTGTAATCGTCCCGATGTTTCTTGGTCAGCCCCGCGCTCAGGCGCGAGGCTGATCCAGCTGTATGATCTTCTGGCGCATCAGCCACACCAGCAGCAGTCCTGGCATGGCCAGCAGCACGCTGATGACGTAGTACATGGGCCAACCGGCATTATCCGCGATCCAGCCGGCCGGACCGCCGAGCAAATAGCGCGGCGTCAGCGCAATCGCCGACAGCAGCGCATATTGAAAGGCACTGTAGCGCACATCGCACAACGCCATGATGAGCGCGACCGAGGCGATATTGCCCATCGCGCCGGCGATGTTGTCGACGCCCACCGCAACGATCATCAATGCGTAGTTTTTGCCCGTCAGGGCCATCGCGTAATAAAGGAAGTTCGAGGCCGCTTGCACCGCGCCGAAGATCAGCATCGATTTCAACAATCCCAGCCGCACCATCGCCACGCCGCCGAGAATCGCACCGATCACGCCGCTGGCCGTGAACAGCGCCTTCAGCACCAGGGCGATCTCGGTCTTGGTGAAGCCGACGTCCATCATGAACGGCGTGAACAATCGCAGCGCGAACGCGTCCCCGACCTTGAACAGGATGACCAGCGCGATGAAGGCGATGGCGCTCGGAGTGCCCAGCAACTCGCGCAGCGGCACGACCAGCGATTCCTTCAAGCTGCGCGGCGGCTGATGTTCGTAGTGAGGTTCAGGCGCCAGCAGCGTGCCGAGGCAGAAGGCCGCCATGACCACGCCGAGAATCAGGAACGCCGGTTTCCATCCGGCCCAGTCCGCCATTACCAGCGCGAACGCGGACGCGATGTACGCCGACGTGCGATAGCCCAGATTATTCGCGGCGGCCGCCAGACCGCGCTCATGCGGTTGCGAGACGTCGGTTCGATAGGCGTCGATCGCAATGTCCTGGGTTGCAGAGAAGAATACGATGGCGACCGCGCATACCGCGATCGGCGTCAGCGAGACCGTGGGGTTTTGCAAGGCGAACACGCCAATCGCCACTGCCAGGCACAGTTGCATGAGCGCAATCCAGCCCCGCCGCCGGCCCAGAAATGGCAGCGGATAGCGATCGATGGCCGGCGCCCACAGAAACTTGAGCAGGTAAGGCAGCGCGACATAGGACAGGATGCCGATGGTCGTGTTGCTCGCACCGCTGTCCTTCAGCCAGGCCTGCAAGGCGCTTTCGGTGATCTGATTCGGAAAACCCGAAGCCGCCCCGAGCACCATGATGGCGACCATCTTCGGACTGGCCAGAATGTCACGCCACCTCGGTTTGGATGCCGGGGTTGCCTGTGCTGTGCCTGCTGCCACTGTGCTCATGGCGGGCGATTATAGAAGGCCGCCGTGGCCATTGGCCCGAACCAGCACGAAATCAGGCTTGATCTATGTCCGATGTCGCGCGCAAATCGACTACCATCGCCCGCGGTCATTCATTCAGCTCATTCATACATCTTCTGGCATGCGTTCTTTCATCGACCTCTGTCTGCAACTCGGCGTGCTGCGCTTCGGCGAGTTCAAGCTCAAGTCGGGCCGGGTGAGCCCGTACTTCTTCAATGCCGGTCTGTTCAATTCGGGGCGGGCGCTGGCGGAGCTGGGGCGCGCCTACGCGCAGGCGATTCAAGATGCCGGCATCGAGTTCGATGTGCTGTTCGGCCCCGCCTATAAAGGGATCCCTCTGGTGGCGACCACGGCGGTGGCGCTCCATGACCAGCACGGCCGCGACGTGCCCTGGGCCTTCAATCGCAAGGAGGCCAAAGACCATGGCGAAGGCGGCAATATCGTCGGCGCGCCACTGCGCGGGCGAGTACTGATCGTCGACGACGTGATCACCGCGGGAACCGCGATCCGCGAAGCCACCGATATCATTCGCGGCGCCGGCGCACAGCCCGTCGGAGTCATGCTCGCGCTGGACCGGCAGGAACGCGGCCAGGGTCCGCTGTCCGCGGTTCAGGAAGTGGAACAGACATTGCAACTACCGGTGACCAGCATCCTGCGCCTGGCCGATCTGATCGACTATCTGAGGCAGAGCGGAGACGCGGCACAACTGGCAGCAGTCGAGCGTTATCGCGGTGAATACGGGGTGTCGGGCTGAACCGATGTGCGCTCTTACCGTGCCAACCAGCGCGGGCCGGAGCGACGTCACATGTGACCAAAACCGTCCAAAGTTGACCCAACAGCGCCCTGCGGCACAATAACCGTCCAACTCCAGGGGATAATTCCAAACCGATGCGCGGGATACGCACACTGACGATCGTTGTTGCGATAGTCGCATCGGGCGTCGCATCGAGTACTGCTTTCGCCGCGCAAAGACAACGGCCGACCAAGTCGTCCGAGGAAGCCTATTACCGCTGCAAGGACATCAATGGCCAACAGCTGTTCAGCGACAGCATGCCGCCCGGCTGCACCGGCCAGGACACCGAGGTTCTGAATGCGCAGGGCTCGGTGTTGCGGGTCATCGAGGGCGACCGCACCCGTGCCGCCCGCCTGTCGCGGGAAGCGACCGAAAGCAGCGAACGCAAGCTGAAGCAGGAACGCCAGCTGCGCGATCGCATGCTCCTGGAAACGTACCTGAGCGTAGAAGACATCGAGCGGCTGCGCGATCAACGCCTCGAGCTGCTGGTCGCGCAACATCGCGCCACCGAGGCGACCATCGTCACCATGCGCGAGCGGCAGAACCGCCTCGAAACTCAGATCGCGCGCTTCAAGCCATACAACGAAAGACCGGGCGCACCGCCGCTGCCCGACCATCTCGCCGAAGACATGGTCAACACCGTGAACAGCTTGCGCGTGTACCAGGAATCGCTGGAAAAGAACGTGACCGAACAGGCCGACGTCAAAGCGTCCTTCAGCGCGGATATCAAACGCTTCAAAGAGCTGAAGGGGCTCTAATAACCCTCAGTCAGCCCCGGCCCGAGCTGCCGAAGCCGCCCGCGCCACGCTCGGTGGCGACGAACTCGTTCACCACGTCGAACTCGACCTGCACCACCGGCACTACCACCAGCTGCGCGATGCGCTCACCCGGCTGGATGGTGAAAGTGCTTTGCCCGCGATTCCAGCACGACACGAAGATCTGCCCCTGATAATCCGAGTCGATCAGCCCCACCAGATTGCCGAGCACGATGCCGTGCTTGTGGCCGAGCCCCGAGCGCGGCAGCACGATGGCGGCATACGCCGGATCCTGCAGATAAATCGCGATCCCGGAAGGAATCAGCTGCGTATCGCCCGGCTTCAGCTCGAGCGGCGCATCGATACAGGCGCGCAGGTCGACACCCGCCGAGCCTGAGGTTGCATATTGAGGCAAGGGATAGTCGCGGCCGATGCGAGGATCGAGCACACGAATCTGCAAGCGACGGCGGACGCCATCGCCGGAAGTCATTCCATCAGCGGGCATGAGCGGCGGTCAAAGCAGGCGTTGAGTTTTGGTTTTGAGTCTTGCCGCGCGCCTGGTAGCGCTCGGCGATCAGCTCGACCAGCTGGCGCGCCAGAGCCGCTTTGCTGGTCATCGAAAGCTCGCGTTTGCCATCCTGCCAATACACGGTGAGTGCGTTCTCGTCCTTGTCGAACGCCAGACCGTCACCGACTTTGTTGGCGGCAATCATGTCGAGGTTCTTGTTGACCAGCTTGGTCAGCGCATTGCGCTCGACGTGCTCGGTCTCGGCTGCGAAGCCCACCAGGAACGGATGCGACTCGCCCCGAGAGACCGTGGCCAGCACATCGGGCGCCCGCGCCAATGCAAGATTGAGCGTGTCGCTGGTCTTCTTGATCTTTTCGCAGGCGACCTCTCGACAGCGATAGTCGGAAACCGCGGCCGCGGCGATGAAAATATCCGCATCGGCGACACTGCTCTGAACTGCGCTCAACATTTGTTCAGCGCTTTCCACATCGACGCGCTCGACGCCGCGAGGTGTCGGAATCTGCACTGGGCCGCTCACTAGTACGACGTGAGCGCCCGCTTCGCGCGCCGCTTCAGCGACCGCGTAGCCCATCTTGCCGGAGCTGCGATTGCTGATGAATCGCACCGGGTCGATCTTCTCGCGCGTCGGACCTGCGGTAACAACGACCTTGAGCCCCTGCAACGGACCCGCGCCACCGCGGATCGTGAAAACTTCAGCAGCGATCTGCGTCGGCTCGAGCATCCGACCGACACCCACTTCACCGCAGGCCTGCTCGCCACTGGCCGGACCGAGCACCCGCACGCCGCGCTCCTTCAATATGCGAACGTTGGCTTGAGTCGCAGGATTGGCCCACATCTGACGATTCATCGCCGGCGCGATGGTGATCGGCGCGGTGGTCGCCAGACACAGCGTCGTCAGCAGGTCTTCGGCAAACCCATGGGTCAGCTTGGCGATGAAATCGGCCGTCGCCGGCGCGATCACGATTTCGTCCGCCCAGCGCGCCAGCTCGATGTGTCCCATCGCCGCTTCACTGCTCTCGTCCCACAAATCATCGCGCACCGGCTTGCCGGACACGGCCTGGAACGTCAGTGCGGTGACGAATTGCTGGGCCCCACGTGACATCACGACCTGGACTTCGGCGCCCTGGTCCATCAATCGGCGCACCAGATCCGGGCTTTTGTAGGCCGCGATACCGCCCGTGACACCCAGAAGAATTTTGCGAGGCTTCGAGCTCATGGAGCCGATTATGGGGGCGGGCGGAGGGCCCGGCAAACGTCGCCGTCGCATACCGGCATTCCGCGCGGGTATAGCCTCGGCCGCGCCCCGCATAGCGCAACTTAGCCGCGGAAAGCAGGACATTTCGCGCCAAAATCGCACCAATTCGAGCCAAATCGGGCGCAGCACTGCCCGGCAGACTAGCCGCATGCAGGCAAGACGCTCAAAGCATCGGCGGGAGACAAGGATGTCGATTCGCAATTGGCCGGAGAGCGACCGGCCGAGAGAGAAATTGCTGAAAATCGGCGCAGCGAGCCTGAGCGAGGCCGAATTGCTCGCCATCCTGCTGGGCACGGGCGTGCGCGGCCGTAACGCGCTGGATCTAGCGCGGGACTTGATCGCTGCCTTTGGATCTCTGCGTGCCTTTCTCACGGCCGACAAGACGCGCGCTTGTAAGGCTCGCGGCTTCGGAACAGCCCGATATGTGGCGCTCCAGGCCGCGCTGGAGCTGACGCGCAGGCACTACCAGGAACTGATGGCGGCCCGCTCGGTCCTCGAGAATCCGAGAGCGACCCGCGAATTTGTCCAACTCCGCCTGCGAGACCTGCCTTATGAGGTGTTCTGCTGCCTGCTGCTGGACAGCCACTACCGGGTCGTCGGCTTCGAGGAGCTGTTTCGAGGGACTATCGATGGCGCCACCGTGCACCCTCGGGAGGTGTTGCGATTGGCTCTGTCCCGGAACGCCGCGGCCCTGATTCTGGTCCATAACCACCCTTCCGGAATTGCGGAGCCCAGCCCGGCGGACCGGAGCATCACCGTCCGCCTGCGCGACGCGCTGGCTCTGGTGGATATCAAAGTTCTGGACCATCTGGTGGTCGGCGATGGGGTTTGCGAGTCGTTCGCCGAGCGGGGTTGGCTGTAAAAGAATGCCTTTCAGGTATTTTCGCGGCGTTGACGGCTTCCCTAAGCCCGCGCCGGCTGGTATAAAGCGCGACTCGTTTTTGGGCCCAGCCCCCCATGTGTTATGGGCTGGCCGCCTTCAGATTAGGTATCCGCCATGTCCAGAGTCTGTCAGATCACCGGCAAAGGGCCGATGACCGGTAACACCGTGTCACACGCCAACAACAAGCGTCGTCGCCGCTTCCTCCCCAACCTGCACGTGCAGCGTTTCTGGGTCGAGAGCGAGCGCCGCTTCATCAGCCTGCGCGTGTCGACCCACGGCCTGCGCACCATCGAAAAGAAGGGCATCGATACTGTCGTTGCCGAGCTGCGCGCCAAGGGCGTTGCGCTCTAACCAGTAGGAGCTTCAAGCCATGCGCGAAAAGATCAAGCTCGTGTCCACGGCCGGCACCGGCCACTTCTACACCACCACCAAGAACAAGCGCCTGCATCCGGACAAGATGGAAGTGCGCAAGTTCGACCCCAAGGCCCGCAAGCACGTGGCCTACAAGGAAGCGAAGATCAAGTAAGTGAGCAGGTCCGCTGGCGGCGGACCGCTTTGCTGAATCTCGAAAGGCCCACTTCGGTGGGCCTTTTGCTTTTGGGCTGCAAATACCTTTGGGTCGTAAATAAAAAAGCCCGCCTTACGGCGGGCTCTTCGGTTGGCGGTTGCGCCAACGCCTGGAGATCAGGCAGCGTGCGGCTGCATCGGCATCGAGTAGCTGCGCAGCGTGTTCGCGAAGTCCTGCAGCACCTTGATGCCGCTGGCCTCGGCCTGCGCGATCAGCTCCCGCAGATGCTGAATGAGCTTGTCGTTGCTCATGTGCGCCCCGCTCCACATCACCGCCAGGCGCTCGCGGAATTCGTGCACGGTCTTGAGCGTCTGATTGGCCTCCAGCACTTCGCTCAATCGTGAGCGGGCCTGCACGTCGAGCAGCGTCGGCTCGCGGACCAGCAGCTTGCGAACCGGACCGCTCAACACGCCGCCGGCATTGCGCAGCTCTTCGCGAAAGACGGGCAACGTCACATGGCGGGTGTAGTCACGCAGCACGTGCATGCGATTTACGATCACCGCGCGAACGTTCTCCAGATCGATGTGCACGCGAGGCTCGACCTTCACCGGCTCCGGCGCGGTCCGCAGCACACGAGCCAGGCCCAGTGCCTTGAAGATGCGGATGTAGAGCCAGCCGATATCGAACTCCCAGCGCTGCACCGAGAACTTCGCCGAGCTCGGGAAGGCGTGATGATTGTTGTGCAGCTCTTCGCCGGCGAGCAGGAAGCCCCAAGGCATCACATTGCGGGCTGCATCGGAGCACTCGAAGTTGCGATAGCCGTAGTAGTGGCCCACGCCATTGACCACGCCGGCCGCCAGCAGCGGATTGGCCATCAACTGCGCCGCCATGATGATGATGCCGGGGACGCCGAACAGCAGCAGATCGACGACGATCAGCAGCACGATGCCCATGTTCCGGTACTTGGCGTAGACGTTGCGCTCCATCCAGTCGTCGGGCGTGCCGCGACCGAACTTCTCGGTGACTTCCGGATCGCGAGCCGCCGCCTGGTACAGCTCGGCGCCTTCCAGCAGCACCTTCTTCAGGCCGACGATAACCGGGCTGTGCGGATCTTCCGGCGTCTCGCAACGGGCGTGGTGCTTGCGATGCACGGCCACCCATTCCTTGGTGACGATGCCCGAGGTCATCCACAGCCAGAAGCGGAAAAAATGACGCAGCGCTGGGTGCAGGTCGAGGCTGCGATGCGTGGCATCCCGGTGCAGATACAGCGTCACGCCCATGAACGTGATCTGGATCAACACGAAGGTCACCAGCACGTATTCCCAGAAGCTGAGATTCAAAATGCCGTACAGAAAATCGAGGTTCACTGGTGCCCCTGCATCGAACGCAAAGCTTATAGGATTGGAGAAAATGGCTCTCGCCGGACTATAACGGAGCTGGAAAGCCCCCACAAATGAGCCATTCCCTGAGCACGGCGTCCCATGCCTGAACTTCCTGAAGTAGAAACCACCCGCCGCGGCATCGAATCGTCGGTGGTGGGACACATCATCGAAAAAATCGTAGTCCGCGAGCCGCGCCTGCGTTGGCGAATTCCGAAACAGCTGCCTGAACTGGCGGCCGGGCAGCGCGTGGTTCAGCTGCGACGGCGCGCGAAGTACCTGGTGTTCGACCTCGAGCGCGGCAGCATGATCCTGCATCTGGGTATGTCGGGCAGCCTGCGCGTCCTGCCAGCCTCGACACCGCCTTCCATGCACGACCATGTGGACATCGTCATGAATGGGGGGCAATGCCTGCGATTCAATGATCCCCGCCGTTTCGGCAGCCTGCTGTGGACCGACGGCGACCCACTCCAGCACAAACTGCTGAAGTCGCTGGCACCGGAACCGCTGTTGGACGAGTTCAATGGCGAATATCTGGCGCGGGTCGCGAAGGGCCGCAGCGTCGCGATCAAGCAATTGATCATGAACGGCCAGGTCGTGGTCGGGGTGGGAAACATTTACGCAAGCGAGGCGCTGTTTCGGGCCGGTGTGCGCCCGCGCCGCGCCGCCGGCCGGCTGAAGCGGCCTGAGTTCGACGCTTTGGTGAAAGCGATCAAAGACGTGCTGCAAGACGCGATCCGCGAAGGCGGCACGACGCTGCGCGATTACATCAACCCGGAAGGCATGCCCGGCTATTTCCGGCAGAAGCTATTCGTGTACGAGCGCACCAAGGATCCGTGTCGAGTGTGCAAGACACCGATCAAACAACTCGTGCAGGGGCAACGCTCGACGTATTTCTGTCCGCAATGTCAGAAATGACCAGTAGAAATAACTAGTAGACGACGCCAACGCCAACACCGCGCGGATCGGAGATGGCCCTGACCTCACCGGTCTTGTAGTCCCACGTGACGATCTGCATGTTGCCGGGCTGACGCGACTCGCGCAGGTTGTGGCCGTACTTCTTCAGCGTCTCCTGCACGTCGGCGCTGAACGCACCCGGCTCGAACGACAGAACGTCAGGCATGTATTGATGGTGGAAGCGGCCCTTCTTCACCAATTCGTCCGGCGACATGCCGTGCATCCAATCCAGCGTCGCGAGCAACACCATGCCCATGATGTAGCTGCCGCCGGGCGTGCCGAGCACCATCACGCCATCCGGTCGTTCGACAAATGTCGGCGTCATGCTCGACAACGGTCGCTTGCCCGGTGCGATCGCATTCGCTTCGGCGCCCACCAGGCGAAAGCCATTCGGCACGCCGGCCTTGGCGACGAAATCGTCCATTTCGTTGTTCAGCAGAATGCCGACGCCCGGCACCATCAAGCCGGAGCCGAAGAAAAAGTTGATCGACATGGTGCCGGCGACGCGATTGCCATCGGCATCGATGATGGAAAAGTGCGTGGTCTGCGGACCTGCCGGGGCCGGAGCAATGCTGGGGAGCGAATCGCTCGGCGTGGCGCGATCCATGCGAATCGACGCGCGCTGACCCGCGGCGTAATGCGGGCTCAGCAACTGCTCGACCGGTACCTTCACGAAATCCGGATCGCCCAGATACTCGGCGCGATCACGGTGCACACGGCGCTCCGCTTCCACGATCAGATGCACGCGCGTCGCTGCGTCGAGGGACTTCAGGTCGTAGCCGGAAAGAATATTCAACGCATTGATCAGACCGACACCCCCCGATGACGGCGGCGGCGCAGTGACGATGCGCGCGCCGTGATATTCGCCATACAGCGGCTTGCGTTCTACGACTTTGTACTCGGCGAGATCCTGCAGCGACCAGATGCCGCCCATCTTCTTCACGCCGTCGACCAACTGCTTCGCCACCGGGCCTTTGTAGAAGCCGTCAGCGCCGCGCTCGGCGAGCGTCGTCAGCGTCTTCGCCAGCTCCGGTTGTTTGATGAAGGTGCCGACCGCCGGCACCTCACCGTTGCGTAGGAATATTTTCGCTGCGGCACCGGCATTGAACGTCTCACGCTTGGCGACGATGCCACCGCGCAGTCGCTCATTCAGTGGAAAGCCTTCACGCGCCAGCCGAATCGCCGGCTGCAAGACGGTCTTGAACGGCAGCTTGCCGTACGTCTTGGAAAGATGTTCGAAACCGGCGGGCTCACCCGGAATGCCTGCGGCAAGCGCAGTCGACGTTGAGCGGCCTTTGACGACATTGCCCTGCTCATCGAGAAACATGTCGTGAGTGGCGGCGCCGGGCGCGACTTCGCGCGCATCGACCATTGTCTCGAAACCGTCGGACGAGCGATGTAACAACCAGAAGCCGCCACCACCCAAGCCCGAGCTGCTCGGCTCGACCACTGCGAGCGCGGCGCTCACCGCGACTGCCGCATCGAATGCATTGCCGCCCTGGCGTAGAATTTCCATACCCGCTTCGGTCGCCAACTGATGCGCGCTCGCGATTCCAGCTCTGCCTGGACGCTGCGGTTGATCCGCCAGCGTCGTCAGCGGCAACACCAACAACGCAACCAATAAAACGCGAGCACGCAGCAGGGGAATGACTTTCATGAGATCTCGGCGCGCCCGCCAAACCCGATGAATGAGCTGGCGAGCGCTAGACGATGGCGACTACTGCGCGCGACGCTTGGCCCACGCGCGCTGCAAGGCAGCCTCGACCTTGGGATGAACGAACTGCGCGACGTTGCCGCCGAGACTGGCGATCTCGCGCACCAGGGTGGAGGAAATGAAATTGAACTGCTCGGTGGGCGTCAGGAACACATAATCCACCTTATCCGACAGATGTCGGCTCATGGTCGCGAGCTGAAACTCGAACTCGAAGTCGGAGACCGCCCGCAAACCGCGGACCACCACGCCCAGTCCATGCTGTCGTGCGAACTCGACGGTGAGGCCCGAGTAACCCGTGACCTCCACATTGGGCACGTCATGCAGCACTTCGCGCGCCAGCTCGACGCGCTCGTCCAGCGTGAACAACGGAGCTTTGCCGGGATTGGCAGCGACTGCGACCACCACGCGAGAGAAAATGCCGGCAGCCCGACGCACCAGGTCATAGTGGCCATTGGTGATTGGATCGAAGGTGCCGGGATACATGGCGCCGGTCATGGCAAAACCTCTTCAGCGGAACGGATGCGAGCCATCGTGACTCGCAGCAGATGATAGCCGACCTGACCGGCCTGCTTGGCACGGTACACCGTCCAGCCGGGTGACAGCGGTGGTAACGGCACATCCGCAGGACATTCCACGTAAATGTGCGCATCCGGCGCGAGCCAGCCCTGCGGCAATTTGGTGAACACCGCCTGCAACAGTGTCGAAGCGAACGGCGGATCGAGGAAAACGACATCGAACGGCTGCGGCGTTCGCTCCAGGAAACGGATTGCGTCCTGGATCTCGACGGTTGCGCCGGTTGCGCCGAGACGCTGCAAGGTTTGCGTCAAATGCCGCCCCACTTGCGGCTCGCGCTCGACGAATGTCACCGCGGAGGCGCCGCGCGACAGCGCTTCGATACCCAACGCGCCGCTGCCCGCGAATAAATCCAAGCAGCGCGCGCCGGCAATGTGCGCCTGTAACCAGTTGAACAGCGTCTCTCGGACCCGGTCCGGCGAAGGGCGGATCGCCTCGATGGCGGGAAAATCGATTCGCATGCCGCGCCAGCGCCCGCCCACGATGCGCAGACGATTCGGCGGCTGGCCGGCTTGGGCGGGGGTTTTGCCGACGGGGCGGCGCTTGCTAGGGGCTCTGGGCATGTGCGCGGCGGATGATAGCCCCGGCGAGCGCCGCCAGTGCTGTTAGAATTGCGCGCTCCGCTGCGAGACTCTGACCCAAGCTCCACGAATGTTCGGTTTCAAGAACAAGCCGCCCGCCGCCCCGCCGCCTGCCGCCCCTGTCCAGGAGCAGGGCAGCCTGTTCACGCGCCTGCGCGCCAAGTTGAACCGGGGCGACTCGTGGCTGACCTACGATCTCGCCAGCCTGATTCCCGGCGGCAAGATCGACGAGAACGTGCTCGACGAGCTGGAGATGCGGCTGATCACCGCCGATGTCGGCGTCGAGACCAGCGAACGAATTCTGACGGCGCTGCGTAAGAAAGTGGCGCGCCATGAACTCGACAATCTGGATGCGTTGCTGGAAGCCCTGCGCGAGCAGCTCATGGACATCGTGCGGCCGGTCCAGGGCCAGATGGTCATCGACAGCAAATACATCCCGTTCGTGGTGCTGGTGGTCGGCGTGAATGGCGCCGGCAAGACCACGACGATCGGCAAGCTGGCCCGCATCATCAAAGCAGCGGACATGAAAGTGATGCTGGCCGCAGGCGACACCTTCCGCGCTGCAGCCGTCGAGCAGTTGCAAGTGTGGGGTCAGCGCAATGATGTGCCGGTAGTCGCGCAAGCCACGGGTGCCGATCCTGCAGCCGTTGCATTCGATGCCTTGCAGTCCGCTCAGGCCCGCAAGTTCGATGTGTTGATCGCGGACACCGCGGGTCGCCTGCACACGCAATCGAACCTGATGGACGAGCTCAAGAAAGTGAAGCGTGTGATGGGGCGTCTCGATCCCAGCGCGCCCCACGAAGTCTTGCTGGTGCTGGACGCCAGCCAGGGGCAGAACGCGCTCCAGCAGGCCAAGCTGTTTCATGAAGCGCTGGGGGTCACCGGCGTCGTGCTCACCAAGCTCGACGGCACCGCCAAGGGCGGCATCGTGTTCGCCATCGCCAGCGAATTGAAACTGCCGATCCGCTATCTCGGGGTCGGCGAAACTGTCGAAGACTTCGTCGGCTTCGAGGCCGCAGCCTTCGTCGATGCGTTGCTCAAGCGGGACTGACGCGATACGCATGATTCGTTTCGATCACGTCTTCAAACGCTATCCAAACGGCCGCGAGGCACTCAGCGATCTGTCACTGGACATCGACAGCGGCGAGATCGTGTTCCTCACCGGCCACTCGGGCGCGGGCAAATCCAGTCTGCTGAAGCTGATCTCATTGATCGAGCGTCCGACGCGCGGCCAACTGATCGTCAACGGTCTGAACGTCAACGGCGTGTCGCGTCGTAAAGTGCCGGCGTTCCGGCGCCAGATCGGCATGGTGTTCCAGGATCACAAGCTGCTGCACGATCGCACCATCTTCGACAACGTCGCGCTGCCGCTGATCATCGCGGGCGTCGGTACGAAGGAAATCGGCAAGCGTGTGCGTGCGGCGCTGGATCAGGTCGGATTGCTCGGTCGCGAGCAGAGCGCACCGCTCGAACTCTCCACCGGCGAACAACAGCGCGTCGGCATCGCTCGCGCCGTCGTGAGCAAGCCACCGGTGCTGATCGCGGACGAGCCGACCGGCAACCTCGACCCCGAGCTGTCGCTGGAAGTGATGAATATCTTCCGCCGCTTCAACGAAGTCGGCGTCACCGTGCTGGTCGCCAGCCACGACTTGTATCTGCTCGAACATTTCCCGGTGCGACGGGTTCGCCTGGAAGGCGGCCGCGTCGCTGATGACATCCCGGCCGGCATCAGTGCCGGCGAGAAGCTCGTCGACCCGGCCAAGCTCATCACCGGCGCCGAAGGAGCGATGCGATGAGCGCCTGGCTCACTCGACATGCGCAAACGTCGATCGGCTCGCTCGGCCGACTGTCGCAACACAAGCTCGCGACGCTGTTGACGGTGCTGGTCATCGGCATTGCGCTCGCCCTGCCCGCGTGTCTGCACCTTTTGATCAGCAACGCGCAGACCGCGACCGGCAACTGGAACAAAGCCGTCGATCTCACGGTGTTTCTCAAGCGTCCGACTTCCGCCGAAGAGGCGACTCGCACCGCCGACCGGATCAGACAACGCCGCGATGTCAGCAATATCGAAGTCATCACCTCGGACGACGCGCTGAAAGAGTTTCGTCATGACTCCGGCTTCGGCGCCGCCATCGATGCGCTCAACGAGAATCCGTTGCCGCATACGCTGGTGGTGACACCGGCGGCGGATTTCACAACCTCCGCCAATCTCGACAGCCTCGCCGCCGATCTGCGGGCCATGCCGTCGGTCGAGATCGTGCAGCTCGACACCGCATGGGTGAGCCGGCTCAACGCCATTCTCGAAACGGTCCGCCGGGGCTTGGTCGTGGCGGCCGCGTTGCTGGCCTTGGGGGTCATGGTCATCGTCGGCAACACGATCCGGCTGGATATCCAGAACCGGCGTGCCGAGATCGAGGTAACCAAGTTGGTAGGCGGCAGCGACGGCTTTGTCCGTCGGCCCTTCCTCTACAATGGCATCTGGTACGGGCTGGGCGGCGGCATTACCGCCTGGATCATCACCGCCGCCGTCATCGGCGTTCTGCGGGAGCCCATCGGCCGCCTCGCTGGCTTGTACGGCAGCGCCTTCGAACTCGGCGGCCTGGACCCGCGAGCCACCCTGGTCCTGCTCGGCAGCGGGATCGTTCTGGGCTGGCTGGGGTCCTATCTGGCGGCCACCCGCCATTTGCGGGCCATCGAACCCACCTGATCCCGCGTTTCCCTAGCGCCAATCCGCATGCTCAGTCACGGCATTCGTGACTGAGGTTCACTGGCGGGGTCCTGGTCAAAAGACCACAGTACTTTCAGGTACTTAGCTGCGCGCAATCTGTCGGAACCTAAGGCCGCTCCCGGAACTTTCAAGGCGACTTAGCACTCCAACACCGCGATTGCTAAACTTCTGACCACTGCCTGGAGGGGAATCTTCGACATGACATCAACTGCGCTTGTTCGCTCAAGCACCGAACTCGCCGCCAGCCCGTTGCTCATGCTGGCCGGTCCGGTCGGCAGCCTTGATTCGTATATCGATCGTGTGTCGCGTATTCCGGTGTTGTCGCGGGAGGAGGAGCTGGATCTGGCTCGCCGTCTGCGTACCGAGGAAGACCTGGACGCGGCCCGCCAACTCGTGTTGTCCCACTTGCGCTTCGTGGTGCACATCGCCCGCGGCTACAGCGGCTACGGCCTGCCCGTCGGCGACCTGATTCAGGAAGGCAATGTCGGCCTGATGAAGGCGGTAAAGCGGTTCGATCCGGATGTGGGCGTACGACTGGTATCGTTTGCCGTTCACTGGATTCGCGCCGAGATCCACGAGTACGTGTTGCGTAACTGGCGGCTGGTGAAGATCGCCACCACCAAATCGCAGCGCAAGCTGTTCTTCAACCTGCGCAAGTTCAAGAAGAACCTGGGCTGGTTGAACGACGCGGAAACCAAGCAGATCGCCAGCGACCTCGGCGTGACCACCGCCGAAGTGACCGACATGGAACAGCGGTTGAGCTCGCGAGATCTGTCCTTCGATCCGGCCCCGGATGCGGATGATGAGGATGGCTCGTACTCGCCGTCGGCCTACTTGCAGCACCCGGAAGCCGATCCGTCGGTCGCCGTGGAACGCGAGCAATGGGATGAAGACACTGCCGAGCGGCTGTCTCAGGCGCTGGAAACGCTGGACGATCGTAGCCAGCACATCCTGCGCAGCCGTTGGATGCAGGACGAGAAATCGACCCTGCACGAGCTGGCCGACAAGTACGGCGTGTCCGCAGAGCGCATTCGCCAGATCGAGGCGAACGCGATCAAGAAACTGCGCGGCCTGGTGGCTGACGCCGCATGAGCGAACCAAGGGAATAAACTAGGTTTATGGACCCTGTAAACAGAAGGGCCGGACTCGTGAAGAGCCCGGCCCTTTTTCTTTGCCCTGTGAGGCTCGCGATCAGCTCTTGGTGATGGGCACGATCGTCATCTCGACACGACGGTTCTGCGCACGCCCCGCTTCCGTATCGTTCGACGCGACCGGACGCGTCTTGCCCGCACCCACGGTCAGCAGACGCTGTTGAGTGATGCCCTGGCCAACGAGGTAGTTCGCCACTGACGCAGCGCGACGCTCCGACAGCTGCTGATTGTATTGATCGCTGCCCGTGCTGTCGGTGTGACCGGCCACTTCGATGACAGTCTTGTTGTACTCCTTCAGCACCATTCCGACGCCGCCGAGCGCGTTATAAAACTGCCCATTCAGATCCGCGCTGTTAGTCGCGAACGTGATGCTGCTCGGCAGGTTCAACGTGATGTTGTCACCGATACGAGTCACGCTCACGCCCGTGCCTTCCAGCTTCTGCCGCAGCTTCGCCTCCTGCACGTCCATGTAATAACCCACGCCACCACCGGCGAGCGCGCCCACGCCTGCACCGATCAGTGCGTTCTGCAACTTGTCGCCTTTCGTCAGCAAGCCCGCCACGGCGCCAGCCGCGGCACCGATGCCCGCGCCCTTGGCCGCTTTGCTGGTTTGCGACTCGCGTGTATACGGATTGACCGTGGTGCAGCCTGCGAGCAGGCAGGACACGACGATGCCGACACCGGCGAGCTTGGAAAAACGATCGACCATAGGTTTCCTCTCCGCTGAATAAAGCGCGCAGCACTATGCACCCGCGCATCAGTCGCGATCAGCCTGGAAAAAACGGACTGAACCGCCACTGAATCCGTGAGTGTCCGCCGCGGCTCGCTGCTGAAGCTAGTAAGGGATTCGCAGTTTTCGATAGATGAAGCTCAACAACCATAGCGGACCGATCATCAAAAACTGAATGTCTTTGAAAAACGACGGTCGCCGCCCTTCGTAGTGATGTCCGATGAACTGACCGACCCACGCCACCGCAAACAACGCGAGGCACACGCTCCACAACGGCCACGGCAGGCTCTGCAAGCCGACGATGGCCAGCGTCACCAGCGCGGCGAATATCGCCATGCCAACCGCGAGCGACCACGACATCACCAGGTAGTACAGCACGCCGGCGAACAGAAACAGCAATCCCCAGTTCAGCAGCGGCGATATCTCTTGCCAGGTGCGCGGCGCCGGCACCGACCACAGCAGTCCGATCAGACTGACGACGATGATGGGCACGCAGACCCAGTGCAACGTCTTGTTGATGGCATTGCGGTGGCTCTCGCCATATTCGTCCAGCCATTGTTCCACGGTGCGCATCGTTCCCCCTTTGCTCATCGTGACTTTTTCTTCGTTGCGGTCGACACGCTACGCCGGTCAGCGGCGACCGACAAGAATTGTAGGCTTGCCGTGCAGTATCGTGCCTGCAAACCGGCGTGGCTGCCGGAAAATCAAGGGTTTCGCGCGTTCGATCGCGCTGTTTCAGGCTGCTGACGACACCACCTGCGCACAAGTGCGCACCAAGTGACTAGCGGTTGCGTGCGCTATTATTGGCCCCGATCAGGAGACCCCACATGTCAGCCAAACCCAAAGCGGCGCCGTCCGCGGCCGCCGAACTCGATCCCGTCGATCTGTACAACGTCCGCGCCATGCTCAGCGATGAAGAGCGGCTGGTGCAGGACTCGGTGGCGAAATTCGTCGACGAGCAGGTCATTCCCATCATGGGCGACTGCTTCGAGCACGAGCGCTTCCCGCGCGAGCTGGTCACCGGCGTTGCAGAGCTGGGCTTGCTGGGCAGCTCCATCCAAGGTTATGGCTGCGCCGGCTTGAATGGCGTGTCGTATGGTTTGATCTGCCAGGAGCTGGAGCGCGGCGACTCGGGCTTGCGCAGCTTTGTTTCCGTGCAATCCAGCCTGTGTATGTATCCGATCTACGCCTTCGGCAGCGAGGAGCAGAAACAACGCTGGCTGCCGAGCATGGCCCAAGGCGAAACCATCGCCTGCTTCGGCCTGACCGAGCCGCACGGTGGCTCCGATCCAGCGAACATGAAGACGCACGCCAAACGCCAGGGCAAAGACTGGGTGTTGAACGGCGCGAAAATGTGGATCACCAACGCGCCGATCGCCGATGTGGCCATCGTGTGGGCGCGCACTGACGAAGGCATCCGCGGCTTCCTGGTCGAGAAAGACTTCAAGGGTTTCACCACGGCCACGATCAAACACAAGATGAGCTTGCGCGCCTCGCTGACGGGCAGCTTGTTCTTCGACAACGTGGTGGTGCCGGAAGCAAACGTGCTGCCCGACGTGGTTGGTTTGAAAGGCCCGCTGTCGTGTTTGACTCAGGCGCGCTACGGCATCTGCTGGGGCGTGACCGGCGCAGCACAGGCGTGCTTGAAAGACGTCATCGATTATTCGAAGACGCGCATCCTGTTCGGCAAGCCGCTCGCGGCGACGCAAGCGATCCAGATTCGCCTGGCGGAGATGGCAAGAAAGATCACGACCTCGCAGATGCTGTCACTGCAGCTCGGACGTTTGAAAGATCAAGGCATCATGCAGCCGACGCAAGTGTCCGTCGCGAAGTGGCACAACTCGCGGGCGGCGATTGAAGTGGCTCGGGATGCGCGTGACATTTTGGGTGGAGCTGGTATTAGCGTTGAATACTCGCCGATTCGTCATGCGCTGAATTTGGAGAGCGTGATTACATACGAGGGCACGGAGACGGTTCATCAGTTGACCGTTGGTCGTGCTTTGACGGGGATCAGCGCGTTCTAACTATGCGTTGACGCCGAGGCCAGAGTTAAGAGGGGCTCGGCGGTCCGCGGCGCCGGGAGTGTCTTAGCTCCTTCCGGCATCGGGCACGGCCGGAGCGCATTGCGCTCCTCACCGCACGTCCATGATGAGCCCTGCTGTTGCGGCCCCGTCCATGTGCCGCAAAGCTGCCGGAAGGAGCTAAGACACTCCCGACGCCGCCGAAACGTCACAGCGGCGTCGCGCGTGACTCTTCTCCCACCCCCAACCGTTGATTGTGAATTTGGGGCTGATCCTTGTCGCGACGACAGTTGCGGCCGCGCTAGAGCGCGGCCGCTCCGGTGAACTCACATCAGTTCGTTCGGGGCGGTGGCTGTCGGGGGTCTCGGGAAGTTCGCAAGCACGGTGACTCTAAGCCCGCCGCCATTCGAGCAAACCGTTGCACGCTGGCGGTACCTCTGCTGACGCGCGTTGCAGCTCGCAGCGCGTTAGCGCGTTCAGGGCGAGCGACACCGCCGGTGAAACGGCCACTGCCCAAATCATGCGGCAGCCATCAAACGCAAAGCCCACCAACAGTGAAGACGCTCGCGAGTTTCCCGAGACCCCCGACAGCCACCGCCGAGCCACCAACGCTCTCATCCGGCAAGCTCCACCGACACTCGCCCTAAACAAACAATTCACAAATCCACGCTAAACGAAGCTGACGACCGAAACATCTCCTCCTCCGCAACCGCGTGCGCAATCCGGGCGCGGGGCGGCGAGACACGCTCGCCCAAGCGTGAGGAAGCGTCCCAGCAAACGATCAGCACTACCAGCGATAACCAAGCCCAAGCCTGCTCACGACGCTGACGATCGCGGGCCAGCGCCTTGAAGCTGGGCGCGTGACCGTGCATCCAATGGCGGGGCTGTTCGGGCGCAGGCTGCTGCGGCAACGAGCCGGCGCGGACGCGGGGGTTGGCGGGAAGCTGTCGGTCGATCATGGCGGTTCTCCAACGCCGGTGATGCTCGGCGTTGGGGCTATTACCGCTCCTCAGGGCGGACGCATGATCGCTGTCAGAGGGCGTGCCGCGGGCAGATTGTGATTAATTATGGCCAGGGAGCCCCGGGGCCGGGGCGGCGGTACACTGGGCGCCATGAAGAAAGTCATTGCCATCGTCGAAGACGAACCTGCGATCCGCGACAACTATGCCGCTGCGTTTCAGCGCAATGGCTATGCCGTGCGCACCTACGGCTCGCGCAAGGAAGCCATCGAGGCATTCCGCGCTCGCTTGCCGGACCTGGCCGTCATCGATGTCGGTCTGAAGGAGGAGCCCGAAGGGGGCTTCGAGTTGTGTCGCGAGTTGCGCTCGATGTCGGCGGAGTTGCCGATCATCTTTCTGACCGCTCGTGACAGTGAGCTCGATGCCGTGTCCGGACTGCGTCTGGGCGCCGACGATTATCTGACCAAGGATCTCTCGCTCACGCACCTGATCGCGCGCGTGACCGCCCTCTTCCGCCGCATCGATGCGCTGACTCAACCGTCGAATCGTGACCAGGTGATCTCGCGGGGCGCGCTGATGATCGATGCCGCTCGCTTGCACGCCACCTGGAATGACCAGCCGCTCGGCCTGACGCTCACCGAGTTCTGGATCGTGCATGCGCTGGCCAAGAATCCCGGCCACGTGAAGAATCGGCAACAGCTGATGGATGCCGCCAACGTCGTGCTCGACGACAACACTATTACCTCGCACATCAAACGCATTCGCCGCAAGTTCCAGGCCATCGAGCCGTCCTTCGATAACATCGAGACCATGTACGGCATGGGTTATCGCTGGAAGGAAGCCTGACGCGACCGCCCGGATGTCTCTTCGTACCAAGCTGCTGCTGCTGAGTCTGTTGACGCTGATCCTGCCGTGGGCCGGCTGGAAATATGCGCAGCAGATGGAAAACACGCTGCGCAGTGGCCAGGAAGCGGCGCTGCTGACAACCGCCGATGTGCTGGGCCGCGTAGTGGCCAGCGAGCCTGAGTTGCTGTATCGCACCGGCGACCTGCGCGACACGTTCGATCCGAATCGCGGCGATTTGTTTGCTCCGCTGCTGCTGACGCAGCCGCTCATCGATGGCTTCGCGGATGAATGGCCCGAGCCGACGCGCCCCGTGCCTGGCTTTGGCAGCACTCAGCCGAACGCGCCACTGCTTCGACTCGGCGTGCACGGTCGCTTCCTGCACATGTACGCAGAAGTCAAAACAACACGCCGCGCCTACGAAACGCCGACCGACAATGAGACTGTCCCGGTCCGGGGCGCCGATCGCCTGATCATTCTGACGCGCGACGAATTCAGTCGCGAACGCGCGTGGTCCATCAGCGCATTGGCACCCGGCCCCATCATCGTGCGCCCTTGTGACATCGGCTCTCCCTGGCGCCCGCATTCCGAAGACATGCCATACATCACCGGCGTGTGGCGTGAAACATCGACGGGCTACGCAGTCGAACTACGCGGACCGCAGAATTTATTTGGCACCCAGTTGGCGGTGTACGCGCTCGACAAAGACAACGCGACCATTGCTGGCACGCGCGGGCTCGCGTGGGTCCACACCGGATCGGAAGCATTGAAGCAGCGACTGGAGCAGTACGCACCCGATGGCGTTCGCGTGTCGGTCGTCGACGTGAATGGCTGGCTGCTTGCGCGCGCGGGGGCGGTCACGGTGAATACATCATCGACCTATCCTGGCCTGCAAACGGACGAGTACGGCTTCATGCGCTCGATGTATCGCGGGTTGTTTCCGAGCAGCTCGGTGAAACCTCAGCCGTATGGCTTGCCATATGGAATGTGGGGTCCGCCGGTCGATGCAGCTCGCGCTGGCAAGAACGCCGCGATCTGGTTCGATCAGGCGAGTGGCGAACCTTCCTTGGTGCGTGCCGCCGTGCCGGTGCGTTATGGCGATGAGTTGTTGGGCGCGCTAGTGGTCGAACAGCCGGGCGAGCAGCTCGTGCTGGTCCGCGAGTTGGCACTCACTCGTCTGCTGAATATCACATTGGTCGCGACGCTGTTCTCAGTCATCGTGACGCTGGTGTTCGCCGCGCGCCTCTCGCATCGCATTCGCCGACTGAGCCGTGCCGCGAGAACTGCGTTGACGGCGGAAGGTCGGATCGAGCACAGCATCCCCGGCACGGAAGCAAGAGACGAGCTTGGCGCACTCGCTCGCAGTTATGACACGCTGCTCGGCCGCGTGAAGGAATACACGATCTATTTGCAAACGCTCGGCACCAAGCTGTCGCACGAGCTGCGCACGCCATTGACCATTGTCAGTTCCTCGCTGGACAACCTCGTCTCCGAAGAGACCTTGCCGCCGAATGCGCAGAGCTATGTGGATCGGGCCCGCAGCGGGACGAACCGCATGCATGCGATCCTGACCGCGTTGAGCGAGGCGACGCGCGTGGAGCAAAGCATCGAGCACACCGATCGCGTGCGTTTCGATCTGAGCGAACTGGTGCGCAATATGGGCCAGGCCTATCGCCAGAGCTTCGTGCAGCATCGCATCGAGACCCACGTCCCTGGCGAGTCATGCATGATCGACGGCTCGCCCGACTTGATTGCGCAGCTGCTCGACAAGCTGATGGACAACGCCAGCGACTTCACGCCGGCCGGCAAGCGGATCACCCTGGCACTGGACGTCGGGCCGCGCGAGTACCGACTCAGCGTCAGTAACGAAGGTCCGCCCCTGCCTCCCCATCTGGACGGTCGATTGTTCGAGTCGCTGGTCAGCAGCCGCGGCAGCTCCGATGGCAAACCCCATCTCGGGCTCGGCCTCTATATCGTGCGCCTGATCGCCGACTTCCACGGTAGTGGCGTCACCGCAACGAACTTGCCCGACCAGCAGGGCGTCAGCATCGCCCTGGAGATTCCAAGGACTTAGCCAAAGCCGCGCGTAGTCTGGTGACTACGATGGCGCATCGGCGTCGAGATTCCTTACAGGCCTCGTGCAAGCCTCCCCAAATAGTAGTTGCGTTAGCGCGACGATTAGTACTAAGTTCCTGTCCCAGCACGCACCGCAAGCCGAACGGCATGTGGCTTGCTTGGATAGGTCCAGCGCTGCTACCGGGAACGGAGCAGTGAAGTGGCAGAGAAGCGGGGATGGCACCGCGAGGGGAGTGGGAGCGAATCACAAGCGACAGGGATGCGCAGCCTTCCGTCCTGGTAATAATCAGGCGAGGCGGGAGCTAGAAGGGTTGAGCGACAACAGCGACGTTTCCAGATTTAGCCGACGCCACCCAACAACTCGAAGACTCGTCGACTCGGAAACGAAAAGCCCCGCGTATGCGGGGCTTTTTTTTGTTGCCAGCTGGAGGCCGGTCCTGCGCATCCCTGCGCTCCCGCCATTCGGGCATCCTGCCCAGCACCGCTACTTCTGTTTCCAGTTGCCGTCCTTGTCCTGATAGAACCAACCCGGCGCGGCCTTGCTGGCCCAGCGCTCGGCGAAGGTGGTGCGGATGTCCGCTTCCCATTCCGGATGGCCGTTGGCGGTCGCGATCTCACGGTACAAGTTGGCGCGATCGGCATTCTCATCGGCGACCAGCTTGCGCGTGGCATTGCGCTCCGGCAGCGGCACCAGATTCTGATCGCGCACTTCCACCAGGCCATCGCGGGTGAGACCGACAGCGCCGGAGTCGTAGTACTTCTTCAGGCGCGCATGGCGCTCTTCCATCGATTGGGTCAGCTGCCGAACCGCCGGCGTCGCGACGTTCAGGTCGGCCTGTGCCGCTTCAGCGGCGGGCACCAGCAGATTCAATACGGAATGCGCAGCTGCCAGCAGCAGGTCGCCGGACTGAGCGGGCAGCGCCGAGCGCTGGTCGCCCTTCTTGGCGGGCTGGCCGCTCGACCCCCACACGTCGTCGATGATCTTGTCAGCCGCCTTTTCGGCCGCGGCAGCTGGAAAATAAACATTGATGGTGACGCACGCGGCGACCATCAGGCACGCGGCCAGGCACAACAACGTGGCAAATTTGTAAGAGACGGAACGCATCAGAAGCTCCTTGGGACTCGAACGCGATTACAGTCGGCTGCTGGCAAGCCGTCAACAGAGTTAGCAAAGCGACGCCTCGCTCATTGCATCACCGGCCCTCCAGACTGGGTCGCCGCCAGCAATTGCTCCACCAGGCGCGGCCAGTCGACGCGACGCGAGCTGCCGATGACATCGATTCGCGGCAGCCCCCTGCCCTTCACCAGGTAGTAATTGCCATTGGGCGCCGGTGCCACGCCGTCCATGACACACACTTCGTTATGCAACCGGCAGGAAATGCCCAGTCGGTCATAGTTGAAGTCCTCGAAGAAGCGCAGGAAGCCGCTCGACAGCGCCGCAGTCACGCCAGCACTGCCGCCACCCATACTGCCAATGTTCTCCACCGCGCGCTGGCTGATGCGATGGCGGGATCGATCGTTGCGTGGCGTGTAGAGCTGCGCGTCGAATGCGACTGGCGTCCAGTTGAACAGCTGCAGTCCATTGATCGCGCCCGACAGCCGGCCGGTGATGCGCCCGAAAGAGAACGCGCTGGTCATCGGCTCGAGGTCCAGATTATTGAGCGCGATGCTCGAATAGAACCGCGGCCACTGACCGAACGGCTGCTCCAGGCGCAGATCGCTGATCGTGACTTCGCCGTTGAATACCTGCGCGTGCAGTGTCGTGCCGAGCGTGATGATGCCTTCGCGCATGCGTAGCTTTGAAATCGCGCCACCAACGCTTCCACCGAACTCCGGCCAACCGAAGGCGTTGCACAGTTTCTGCACGCTGATCGGCTGCAGCGTCGCGTCGACCAAAAACGCCACCGAAGGCAGACCGGCATTGCGGACACGGAACGTTTCCAGATCGATAGAGCCATCGAGCAGAGGAATGCGCGCGGGCTGCGTGAGCCGGAACTGTCGCCCCTGAGTCGTGAAGTTCAGCTCGCTCGCGCCCAGGTCCAGTCCCAGCAGCGCGCCGCCCTGCCACTTCAATTGCGATTGCGCGACCTGCAGCGTGCGGCTGGCCGGAGCTTCGTCCTCTTCAGAATCGTCGCCGCTCTCTTCCCCGAGCCAGTGCCAGTCGCCGCTCAGCGTCGACAGATTCAGATTGCCCGCGCCATCATCGACAGTAAGATCGTTGAAGCGCAGATCGATGCGACGGGGCTCGCCGTCGGTCATCGACAGCTTGCCGCCGATGCTGCCGGCGGTCTGCATCGACTTGAAGCTCGTGTCGAGGAGCAGCGGCTGCAAGTAGCTCTCATACGCGCCGGGGAATTGCAGCGCAGTCAGCTCGACATTGAGATCGCGCACGGGCTGTTCCAGATCCAGTTCCAATCGGCCGCTGCCAGATGCTTGCGCGACATCCGCATGATCCAGCGCGAAACGATCGAACGTCAGCGACTTGCCCTCGCTCAGCTTGCCCTGCGCTTGCAGCGACATCGCATGCGCCGACAGGTCGACGAAGATCGGCTGCGCGAATGCCTGCCCTTGTGACGATTTGACCGCGACATCGAACGTCCACTGCTGCGCCGAGCCTCGCACGCTCGCCTCCACCTGCAAGGACAACTTGTCGCTGGCCAGACTGCCCTCCTCATTGTTGGCCGTCAGTTCGTGCACGGAGCCGGTGACTTTCGCCTCGCTGAGATTTGTTTGCTTGCCGCGCGCCGAGATGTCGAGATCGATGAGCCCGGTGGCCGCCAGCCCCGCGGGCAGCGGTGCTTTGAGATCCGCGGCGAGCTTCATCAGTCGCTCGATGGGCACCTGCTGCAGATGAGCTTTCGCATTCCAGCCTGCATCGCGGAGCGCGCCCTGTAAGGCGACGCGCCCGTCATCGACGCGCAAGCCCTGTATTGCCACGTCGAGCGAGCCGTCGGCCCGTCCATATTTCAAGTTTGCATCGAGCGACTGTTTGCCCAACGCCGGCCAATCCGCGAGCACCCGCGCTTTGGGACACGCAATGACGTCGCCGCTCAGATCCAGCGACGGACATTCGATCTGAACATCGGTGAGTGTTTGCGAGAACGCGGTAACGTTCAGCTTGCCCACTCGCGCGCGGACCAGCGCATTGTTCTCGGGTAATCCCAGGTCGACGACCACGTCGCTCGCGCTCCAGCCGTCACCGTCGATGCGCTCGATGTGTAAGGTCACATCGTCCACCGCGCGCACGGCTGTTGTGAGCACGACGCCACCGACCACCGCGACTATCGCAGCAAGATTGCGAGCACGAACGCGTGTCGGTCGCTGCGATTGTTGTAAGCCGGAGACGCTCGTCATCGGCGGCATCATGACGAGCCCGCGCGGGCCCGCCAAGCCGGGCTCCGGGTGAATTCGCACATAGACAAATTGACAACGTTGTCACGGCTGTGGAATTCTGTTTGGTCAGAACAGCGATCCAACGGGGGCAAACAATGATCGACGCATGCGCGCACGCCGAGCTTCGTCGCGCCATAGTGGCAACACTGCTGGCCGTGACTGTGGCGGGATGCTCGAAGCAGGAAGCAACGACGGGCGAGACTCAGCCCAGTCGCATCACCACCGCGTCCAATGTGCATCCGGAAATCTGGCCTCAAGTTTCGCTGCCCGCATTGGATGACACCGCGCTCGAACCACGCCTGAACGATCTGCTGAGCTCGCTCAGTGTGGAAGAGAAGGTCGGCCAGATCATCCAAGCGGACGTCGGCAGCGTCACCGCCGAGGACGTGCGTAAGTATCGGCTCGGCTCGGTGCTCAATGGCGGCAACTCCGCGCCCGGCGGCGATGACCTCGCGCCGCCGAGGGTGTGGCTCGCCGCTGCGGACGCGTTCTACGAAGCATCGATGGACACGCGCGACGGCAAGCATGCCATTCCGATCATGTGGGGCGTCGATGCGGTTCATGGCCACAACAACATCATTGGCGCGACGTTGTTCCCTCATAACGTCGCACTCGGCGCGACTCGCAATGCCGACCTGATGCGCAAGATCGGCGCGATCACGGCGACCGAGCTGCGCGTCACCGGGCAGGAATGGACGTTCGCCCCGACCATCGCCGTCGCACAGGACGTGCGCTGGGGCCGGGCGTACGAGTCATACTCGGAAAATCCGATGCTGGTGCGCGAGTACGCGCACGCCATCGTGCTGGGATTGCAAGGCGATCCAGGCAAGCCGGACTTCCTGCGCGGTGGCAATCACGTCATCGCCACGGCCAAACATTTCCTCGCCGACGGCGGCACGTTCGAAGGCCGCGATCAAGGCGACGCCCGCATCACCGAAGAACAGCTGCGCGATTTGCATGCGCCCGGCTATGTCGCCGCGATCGGCGCTGGCGTGCAGGTCGTGATGGCGTCTTTCTCCAGCTGGCAGGGCAAGAAGATTACCGGTCACGAGGGCCTGCTGACCGATGTGCTCAAGGAGCGCATGGGCTTCGACGGGTTCGTTGTCGGCGACTGGAATGCGCACGGCCAGGTCGAGGGCTGCACGACGGTGAGCTGTCCCGCCGCCGTCAACGCCGGCCTCGATATGTTCATGGCGCCCGATAGCTGGAAAGGGCTCTATGAAAATACGTTGGCTCAGGTCCGCGCCGGCGAAATTCCGATGGCCCGACTCGACGACGCCGTGCGGCGCATTCTTCTCGTGAAGCTGCGTGCCGGCCTGTTCGAAGCGGGCAAGCCGTCGAGCCGCCCGTCCGGTGGCAAGTTCGAGCTGCTCGGCGCACCCGAGCATCGCGCAGTCGCCAGACAAGCAGTGCGCGAGTCGCTGGTGCTGCTGAAGAACGCCAACAAGGTGTTGCCGCTCAAGCCCAACATGAAAGTGCTGGTGGCCGGCGACGGCGCGGACAATCTGCCGAAACAAAACGGCGGCTGGACGCTGACCTGGCAAGGCACCGGCATCACCAACAAACAATTCCCCAAGGCCGAATCCATCTTTGCGGGCATCCGCTCCGCAGTGACGGCGGGCGGCGGCCAGGCGACCCTGAGCGTGGACGGCAGCTACACGCGTAAGCCAGACGTCGCCGTCGTCGTGTTCGGCGAGGATCCGTACGCGGAATTCCAGGGCGATGTAGCGACTCTGCAATACAAGCCTGGCGACACCAAGGATCTCGAGCTGCTGAAGAAGCTGCGTGCCGAGGAAATTCCGGTGATCGCGCTGTTCCTGTCGGGCCGCCCGATGTGGGTGAACCCCTATTTGAACGCGTCGGATGCGTTCGTCGCGGCGTGGCTGCCCGGCTCGGAAGGCGGCGGTATCGCGGACGTGCTGTTCGCCAAGAAAGATGGCTCGGTGAACTACGATTTCAAAGGCAAGCTGCCGTTTGCGTGGCCGCGCAGCCCGCTGAAACTCAACAGCGAAGGCGCACCCGAAGCCCCGCTGTTCGATTACGGCTACGGCCTGACCTATCAGGACACCTCCGACTTTCCCCTGCTGTCCGAAGCAATCCCGGCTACACCTGCGGGCCAGACCTCGACTCACAGCTATTTCGCCGCTGGCCGCCCGGCCGCGGGGTGGCAGCTCGCAGTCGGCAATGGCGACGCAGCTAGAACCGTATTGGCCACGGCGAGCGGCAACTCACAAGACGATGCGCTGAGCGTCAGCGCCCTGGATCATGCCGCTCAGGAAGATGCCCGGCTGGCGAAGTGGTCGGGCCGCAGCCCCGCCACCTTCGCTCTGCAGGGCGACGCTCCGATCGACCTGCAACGCGAGGCCAACGGCCAGCTGTCGGTGACCTTCGAGTACCGCGTCGACACGCCGCCGACCGGCAAAGTCACGCTTGGCATTGAATGCGGACCGGGTTGTCGTGGAGACTTGCCCATCGACGCGCAGCTGAAACAGGCGCCGGGGGGAGAATGGCGCCAGCTGAAAATGCCGTTGCACTGTTTTCAGAGCAAAGGCGCCGACCTGCGCAATGTCACCGCGCCGTTCCTGCTGACCACTGCTGGCAAGCTCGAGCTCGGCATCGCCAACGTACGGCTGGAGTCGGGCCTGAACGACATCGCCGGCTGCGAATGAGTTATTTGTTATAAGTGTCCGCAATGATCAAAGCACCGCCCCGCCGGGCGAAAATCCAAGACGTGGCCGAAGCAGCCGGCGTCGCCATAAAAACCGTTTCGCGGGTGTTGAACAATGAGCCCAACGTGCGCGAGGAAACTCGTCAGCGAGTGCTCGCCATCGTCAAGAAACTCAACTATCACCCGAGCCTGTCGGCGCGCAGCCTGGCGGGCCGACGCTCGTTCCTGATCGGGCTGATCTACGAGAATCCCAGCGCCAACTACATCGTCGATGTACAACACGGCGCCATGGCCCGCTGCCGTGAGGACCGCTTCCAGCTGCTCATGCATCAGGTCACGGGCCGCGGCGAAGAAATGGAGCGTGACGTGCTCGGGCTGGTCGACCAGACCCATCTCGACGGCTTGATCGTGACCGCGCCGCTGAGCGAGTCCGTGGATCTGATGCGAGCTCTGGACCGGCGCGCCCTGCCCTTCGTTCGAGTCGCCCCGAACGATGTGCCACATCAAACGCCGTACGTGGACATGGACGATGCCGGCGCCGCGCGCGAAATGACTGAATATCTGATCGGGCTCGGTCACCGCCGCATCGGCTTCATCATCGGCCATCCGGATCATTTCGCCAGCGGTCAGCGGCTGCTCGGTTACAAGGCGGCGCTCGAAGCGCACGGCATCGAGTATCACGATCGGTTCGTGCGCCAGGGCTACTTCGTCTTCGAGTCGGGCATGGACGCTGCCAAAGAGTTACTCACACAGCCGGATGCGCCCACCGCCATCTTCGCAAGTAACGACGACATGGCCGCCGGCGTGCTGATGGCCGCGCACGAGCTGGGCATCAATGTTCCTGAACGCCTGTCGGTGGCGGGATTCGACGACACCTACATCGCGAAAACCGTTTGGCCGCGGCTCACGACCGTGCATCAGCCCACTTACGACCTCGCCTACACCGCGACCAACCTGCTCTTGCAAATGCTACAAACAGGAAGCGCTCCACAATCCATGCGGTTGGGGTATCGTCTGGTGTGCCGCGCTTCGACGGCCGTCGTTCACAAATGACAGGATGACTCGCACCGCCGCGTCTCCCGCTCGTGCACGAATATTGTTGTTGCTGGCGGTGACGCTCGGCGTCTCCGCCTGCACCAACTTTTTCTATAACCGGCTGGACACCCTGGCCGCCTGGTACATCCAGGATCTGGTGTCGCTCGACAAGAGTCAGCGCGGCGATCTGCGCTCGTGGCTGGAAAGCACGCTGCAATGGCATCGCAGCTCTGAGCTGGTGCGTTACGCGAAATTTTTACGCGAGCTGGCGGGGACCGCCGCGCATCCGGGCAACGCCTCGACATACAAAGGCATCGAAGCGCAGGTGGAGCAGTTCGGCTCGCGCCTGGTCGAGCAAGCCGCACCCGACGCCGCGCGGCTATTGATGAGCCTGTCGGCCGAGCAACTCACCGAATTCGAAAACAACCTCGCCCAGAAGTCCCGCGAGCGCAACGAGGAGGAGCTCAAGGCGCTCGCCGCCGGCAAGTGGCACGAGAAGCGCGCCCAGGACATCGAGAAACAATTGAAGCGCTGGACCGGCTCGGTCACCAAGGAACAGCGCCTGTTGATCGCCGAGCAAAGTAAACGCTTCGACTCCACCACCTCCGACTGGCTCGAGAGTCAGACACGCTGGCGCAAGGCGATGTTCGACGCGCTCCGTGAACGCTTCACCGCAGGTCAGTCGCCGGCCGCAGTCGAGGAGCGTATTCTCGCGCTGCTGCGCACGCCGGAAAGCCAGTGGACTCGCGCTTATCAGACCAAGGCCGCGCAGAATCGCGAGCAATCGCTCGTGGTCCTGGGCGCCATCGACACATCACTGACTCCGGAGCAACGCAGCCATCTGCAACGCGAGCTGACCCAACTGGCACAACGGCTCGAAGCGATGATCCAAAGCTGATTGAAAACATTCAAAGGAGCTGCCATGAGTCGCGCCCTGTTGCTGGCCGTTTCCGTTTCATTGCTGACTGTCGCGGGCTGCAAGAAAGCGCCGCCACCCGTACAACCTCCTGCCGAGCAAGCCGCGCCCGCTGCGACCACGTCCGAGCTGTCGGCCGAGGACAAGGCTGCGATCCATGCGTCCATCGGCAGTATCGATCGCCTGCCCGGCGATACGGATGAGGACTCGTGGCGCAAGCCGAGCGAGGTATTGACGTTCCTCGAAGTGAAGCCGGGCATGGAAGTGGTCGATTACTTGTCCGCCGGCGGCTACTACACCGAGCTGCTGGCGCGCATCGTCGGCCCGGATGGTCAGGTGATCGCTTATAACAATCCCGAGTATCTGAAATTCTCGGGCGAGAAGCCGGCGCAGCGCTACGGCAACGATCGCCTGGCAAACGTCGTGCAGCTCACCATGCCGCCCGAGGAAGCGCCGTTCGAGCCGAACACTCTCGACGCTGCCTTGTTCGTGATGTCGTATCACGATCTGCACTGGAAAGCGAAGGACGGCTCGTGGCCGAACACCGATCCGGCGCAGGCGCTCGCCAAACTCGTTCCGGCGTTGAAGCCGGGCGCGTCAGTCGTCGTAGTGGACCACGTCGCTGCCGCAGGCGCGGATCCGGCCACCAGCGTCGACGCACTTCATCGCATCGACCCCGCCATCATCAAGCGTGACTTCGAAGCAGCGGGCCTGACTTTCGAAGCCGACAGCAAGGCGTTCGCCAATGCCGAAGACGATCACACCAAGCCCGTGTTCGATCCAGCAGTTCGACACAAGACGGATCAGGTGATGTATCGGTTCAGGAAGGCGCTCTGAGCGCAACCTTGGGTTTACAACTTTGCAAACACCGGGTCAGTCGCCTGACCCGGTGCCCTCTAAGGATTACCTCAAGGCTTCGCGTTCAACTGGCAGTTGAGAGTGGGCGGCGGCGGCGGGCCGCCTCCTCCCGACGAACTCGCAATAGTGAGAGTGAGCGTAAACGCGCCGGGATTGGTCATCATTAGCTGCATCCAGCTGAAGCACTGACTCTGCAGAGGCAGGGTCAGTGTGGTAGGGACGGTATCGTTGACCAGGACACCAGTGATGCTATTGCCGCTGTGCGTGAGATTGGTGACGCTGTCGAACTCATACGTCCCATCGGCCAGCGCGCCCGCGGACATCGCCAATAGGGCAGCAGCCGCCACCCACTTCTTTCTCATCATGATCAGCACTCCGTTGTTGAATCAGTTTCGAGATGCGCCGTTTGCTACGGCCGGTGGATCTAACAGCAGCCTTCTCTACGTCAACAAGCAGGCAAAACACTGAAACGTCGTTGCTAGTCCGCCGCACGCTTGAATGCTTGCGCGAGTTCCTGTTGTTTGCGCGGCGGCACCGGATCGTAATGACTCAGCTCCATGGTGTACGCACCTTCACCGCCGGTGAGCGATTTGATGCGTGACTGGTAGTCGTTGATTTCGGCAAGCGGGACCAATGCACTGATGCGCGTACGCTGATTGGCCAACGCCTGACTGCCACTCACCCGACCGCGACGAGTCGCGAGATCACCAGTGATATCTCCCGTCGCGGTGCTCGGCGAGGTGACTTCGACGCGCACCAGCGGCTCGAGCACGATCGGCGCCGCTTCCTCGACCGCATTTAGAAACGCGCGACGACCGGCCGCGATGAATGCCACTTCCTTCGAATCCACCGGGTGATGCTTGCCATCATGAACGATCACGCGGATGTCTTGCAGCGGAAAGCCAGCGACCGCGCCTTCACTCAACGCCTGGCGCACTCCTTTCTCCACCGCAGGAATGTATTGCGATGGAATGACACCACCCACGACCTCGTCGACGAACTCGAACCCCTCGCCGCGCGGCAATGGCTCAACGCGCAAATACACCTCGCCGAATTGCCCCGCGCCGCCGGTTTGTTTCTTGTGACGATGATGACCTTCCGCAGGCCGCGTGATGGTCTCTCGATAAGGAATGCTCGGTGACTTGGTCTTGCATCCGACGCCATAGCGTTCCTTCATGCGATCGAGCAGCACGCGCAGGTGCAGATCGCCCATGCCGTACAGCACGGTCTCATTCATGCCGGCCTGATGCTCGATACGCACGCCCGGATCTTCGGCGACGAGCTTATGCAATGCGTCCGACAACCTTTGTTCCTCGCCGCGGCGCTCGGGCTCGATGGCAATGCCCGCCATCGCGGGCGGCAGGGTGATGGACTTCAGGTGATAGTGATCCTCGTCGTGCGAGTCATGCAGCACGGCATCGAATTGCATCTCTTCGACTTTCGGCACGGCGCAGATATCGCCCGGAATCGCCTGCGCCACCTCGACATGATCCTTGCCTTGCAGACGATATAAATGCGCGACCTTGAATGGCTTGCGCGCGTCGCCGACGAACAGCTGCGCCCCCGACCGCACGGTGCCTTGATGAACACGAAAGATGCCGAGCCGGCCGACGAACGGATCGATGTTCACCTTGAAGACGTGCGCGATCACGTGTTCATTCGGATCCGGCCGCACTTTGACACGCACGGCATGCGCGTCTTCGCCACGAAGAAAGGGCGGCGGATTGCCCTCCAGAGGATTGGGCATGAGTCGCGCGAAGATCTGCAGCAGTTCTTTGATGCCAACCCCGGTCTCGGCCGAGGTGAAACAAACCGGCACGAGGTGCCCCTCGCGCAGCGCGCGCTCAAAAGGGTCGTGCAGCTGCTCCGGGGACAACTCCTCGCCCTGTTCCAGATACAGCGCCATCAGATCCTCGTCGACCTCGACCACCTGGTCGATGATCTCGGTATGCGCGGTCTCAACCGAGGAAAAGTCCGGCGGCTGGATGGCGTCGGGCCCGGGATCGAAGAAGCAGTCCACCACCGCGTTGCCGCCCTGGGCGGGCAGGTTCAGCGGCAGGCATTCGCGCCCGAACAATTCGCGCAGCTGCGCCAGCACCGCTTCGGGCTGCGCGTCCTTGGCGTCGATCTTGTTGATGATGACCAGCCGGCACAGCTCGCGATCCCGGGCAAAATCCATCATCCGCTGAGTGACCGGCTCGACCCCGTTCACGGCGCTGACCACGACCGCGGCGGTCTCGACCGCTTCCAGCACCGTCAAAGCGCGGCCGGCGAAATCCGGGTAGCCCGGTGTATCGAACAGTTGAATGTGACAGTCCGAGACCGGGAAATGCACCAGCGTGGCGTCCAGCGAGTGGCGCAGCTGCTTTTCCTGCGGGTCGAAGTCACAAACGGTGGTGCCGCGCTCCAGGCTGCCGCGGTTGCGGATGACGCCCGCCTCCAGCAGCAGGCTCTCGGTCAGCAGGGTTTTACCCGAGCCCGCCTGGCCGACCAGCGCGATGTTGCGAATGTCCGAGGTCGAATGAGCCCCTGAGATTGCCATGGGGGTATCACCTCCACGACCACGGCTGCGTGGCCGTCTTGCGTCGCTTTACCGGAGATCGAGCCCCAGCATACTCCTCAACCGGGCATTAAGAAGCTTCGAGCCTATTGGAGCTGTCGCGCCCTACGCTTAACCTACACACCTTGAACTAACTACCCACTCACCTGCTTCCTCATGAGCAAGCGCGCCCTGATCGTCGACGATTCGCGTTCCGCGCGCGTCATATTGAGCCGCATGCTGGAAGGCTATGGTCTGGAAGTGGATTCCTCCGAGTCGGCCGAAGCGGCCCTGGAGTTCCTGCGTCAGGGCCGTCCGGACGTGATCTTTATGGATCACCTCATGCCCGGCATGGACGGCTTTCAGGCGATCCAGGCCATCAAGGGCAATCCGGAGACGGCCACCATTCCCGTCATCATGTACACCTCGCAGGAAGGCGAGCTGTACGTCAGCCAGGCCCGCGCGCTCGGCGCCGTTGGCGTGTTGCCGAAGACCGTGAAGCATTCCGACGTGTCGCGGGTGCTGTACCAGCTGCGATTGCTACCCGAACGTCGCGAACCGCGCCCAGTAGCGACGGTTGCTCACCAGGAAGATTCGACCGCTGTGCAGGTTGAGCCGGCCCGCCCCAGCGGCGGCGATGTCGAAACCATGATTCGCAATGCTGTCGCGCCGCTGCTCAAGGAGCAAAGCGCGGAGATGCGGCGCTTCGTGTTAGCCAGTCTGGAGGCTTTCGCGCGCCGCATCGCGCCCGAAAGCAAGCCGCCCACAGTCCCTGCCGCAACTGCGAGCACCACACCGGAGCAGCCGCCGCAGCCGACCGAGGTGCAGACTCAAACCATCGTCGTGCGGCAAAGCCGCTGGCCGTTGGTGGCGGGAGTCGGAGCCATCGCGCTGATTCCAGCGCTGGTGCTGGCGCTGTTCTATACCAAAGAGCTCGAGACCTCGAAGGCGCTGCGCAGCGCGGTCACGACACTGCAATCGACCATCGATGGCCAGCAGGCACAGCTGACGACGCTGCAGACGAGCATTCAGTCGGGTCAGCTGGTCGCGGCCGCCGCAACCAAGCCCGACAATGTGACCGCCGAAGCCGTTCCTTATGGCGAGGCGCCGCTGTCCGGTGCCAGGCTGGAGCGGCTGCGCGACATGCTGGGCCAGCTGCGCGCCAATGGCTTCAAAGGCAAAGTGAAGATCGCGACCTTCGTCGGCGAGTTCTGTCTCACCGGCAATGGCATCGAGGGCTACTCCATGGCCACCGATGAGCTGCCCGTGAAGCGTTGCGACCTGGTCGGCAACCCGTTCGAGGACAGCCTGCCGAGCGCGCAACGTCAGTCGCTCGCTTTCGCCAATCTGGTCTCCTCGCTGCGCCCGGATGGCGGGTTGACCGTCGAAGTCGCGCACGAAGGCCGGCGCCCGAGCGTGCCTTATCCCACCGCGGATCAGCTCACGCGGGTGACCGCGGGCGAGTGGAATCGAATTGCCGCCCAAAACAATCGGGTGGAATTCGCAACCCAGCCGGCCGGCTCGTGAGTTGAAGCCCTCGTCACGGACGCTATCAGAGGGTTTCATGTCGACGTCGACTCCCTGGCTGCTCTATGGTGCCAATGGCTACACCGGCGAACTGATCGCGCGTGAGGCGGTCGCGCGCGGCATGAAACCCGTGCTCGCCGGGCGCTCCAAACAGAAAATCGCCAGGCTCGCCGCCGAGCTCGATTGCCCCAGCGCCGTGTTCGATCTCGACGATCACACCGCGCTGTGTGCGACGCTCTCACAAGTTGCCGCTGTCCTTCATTGCGCCGGTCCGTTCTCGCAGACCGCGGCGTCGATGATGCAGGGCTGTCTCGCGACTCACGTCCACTATCTGGACATCACGGGCGAGATCGACGTGTTCGAATTGGCCGCGAGCGTGCACGAGAAAGCGCAGCGATCCGGCATCGTGCTGTGTCCGGGCGTCGGCTTCGATGTCGTGCCGACCGATTGCGTGGCCGCCCGCTTGAAAGAGGTGATGCCGGATGCGACCCATCTTGCACTGGGCTTCGACAGCCGCGCCGGTCTGAGCAAAGGCACTGCCAAGACCGCGATCGAGTCGGCGGGCAAGGGATCATGCGTGCGCATCGATGGCCGGTTGGTCACTGAGCGGCTGGCAGCGCGCACCCGTCGCATCGACTTTGGCGCCGGCGAGAAACTCGCTGTCAGCATTCCCTGGGGCGATGTAAGTACGGCGTATTACACGACCGCAATCGGCAACATCGAGGTGTACACCGCGACCTCGCAGAAGTCGGTCGACAGCATGCGGCGCGCCAATCTGCTTCGTCCGCTGCTGCGGCAACGCTGGATCCGGGAACTGGTGAAATTCAGCGCGCAGCGACGCATTACGCCGCCGGGTAAAACCGAACGTGAAAACAACCCCACTCATGTATGGGGCGAAGCGCGCAACGCTGCCGGTGAAGTGAAAACCGCAAGACTGCGCACCGCCAATGGCTACTCGCTGACGGTGCATGCGGCCTTGGGAATTCTGGGCGAAGTGTTAAGCCGTGCTTGCAACCCGGGCTTCACGACCCCAAGCTTCTTGGTTGGCGCCGACTTTGTCAGCACCTTGCCAGGCTCGTCCACGATTCGTATTGACCCATGATCGACTCCGCTGACTTTCCGACTTCCGCTGACCCGCTCGTCGCCAAATTCGCTCCCACTGGCTGGCTCGCCAACGCCCATTTCCAGTCCATCGTACCCAGCCTGAGCCTGCGCCGGCCGTTCGTGGCCGGGCGCGCCAGGCAAATGCTGGCGGTCGCCGATACTCAGATCATCGATTGCGGCGACGGCGTGCGGCTGCTCGGCCACTACTCCAGTCAGGAAGCGGCTGGCCGGCCACCGGCGCGCGACCTCGCGATCCTGTTGCACGGCTGGGAAGGCAGCTCCGACTCCGTGTATGTGCTGTCGCTGGGCAGCCATCTGTTCAATCAGGGCTGTGACATTTTCCGTCTGAACCTGCGCGATCACGGACCCAGCCATCATCTGAACGAGGACATCTTCCATTCGTGCCGGCTCGATGAAGTGGTCGGCGCAGTCCGCAGCGTGCAGAACTCGCTGCCCAACAAGCGCATTACGATCGCGGGCTTCTCGTTGGGTGGCAATTTCGCGCTACGCGTCGCGGCCAAGGCGCCGCAAGCCGGCATCGAGCTGGCGCGCGCCGCGGCCGTGTGCCCGGTACTGAAGCCGCACAGCACGATGGAAGTGCTGGAGAACGGCTGGTTCATCTATCAGCAGTACTTCATCAACAAGTGGAAGCGCTCGCTGCGCCGGAAGCAGCAGTGCTTCCCGAAGCGCTACGACTTCAGCAAGATTCTCCAGCAGCGAACCATTCGCAGCATGACCGAGCTGCTGGTGCGCAATTTCGGCGAGTTCTCCGACCTGGATGCGTATCTCAACGGTTACGCCATCACTGGCGATGCGCTCGCGCAGCTGCAAGTGCCCAGTCACATTCTGATTTCGCTGGATGACCCCATCATCCCGGCGCACGATCTGCAGAACCTGGCGCGCTCGCCGAACCTGCATGTCACAAGCATCCTCAACGGCGGCCACTGCGGCTTCATGGATACGTTCAACGGCGCGAGCTGGGCAGATCGCCAGATCTCCAACATCATGTTCCAGCAGTCGTCGGTGGTTGAGAGGCGCGACGCCGCCTGAATCAAGACGCGCTGTTCTTGAATTCTCGCAGTACCTTTCGGTAAGACGTGGTCGCGACCAGCTTCGCGCCACGCGCCGCCAGCTGCGCCGCCGCTTCGCGGGAGCTCACGTTTTGAATCACCCACCGCCACGGCCCGCGCCACAGTTGCGCGTTGCTGTCAGTGAGCAATTCCTGATCGCATAGCAGATAGTCCGGCACCAGAGCTTCGCTCTTCAGCGCCGAGAGATTGGAATATTCCGAGAGGATCCAGCCAACTCGATATGAAGAAATCTGTCGCGCGTGATGTACGGCCGACAGATCCCGCGACACGAGCACGGATTGGCGCACGATCGGCTTCAACACTTCGCAGATCTTGCGAACGACCACGTCTGCGCCAAACGCTCGCAAGCTGGCCCGCTTGATCTCGACGAACGCGGTCACTGCAGGGTGGGTCGCAATCAGGCTCACTGCCTGCGCGAGCGTCGGCACGCCGATGTCCGTGAACTTTTGCTGGAAGCGCTCCGGCTCGGTCACCGCAACCTCGGCCAGCTGCTGCCCGGTCAGCTCCAGCGCGCTGCGATCCAGACCGGCCATGCGCTTCAGATTGGCATCGTTCAGCAACACCGGCTGCCGATCGGCGCTGAGCTGCACATCGAAGGCCACGTGGCGCGCCCCCAGATCCAACGCCGAGCGCAGCGCCGGCAGAGTATTTTCAGGATATTCGTCGGCGTTGCCGCGTTGAGCAAGCAAATCTGGCAGGGGCGATAACAGTCTGCTGGCACTCATCCGGGCACGCAGTTCCATTGATTCGGCCACTATACTAACCGTAGAACAGGACTCGGTTGGTGCCACGGACCCGCATTGACCGGTCAAGCGTTGGAACAGCTACAAACCTTCCTGGCGCATTCACCTAGGCCTCCCTTCATGAACGGACGCATGGCACGACTGGCGCAGACACTATTGCTGCTCGCAGGGCTACAGGCCTGTGGTGGCGGCTCCAGCAATCAGGACGGCCAGGCGCCGCCACCTGCCGCTGGCCAGTCAGGCCTCGACGCGCGGCCCGCGAATGCTACTTGTACCGCCTGGCCCCGCCCCAGTGCAGGCAGCGATATTTTCCTGAGTCGATTCACCAACCTGTCGTTCACGATGCCGGTCGCGCTGCTGCAGCCGCCGAACGACAGCTCACGCTGGTTCGTGGTTCAGCAAAACGGCCTGGTCCGGCAGTTCAGCGGCACCAACCCGACCAGCGCCAGCACGTTCATCGATATCAGCGGACAAAGCTCCGAAGTGGGCGGCGGCGAGGCCGGACTGTTGGGCATGGCGTTTCATCCCAACTATCCCGCCGACAATCGGGTCTTCCTGGCCTACACGCACGGCACTCCGATCGTGTTGCGCGTCTCGTCATTCAGCAGCAGCGATGGTGGTGCAACGTTGAGCCCGGCGAGCGAGTCCATTCTGCTGAGCATCAACAAGCCGTTCGACAATCACAACGGCGGCAACATCGCATTCGGCCCCGACGGCTATTTGTATATCGGCGTCGGCGACGGCGGCGGCGGCGGCGATCGGCATGGCGATCGCGGCAATGGCCAGCGACTCACGACCATGCTGGGCAAAATGTTACGCATCGATGTGAACGGCGCCGCGCCCTACGCGATCCCGCCGACGAATCCATACGCCAGCAACGCGCTGTGTCCAGCAGCCGGACGCGCCAGCGGCGAATGCCCGGAAATATATGCGTACGGCTTCCGCAATCCGTGGCGCTGGAGTTTCGATCGCGAGAACGGCGATCTGTGGGTCGGCGACGTCGGGCAATCGGAACTGGAAGAGGTAGACCTGGTCACGCTCGGCGGCAACTACGGCTGGCGCTGCCGCGAAGGCGACCATGACTTCAACACTCCAGGCACGCCTGGCTGTAGCACGGCCACTCTCATCGATCCTGTGGCCCAATACGACCACACACTCGGTATCGCGGTCACCGGCGGCTATGTGTATCGCGGCTCGCAAAACACCGGCCTGCTGGGACGATATTTGTTCGGCGATTTCGGCTCGGGTCGCATCTGGGCCTGGATTGCCGAGAATGCCACGCGACCGCGTGAGCCGACGCAATTGCTCGACACCAACTTCGCGATTGCTTCATTCGGCCAGGGCAACGATGGCGAGCTGTATGCGGTCGACTACGGCGGCACTCTGCAACGAATCGATTTCGCGACGGTGGTCGGCACCAACCCCGCGCCGCGACAGCTGAGCGCCACCGGCTGCGTCAGCTCGGCCGATCCGAAGCAGCCTGCCACGGGCCTCATTCCTTATGCCATCAATGCCCAGTTCTGGTCGGACGGTGCAGATAAGGACCGCTGGATCGCGCTGCCCGACGGCCAGCGCATATCTACTGGAAACGACGGCGATTGGAGCTTCCCGAACGGCACGGTGCTGATGAAGAACTTCCGCATCGGCACGCGCCTGATCGAGACGCGTTTGTTCATGCGCCATCCCGACGGCGTGTGGGGCGGTTTCAGCTATGAATGGAACGCGGAGCAGACCCAGGCAACCCTGCTGGAAGGCGGCGCTGTGCGCGATCTCGGCGGCGGCCGCAGCTGGATGTTTCCGAGCGAGGGGCAATGTCTCGACTGCCACACGCAGGCTGCGGGCCGCTCGTTAGGATTGGAAACGGCGCAGCTCAATCGTTCGTTGACGTATCCGCAGACCAATCGCTCGGCGAATGAGCTGACGACGCTGAGCCACATCGGCGTGCTGACGCCCACCATTGCCGATCCATCGACTCAGCCCGCACTGCCCGATCCCTTGGGCACCACTGGCACGATCTCCGACCGCGCGCGAGCCTATCTGCACACCAACTGCTCGCAGTGCCACCGACCCGGCTCAACCGCGCCGACCAACCTCGACTTCCGCTACACGACCCCGTTGATCGCGACCAACGCCTGCAACGCCGTCCCTCAAGCCGGCGATGTTGGACTGGGATCGAATGCGCGCGTGATTGCGCCGGGCAGCTCGGCCAATTCGGTGCTGGTCAATCGCATGAACCGCCGTGATTCGGCGGCCATGCCGCCATTGGCATCGCTCACGGCCGACGCCGCGGGCGTGTCGCTGGTCTCGCAGTGGATCGACAGCCTGTCGAGCTGCCAGTAGCAACCTTATTGAGCCGGCTCGCCGCGCTTCTCTTCGAAGTGCACGACCGGCTTGCCGCTGGTCACAGCCATGTCGCCTTCGATGATGGCGCCCTTGGCGACCGCGATGGAGCGCGCCCTCAACGAGCCCTTGATGCGAGCGGTGGCGCGCAGCTCCAACTTCTCCGCAATGGTCACCGAGCCTTCGACCTCGCCCGCGATGACCGCATTGCCGGCGCGAATCTCGCCTTCCCAACGACCGCCCTCGGAAAGCGTCAGCGCGCCGTGCACATCTCCATCGCCGTGCACATTGCCGCCGACCACCAGGTCGCTGGCGCATTCCAGGTTACCGGTAAAACGCGAGCCCGAGCCGATGAACGTCGGGCTGCTGGACACACGATCGGCAAGGCGGCGGCGGGGGGAATCGGCCATGAACATCTCCAACAAAGCGAGCGCGGATTATTCACCGTCGCCCTGACACTAGCCACGTGAGGTTGCAGTCGGCGAATGGCGTCAGTCCGTGACGCAAGTCACCGAAGCGGTCCGAAGCTGACACTTCGCGTCAGCCGCGAGGGCTGAATGACTGTCATACGGACATTTATAAGTGACTGATTCGTCAGCTGGCTAGTACATCATGGAATTTTTACAGCTGCTGGCACAGCGGTTGCAACGATCAGCTGGCATTTATGCGCTGAACCTCCAAGCAAGCTCGAACGAGCCCTTGAGTTCGAACTCACGCCGCCACGCGTTCTTCCCCGCTGGCGGCGTTTTTTTTGACTCAGTACCGCAGCACCCGGCGCGCCCGGGGATCGTTATCATGCCGGCTTCATCACAGGAGCTCTCATGGCCTCCAGATCGCGGCTGTCTCGAATGCTGTTGTTGGGGCTGGTGCTGGTTGCGCCGATCGGCTTTGCGCAGCAAGTGCCCGGCGCCGACCAAGTGCGCACCACGACCCTGGCCAATGGCATGCAAATCATCGTCTGGCCGGACCACGACATCCCCAATGTCGCGCTCTACAACTGGGTGCACGTCGGCAGCCGCAACGAGGCGCCCGGCATCACCGGACTGGCGCATTTCTTCGAGCACATGATGTTCAACGGCACCAGCAAGCGCACGCCCGGCGAGTTCGATCAAGTGCTGGAGGCCAACGGCGCGCGCAACAACGCATTCACCAGCGACGACGTGACGGTCTATCAGGACTGGTTCCCGCGCTCGGCGCTGGAAACCGTGTTCGATCTGGAAGCGGACCGCCTGCAGAATCTCGCCTTCGATCCCAAGGTGGTCGAGAGCGAGCGCGATGTGGTCTATTCGGAGCGGCGGCTGCGAGTCGACGACAGCCATCAAGGCCGGCTGCAGGAACAAGTGCAGGCGACCGCATTCCTCGCGCATCCGTATGGCATTCCCACGATCGGCTGGCCGTCGGACATCCGGTCGTGGAGCATCGATGACCTGAAGCAATTCTTCTCGACCTATTACGCACCGAACAACTGCACGCTGGTGCTGGTCGGCGATGTCGAGCCGGAGGCCGTGTTCGCGCTGGCCCGCAAATATTTCGAGCCCATTCCCGCGCAGCCGGCGCCAAGACCGGTGAAAACAGTGGAGCCGGATCAGCTCGGCGAGCGACGCGTCACGGTCGATGCCAATGCGCAGACGCCACTGCTGCAGTTCGCTTATCACGGCATCTCCGGAATGGATCCACGCCGACCGGCGATGGACTTGCTCACCCGTGTACTGACCGATGGCGATGCGTCCCGACTGCATCGCACGCTGGTCGAGGAACAGAAGCTGGCGATCTCGGCCGACAGCTACTTCTCGTCGGGCTTCGATCCCGGCCTGGTGTGGTTCTTCCTGTCGTTGCCGGCCGAAGGCGATGCCAAACAGGCCGAGGCCGAGTTCACTCGACAGATCGAGCGCATCATCAAGAACGGCGTGACCGCGGACGAACTGGCTCGTGCTCGCAGCCAGGCGCTCGCCGATTTCTGGCGCGGCCTTGCGACGATCGACGGCAAAGCGCAGGCGCTCGGCTCGTTCGCCGTGCTGCAAGGCGGTTACAAGAAACTGTTCGATGAACCGCGCGCGTACGAGGCCGTCACTCAGCAAGACATTCAGAAGGTTGCCGCCGAGTTCCTGCGCTCGACGAACCGCACCGTGGGAGTATTGAAATCACCGCCTCAACCGGACGACGCACAGACCAAGACGGGAGGTGCACAATGAATCTGCTGCGTCGATTCGTCGTCATCGCCGCGACGGTTTGCTCGCTGACCGCGCCGGTCGCGTTCGCGGCCAGCACCGTGAAGACACCCAACTTCGAGAAGGTGAAGCTCGCCAACGGCGCCACGCTGTTGCTGATGGAACGTCACGATGTGCCCCTGATCGCGTTCACCGCGGTGGTTCGCGGCGGGGCGCTGACCGATCCGCCAGATCGACTCGGCACCGCCAGCCTGCTGGCCGGCTTGCTCGAGAAGGGTGCTGGCAATCGGGACGCAAACACGTTCGCTGAAACGGTGGCGTCGGTGGGTGGCCAGATCCAGACCGGCACCAGTACCGAAAGCATCTCGGTGGGCGGATCGTTTCTGGCGCGCGATCAGAAGCTGATGGTCGAGCTGCTCGCCGATGTCCTGCAGCGGCCGCGTCTGGCAGAAGAGCAGTTCGAGACGCTGCGCGGCCGATCCATCGAGTTCATTCGAGCCGCGAAGGACTCGGATCGCTCGACGCTCACACCGATCTACGGCGCGGCCAGCTTGTTCGGTGCGCATCCGTATGGCCGATCGGTCGGAGGCAGTGAAGCGAGCCTCGCGGCAATCAAGCATGCGGACGTGCGGCAGTACTACGCGGACAACTTCGGTGCCGATCGAGTCATCATCGCGGTGGCGGGCGACTTCAAGACGGCACAGCTGAAGTCGTTGCTGTCGCGCGCGTTCTCGAACTGGCACAAAGCCGGGCAACCGCTGCCTTCCGTGCCGAAACAAACCGAAGTCACCGCACGGCGCGTGCTGCTGGTCGATGCGCCCGATGCGGTGCAATCGTATTTCTGGTGCGGAGACGTCAGTGTCGCCAAGAACGACCCGCGACGCGCCTCGCTCGATATCGTCAACACGCTGTTCGGCGGACGCTTCACGTCGATGCTCAATACCGAGCTGCGCATTCGCAGCGGCCTGAGCTACGGCGCGAACTCGCGCTTCGACCGTATGGCCGAGGGCGGCAGCTGGGAGCTCGGTTCGTTCACGCGCACCGAGAAGACCATCGAAGCCATCGATCTCGCCTTCGCGACCCTCGACAAGCTGCACGCGGGATCCATCGACGATGGGCAGCTCGAATCCGCCAAGAGCTATGTGCTCGGGCAGTACCCGCTCGGCTTGGAAACGGCGTCGCAGTGGGCGTATCAACTTGCAACGCTCGAGTTCTACGGACTCGACCGCAGTTACATCGACGACTACGGCAACAAGCTCGCGGCCGTGACGCTCGCTGACGCCAAGCACGTGATCGACGAAGTGATTCCTACCAGTCAGCAGGTGGTGCTGGTCGTCATCGGCAAGGCCGACGCCATTCGCGACGACCTGCGCAAGTACGGCCCGCTCACCGAGGTGAAACTGTCGGATCCGGAGTTCAGAGTCCAGCCATGAGTGAATGGAAGTCCACACGGAAGTCCCGTACGGAACTGGTTCTCGTATGAGCGTTTGGCCCCATTCAGTCATCCACGCTGCGGTACTGCAGTACATCCGCAGTCACGTGAAGCAATCGAACTGGCGCTTCACGCAGCTGGAACTGGTGCACGACGCACTGGCGCGCGTGATTCAGCTGGAACCGGATGAGCTGTGCGTGGTGAGTTGTTTCATCGACGGACAGCGCTGGTATGTCATGACCACGATGCGGGTATTCGGCATCTACCGCGGCTCGCGTTTCGAGTTCTCGCCGCTGCAAGTTCGCAAGTACATCTGGGGAGACTTCAAACAGGAAGGCCAGGTGCAGATCGAAGTCGCGGAAGTGCAGCTGATCGACGGCGAGAAGATCACGCTCGCCTACGAGGCCGGCTTCGCGTCCATCGCACCGATCTTCTACGAACGTTTCTGGCACACGCGCTATCCAACACTCGAGCGTGGCTGATGCCCGTCACGCATTCATTGCTCCGCGGCGGCATCTCGGTAGTCGATTACCGATGCGACGCCGGGCCGGATGACCGGTCGTACCCGGAGCTTTTTGAGTGCCACTCGATCTCCTACGTGCGCTGGCAGCTTCGGGTGCCGCACGCGCGGCCGCAGCTATGAATTGGTGGCAGTCTCGGCCTGGATGAAATCGGCCTGACTTTGGCCATGCGATTCAAACAGCTGGTGACTGGAGATGCGGCGCGGTTTGCCTCGCCTCGTGCGCCCGACCGGCGCCGCGCAGGTCACGCCGCTGGACGATGGCACGTGCCGATTCACCTGGCTCTCCGATCTGCTGCCAAACGAGCTGGAGCCGGCCATCGCGGCCATGATCGAAGCGGGAATCGCCGCCGTAAAGCGCGCCCAGGAAGCGGCTTAGCAAAGCTCGCGATTGCATCGTCCAAGCCACTTTGCGCATAGACGTCGCCCGCGCGACTTTTCAGCTCATCGATTTATGTGAAGCTTGTCACACGCCGAACAACTCGTTGGCGATGCGGCACCGGGCGGCGCCCCAGGGGGCGGCGGAAAGTCTGCGTAAAACCGCTGAAAAAGCCGCTTCGGCACACCCGGTGACGCCAAATCCTGACAATTTTTCCGACATGGACAAACGCCGAAAGCCGAATAGACTCGCGGCATCGTTTGCAATTTCTCGCAACGAGTCTCCCGCTAAATGCAGTATCGGCGCAGCGATTTCGATGTCACCAACACCGTGCAGGTGAGCTCACCTGATGCGGTCCGTCGGGCTGTGGTCGAGTTGTATCGACAGAGCTGGCCGCACTACCCGCTCGACCGGGTGGAAACTGCGTTCCGGGACTTCGAACGGTTGTTCAACGGTCAGTTTCCCGGTTATTACGGCTGCGACACCGTTTATCACGATCTGCAGCACTCGCTCGACGGCACGCTGGCCGTCGCCCGCCTGATCGTTAGTTACGATCGCACGCACCTGGCGGATGAGCGACTCGGACCCGAGCGCGCCATCCTCGGCGTGGTCACCGCCTTGTTTCATGACGCTGGTTACATTCGTCAGACCGACGACCAGACGCATCGCAACGGCGCCGAGTTCACGCTCAGCCACGTCAGCCGCAGCGCCCAGTTCATCGGTCGTTACCTGCCCACCATCGGCATGGCCGAGTGGGTGCCGGTGGCAACCAAGATCGTGCACTTCACCGGTTATGAAGTGCAGTTCGACCAGATCCGTCTGGACGACCCGCGCGACCGCAAGCTCGGCCACCTGATCGGCACCGGCGACCTGATCGCTCAGATGTCGGATCGGTGCTATCTGGAAAAATGCCGCGACCGGCTCTATCCCGAGTTCGTGCTCGGCGGCATCGCCATGCCCAGCGACTCGAGCGGCAAAACCTCAGTGAAATACAGCTCCGGCCTGGATGTGCTGCGGCAGACGCCCGGCTTCATCGAAGACGTACGCCGCTCGCGGCTGGATGGCGAATTCGGCAGCGCCTACAGTTATCTGGAATCGCTGTTCAATGGCCGCAACCCGTACATGGAAGCCATCGAGGCCAACCTGAGCTACCTCAGCGAGGTGCTGCGCACCGGCCGCTGGCCCATGCTCCGGCGCGATCCGCCGTGCTTCACCTGGGAACGCAACCCGGTGCAGAACATCCGCTCGCTGGTCATCGGCCACCTCAAGCAGGTGTGGAAGAGCGGCTAGCGCCAGCTGCCGTTCGCATGCGCCCGCCGAGTTAACATGGCGGGATGACAGTCGATCCCCAAGACAGTGGCTGGATAAACCTCGGCGTCGCGCTCGCGATCGGATTCCTCATCGGGATCGAGCGCGAGCGTAGCAAGGGCAGCGGCCCCGGCCGCGCGGTCGCGGGGCTGCGCACCTTCACCCTCATTTCCCTCGCCGGCGCGCTCGGTCTTTGGATCGGCGGCATCCCTGCATTCATCGCCACGGGCGCCATCGTCGGCGTGCTCATCGCGGTCGGCTACCTCCGCACGCGCGATACCGATCCCGGACTCACCACCGAAATCGCAATGGTTGTGACATTGCTGCTTGGTGGTTTGGCCATACGCGAACCGCGCCTGGCCGCTGCATTGGCAGTGATCGTCGCCATCCTGCTCGCGTTCCGCAGCTACGCGCACAACTGGGTCCAGAACGTTCTCACCGATGAGGAAGTCCGCGACGGTCTGCTGCTCGCCGCTGCGGCGTTGGTAATTCTGCCGCTCACGCCTACTGAAGCGATCGATCCGTGGGGCGTCGTACAGCCACGCAAGCTGTGGATGCTTGCCGTGCTGGTCATGGCAATCAATGCGCTCGGCTACGTTGCGCTCCGTGCGCTCGGCGCCAAGACCGGTTTAGCAATCGCTGGCCTGCTGTCCGGATTCGTGTCGAGCACCGCGACCATTGGCGCCATGGGCGCGCGAACGAAGAGCCAACCGGAATTGCGCGAAGGCGCGGTCGCCGGTGCGGCCGCATCGTCGGTTGCGACAGTGATTCAGCTTGCAATCGTGGTGGGCCTGGTGAGCCCGCCCACGTTGTTGATGCTCACACCTTCACTGATCGCGTCGGGAATCGCGGCCGTGATCTACGCCGGCATCTTCGCGCTACGCAGTTTCCGTGAGACGCGCGCGACCGGTGATGCGCCCAAAGGCAGGCCGTTCGAACCCAAGACCGCCATCATCTTCGTGCTGGTGGTCGGCATCACCCTGCTGATCTCGGCCCTGCTGACCCAGTGGCTCGGCGACCGCGGCCTGTTGATCGCGGCCGGCGTCGCTGGTTTTACCGATGCCCATGCGGCCGCCATTTCGTCAGCATCGCTGGCCGCGAGCGGTCGTGCGCAGACCGAGTTCGCGGCACTGGCGGTACTGGTCGGCTTCTCGACCAACGTCGTCAGCAAGACGGTGGTCGCATTTTCGCTTGGCGATCGACGCTACGCCTACGAGCTGATGCCTGGCCTGGTTCTGATGGCAGCGGCTGCCTGGGGTGCGTGGTCGGTTCGCGCTTTCTTCGTTTAGGCACTTCATACTGCGTCCGATGAGTGAACAGTTCACACGGCTGAATGCCCGGTTTCCGCACAAGCGCGTGTTCATAACAGGCGCCAGCAGCGGGCTGGGTCTGGAACTGGCCAAACAGCTGGCCAGCGACGGCTGGACGCTCGGGCTGTTCGACCGCGATCTGGAACGACTCACCCGCGTCGAAGCGCAATTCGCCGAAGCCGGCGTGCAGCTGGTCGCCTATCCGGGCGATGTCACACAAGCAGACGAACTCACGGTCGCGGTGAACTCGTTCGCCGCCACTCACGACGGCCTGGACGTGATGATCAACAATGCCGGCGTCGCGGGCGGCGGCTCGATGATGGAAGTGTCGCTGGAAGACTGGCGCTGGATCATCGACATCAACGTGATGGGCGTCGTGCACGGCTCGCGCGCCGCCATTCCTCATCTGCAACGTAATGGCAGCGGCTTGTTGATCAATATCGCCAGCGCCGCGGCGTTCGCCTCCGCCCCGGGCATGATCTCGTACAACGCCACCAAGGCGGCGGTGGTCTCGATCAGTGAAACGCTGGTGAACGAATTGCAGCCGGTCGGCACTCAAGTGTCGGTGGTCATGCCGGCGTTCTTTCGTTCTTCGCTATTGGAAACATTGCGCGGTCCGGAACATGCGCGCGTGCTTGCCAATAGAGCGACGCAAAGATCGGAACTTTCGGTAGAGCAGGCCGCGCGTGCTTTGCTGACAGAATCTGCCGACGGCCAGACCTACATCGTGCTACCCAAATCGGCCCGCATGATGTGGCGGATGAAGCGCTGGATGCCGCTGCGTTTCCTCGATCGAGTGAGGGACTTCGCGCGGCGGCAACCCGCCGGCTGATCAGACCGGCGTATCCACCGAGAGCAGGAAGCGCGTGTAGATTTCGGGCAGGCGCGCCAGCACATGGGCCTTGCCTTCGATATTGCTGGCCTCCAGCACTCGACGCAAAGTCGACAGGCTCAGCGACTCGAGCGCCGGCTGTGAAATCGGTGCGTAGCTCAGGTGCCAGGGCTCGGGACTCACGCCGCCGCGATCGGTGCGGTACGGCTGATAGAAACCGAAGCGTCGCATATTCGCATCGAGCCACTGCGACAGCCGGCCGAATATTCCCTGCGGCGCGTATTCGCCAGGCAACAACTCGACCGTGTAACCCGGCGGTACTGCGGCGGCGTCGATGACGTCGACATCGCTGCCCCAATGATGCCGGCTGCCGCCCGGGATCGCCGACCAGCACAAAATCGCGTCGACCGCCGCCGAATCCGACAGCTGCTTGCGATCGAGCAAGGTGCCCTGACGATCGTAGATGGCCCGCTCGCCGCTCCACTTGCGATTCCAGATGCCGAGCTGCGCCTGGAAATCCCGGAAGCTGGAGCGCGGCGTGAGATCGATGCCATCGGTGCGTGCCGCGTCCCTCATCGCGAGAAAAGATGCCACTGCTTCATAGTGAAGCATGCAGCGCGGGTCGGTGAGTTCCACGACATGACTGCGCGCCTGTCCGGTGAGCTCGAGCTCGTTCATTACAATCTGCGTCCTGATCAACAAAACAATGCGGAAAATAGTTAAAAAAGCGCGGGTTTTGCCGCGCTTTTTAACATTCTAATCGTTTGGTATGTTAAAAAAACCGACAAGTAAATCAGGCGTCTCGCCACCGCGAAAAACACGAGTATCATGCCGGAACGAAGCGGTAGTGCCAGCGTGCCGAAGCCGAGGCACTTCGGCAGCACAAAGTAAGCAAGTCCGGAGTATGGGTTGAGATCGCGGGGCCTCAAAATCAGATTGCTGTCCGTCGCCATCGCGGCGGGTATGGCCATTGCCGCGACCCTGTTCCTGCTCGAATACATCGACTATCGCAAGTCGAGCGAGGTGCTGGTCAAGCACGGCGAGCGCTCGCTGCTGAACGCTGAAACCCAACGGCTGGACCTGCTGGCCAGCGACATGGCAGCGGCCGGCGCCCAGGCCCTCGAATCGGCCCTGCGCGCCCATGACAACCGCACTCTCGAAAAAATCGTCGCCTCGCTGCTGAACAACCCTTATTCGATTGCGGCGCGCGTGCTGGCGCCCGACAGCTCGGTGGTCTACGAGATCGTCCGGCAGGATCAATGGATCCAGCAGATCACCGATCAGGACAAGCGCACCATCCGTCGCGGCCTGGGTGGGGTCGAATCGCTCGGCACCCTGGAGATCGTCGTCGGTCGCCCCGGGCTCGCCGACACTGCGCATGCCTTGAGGACGCAACTGGAGCGTGTTCAACAGCGCGACTTCGAGCGCCGCATCTGGATCGTGGCCGGCGTCGGCGTGCTCATCACCGGTTTGTTGACGCTGGTCGCCTGGATGCTGGCGCAGCGCCTGGAGCGCCCCATCGTCGAGCTGATCCGCTCGGCCGAGCGCATCGGCGAGGGCGATTACACTCGTCCACACAAGGTCACCAGCAACGATGAGATCGCCGAGCTGGAAATGGCGCTGGATCGCATGCGCCAGAACCTGCGTCAGACCACCATTACCAAGAACTATCTGACCATCGTCCTCAACAGCATGAACGACGCCGTGCTGGTGACCTCGCCGGACGGCATGGTGCGCAAGATCAATGACGCGGCGGTGCGGCTGTTCGGTTACAACGAAGAAGAGATCGCCGGTCAGCCGTTCATCAACCTGATTGCCGAGAACGAGCGTGAAAACTTTTCGCTCGAAGCGGCAGGCGTCGAGACGCGCGAGACAGTGATCGCCACGCACAGCGGTCAGACGATTCCGGTGTCGCTGTCGGGCGCGCCGATCGCCGGCGACGATCCGCAGTTCCAGGGCACGATCTTCGTCGTCCGTAACATCACCGATCGCAAGCGGGCCGAGCGCCGCATTCGCTACCTCGCTCGTTACGACGCGCTCACCAAAGTGCCGAACCGCATGCAGTTCCAGCACATGCTGCAGCAGGCGATCGCACGCGCACGGCGCAACGATCGCGGCATCGTGCTGCTGTATCTGGACATGGATCGGTTCAAAGAGATCAACGACACCTTCGGTCACGCCGCCGGCGACCGCACGCTCGAAGTGCTCAGCGAGCGCCTGATTCGCATCCTGCCGCGTGAAGCCGTGGTCGGCCGTCTGGCAGGCGACGAATTCGGCTTGTTCATCGAAGGCTTCGCGGATTCTGAAGATGAGCGCACGCAGGCCGCGAACCTCGCGCGCATGGTGCTCGCCGAGGTCTGCAAAGCGTATTACGTCGATCAGCAGGAAGTGTTCCTGACCGCCAGCGTCGGTATCGCGTTCTGCCCGAAGGACGCCGAGAACGTGATCGATCTGATCCGTAACGCCGACGCGGCGATGTATCACTCCAAACAAAACGGCGGCAACAGCTTCGCGTTCTACTCGCCCGACATGAACGCGGCCGCGGTGGAACGCTTGATGCTGAAGAGCAAGCTGCGCCGCGCCCTCGAGCGTGACGAGCTGATGATGCTGTATCAGCCGAAGGTCGATCTGCGTGACGGCCGCATCGTCGGCGCCGAAGCGCTGTTGCGGTGGCGCCTGCCGGGACACGGTGACATTCCGCCGTCGCAGTTCATTCCGCTGGCGGAAGAAACCAACTTGATCCTCGGCATCGGCGAGTGGGTGCTGAACCGCGTCTGTGCCGACTATCACCGCTGGCAGGACAAGATCAAGAACCCGGGCCGCGTCTCGATCAATCTGTCGTTGAAACAGCTGCGCCAGGCGAGCTTCATCACTCGCTGCAAGTCGGTGTTCCGTCGTCACGAAGTGTCGCCGACCTGCTTCGAGCTGGAGATCACCGAGACCACGCTGATGGTCGACCCGAAGCGCACCATCAAGCTGCTCGATGAGCTGTATGCCATGGGCCTGCACCTGTCCATCGACGACTTCGGCACCGGCTACTCGTCGCTGTCGGCCTTGCAGCAGTTCCCGATCGGCACGTTGAAGATCGACCAATCGTTCGTGCGCGACGCCGCCATCAACAGCGACGACGCCACCATCGTTCGCACCATCATCGATATGGGCAAGGCCCTCGAAGTCGAAGTCGTCGCCGAAGGCGTCGAGACCGAAGAACAATTCAACTTCCTCCGCAACCGCGGCTGCCACTACGGCCAGGGCCGCCTGTTTGGCGACGCCATGAGCGCCGATGAATTCCTGTCGCTGGTGCTGACGCAGGAAAGCGGGCGAGCCAAGGTTAGCGAGCTGTTCGCGTCGTAACGTTCCACGACACCTCGCCGCGCGTGTTCCCTCGGCATTCTCTCCGCGCACATCCCTCGGATCAGCATCAGCAATTGGAAACAATTTCAGTTGCTTGATGCGATGCGCTCCGAGTACTAATGCGGCAGTTTCACGAACAAGGATGTGACGTGATCAAAGCAACGCCAAGGCACCCATTGCCCTGCCAGCAGGCTTGGGCTACAGTCCTCCCCCATAGCGCCCTTGGCAGTAAACGATTCCGCCCAAATCCTGGAATCGTCGAACCCAGGGGCTTTTCTTTTTTGGCCACCCGATGAGCAGGGTCGCCATTCTCGTCGACTTGGGATTTTTCCTGCCGCGTTATCGTACGCTGATCGAAGGCGACGCAAATCCAAGTCACACCGCGAAACAAGTCGCAACAACGCTATTCAGAACAGCCGAGCGCCATGTCGCCAGAGAGCATGGCGAACAGCTCTACCGAATATTCGTCTACGACTGCAAGCCGCTCGACAAGAAAGCCCACCATCCCATCACCGGCAAAGCGATCGATTTCTCTCGAACACCGCTATTCACGTTTCGCAACGATTTGCATCGCGAACTGGTTTGTATGCGCAAGGTTGCGCTGCGCCTCGGCGAGCTGGCGCAGGATTCGCGATGGATCATTCGTCCCGACTCTCTCAGGCGTCTGCTGCGGAAAGAAATCATTCTCGACGACCTCACTGAAGATGACCTGCGCTATCACGTCACCCAGAAGGGAGTCGACATCAAGTTCGGGATCGACATCGCGTCGCTTGCATATAAAAGGCTGGTCGAGAGAATCGTCCTCATCACCGGCGATTCCGACTTCGTCCCGGCCGCCAAGCTGGCGCGGCGCGAAGGCTTGGACGTTGTGCTGGACCCGTTGTGGAACCACATCGCACACAGCCTTCATGAGCACATCGATGGCCTGAAATGCTTCTGGGTCAAACGGGACGGCCGCGGGCACGAAATCTCCCCGCGCGTACGGTTGGGGCATAAGGCGCTGAAAAATCAGCCTCGGTTGCGTCGTGACTCGGAGAACCCTGTATCGGCAGTCCACGAGGCACGGAGCGGCTAGCTCGATCTGCTACGATTCCGCCCCGGTTTCGGCACGACTTTGACCTGTCCATGCTCTCCTTCTCCTCCCTCGCCCTCCGGCGCGGTACGCGCCTGTTGATTTCGGATGCGTCCTTTACCGTCTATCGCGGCGAGAAGGTGGGCATCGTGGGCGCCAATGGGTGTGGCAAGTCGAGCTTGCTGTCGCTGGTGCTCGGAGAGCTGCAGCCGGACGCCGGCAGTGTGGAGTATCCGTCGCAGCTGGTGGTGGCGCATGTCGCGCAGGAGCTGGAGGCGACTGACAGGCCGGCGATCGAGTTCGTGATGGACGGCGACGCAGAGCTGCGCGCAACCGAAGCAGCGATCGCTCAGGCCGAGGCCAGCAACGCTGGCGCAAAGCTAGGCGAACTGCACGCACGCTACGCCGCACTCGGCGGCTACGACGCCCGCAGCCGGGCGGGCAAGCTGATGCACGGCCTCGGCTTCTCGGCTGCCGATGAAACCCGCGCGGTGAGCGCGTTCTCCGGCGGTTGGCGGGTGCGACTGAACGTCGCACAGGCGCTGATGTGCCGATCCGATCTGCTGCTGCTCGACGAGCCCACCAACCACCTCGATCTCGACGCGGTGATCTGGCTCGAGCAGTGGCTGCGTAACTATCCCGGCACCTTGCTGATGATCGCGCACGATCGCGAGTTCCTGGATCGCACCGTCGGTCGCATCGTGCACATCGAAAACGGCGCCGCGAAGATCTACACCGGCAACTACTCCGCGTTCGAAGACCAGCGTGCCTCGCAGCTCGCGCAACAGCAATCCATGTACGAGCGGCAGCAGCGCGAGATCAAGCACATGATGAGCTTCATCGAGCGCTTCAAGGCAAAGGCGAGCAAGGCCAAGCAAGCGCAGAGCAGGGTCAAAGCGCTGGAGCGCATGGAGAAGATCGCGCCCGCGCATGTCGACTCACAGTTCGAGTTCACGTTCCTGGCGCCGCAAAAGCTGCCCAGGCCGCTGCTGGCGCTGGAGAAACAATCGGTCGGTTACGGCGAGCGCGTGGTCCTGGAAAACATCGGCATGACCATCGCGCCCGGCAGCCGCATCGCGCTGCTCGGTCGCAACGGCGCCGGCAAATCGACGCTGATGAAGTTGCTCGCCGGCGAGCTCACGGCGTTTGATGGCAAGCGCACCGAAGCGCGCGATCTGAAAATCGGTTACTTCGCCCAGCATCAGCTGGAGCAACTCTGCGTCGACGACTCCCCGCTCGGCCACCTGAAGCGCCTGGGCGGCGAAGCCGCGGCGAAAGCGACTGAACAGGAATTGCGCGGCTTCCTCGGCAGTTTCGGCTTCAGCGGCGATCGCGTCTTCGAGCCGGTGGGTCCATTTTCCGGCGGCGAGAAAGCGCGTCTGGTGCTGGCGCTGACCAGCTACTTGCGACCGAACCTGTTGTTGCTCGACGAGCCCACCAACCATCTCGACCTGGAAATGCGTCAGGCACTGGCAATGGCCTTGCAGGATTACGAAGCGGCCGTGGTGCTCGTCTCGCACGATCGTCATTTGCTGCGCGCGGTCGCTGACGAGCTGATCCTCGTCGATCAAGGACGGGCACAGGTATTCGATGGCGATCTGGACGACTACGCCAAATGGTTTCAAACGCGCGAGGAAGCCGAGACCGCGACGGAAGATACGCCCGCCGTACTCAGCGCCGATCAAAAGAAACAACGCAAGCGCGAACAGGCCGAGCGGCGCAATCGACTCAGCCCGCTCAAGGCCGACATTGCCCGTTTGGAAAAGCAGCTGGCGAAGCTGGAGCAGGAACGAACCACCGTCGAGAGCGCGCTCGCCGAGCCCGACATCTACAATCCCAGCTCCAAGCAAAAGCTGCAGGAGCTGCTGCAAAAACAGACGCAGCTCAAGCGCGATATCTCCAATGTCGAGAGCGAATGGCTCACCGCCAGCGAGAAGCTCGAGGCTGAGCTGTCTGCTGGAAACTGACACGGGCGATATCTATTCCGGGCTGTGGTACCCGGTCATCGTGTGCGTGATGACTGTTATCGTCGGTTTATTTCTTGAGCTGCGCATCGATCAGCGCGTCGGCCGCAGCCACCAGGAACTGCTGTGGACCGCTCTTGCCCAACGCCTGCGCCGAAGAGAAGGCGCCATCGACGAGCAACAACAGTTGCTCGGTGAGCTCTTCCGGACTACTCACCCCCTCGATGTTGTCGACCAGCCCGCGCAGACGGCGGCGCAGCTCCTGCATCTCTTCAGTCGCGAGCACGCGTGCCGGATGCTGAGGATCGGCGAACTCGACCGTGATATTCATAAAAGGACAGCCACGGAAATGTGAGCTGCTCACGAACCGGGCGATGCCATTGAGGTGAGCGCGCAGTCGGGCGCGCGGCTCCGGGTCGCTCTGCGCAGCTGTCCGGTCCCAGCCGGCCCAGCGATCCTTTTGCTCCTGCTCCAGCACCGCGACGATCAGCGCGTCCTTGGAGGGGAACCAGCGATAGAGACTGGTCTTCGCCACGCCGGAGCGCGCCACCACGGTGTCGACCCCGACCGCACGGGCCCCTTCCTTGTAAAACAAGTCCCGGGCCGTGTTCAGAATCCGGTCCCGGACGCTTTCCGTGGGCGCAGCCGTCCCTTCATTCCCGGCGCGCGGTTTGGCACTTGGACTCATAGGCCTCCTCACTTCAGCTTGACAGCGCTACAGACCTGTACGTAGCATGAGAACAGACAGGTCTGTAGCGTCACTTACGGTAGCCTCGGCACCCGGCCAGTGCAATCGAAGCTCTCTATGTGGCCGTCGGCCTGTCCAACCACCCTGCGGTGCCCCCGGAGACGGCAATGAACATGCTCACGACTGGCCTCGCGATCCTGGCCGCGACCACTGCAATCCCTGTCGCCACGGCGATCTCCGCGTCCTGCGGAATGCGCGTGGTCCATAGCGACACCGACTTTCCCGAGCGCGCCCAATTGCGCGGCCAAAAGGGAACGGTCCTGATCAATGTGACCCTCGACGCCGACGGACACGTCACGCGCGCCGACGTGGAACGCTCGAGCGGTCATCTGTTGCTCGACCTCGCCGCCAAGCGCAGCGTGCTCGAGAAATGGCAATTCGATGTGTCCCATTGCACCCACACGTTCCCGGCGACTCATCAGGTCGCAGTGGAATATCGCAACGAGGAGTATCAGTAAAGCATCCCTTGTCTGCCATCCCGCCCCACCGGGATGGCAGAATTTTTTCAGTCGCTTAGACGATGCCGGACGCCTGCAGCTGCTCGATCTCGGCCGCAGTCAGTCCGGCATCCGCCAACACTTCCTGGGTGTGCTGTCCGAGCAACGGCGGCGCCGACTGATAACTCAGCGGTGTTCCCGACATCTTGATCGGATTCGCCACCATCGGCACCGTGCCCGCCTGCGGATGCGGCAGATCGATTCGCATGTCACGGCTGCGCACCTGCGCGTGATCGAACACCTGCGCCAGGTTGTTGATACCGCCTACCGGAATGCCCAGCGGCTCGAACAGCGAGATCCACTCCGACACGGTCCGCTGCTTCAGCACCGCCGCCAGCAGCGGAATGAGCACGTCGCGATTGCGCACTCGATCGTCGTTGCGCAGGAAGCGTGGATCCCGATGGAACGCCTGGCCCGCAGCCTCACAGAGCTTCGCGAACTGTCCGTCGTTCCCCACGGCAACGACGAACTGGCCGTCAGACGCGTCGAACACCTGATACGGCACGATGTTCGCGTGCGCATTGCCCATCCGCTTCGGCGCCTTGCCGCCGATCAGATAATTCATGTTCATGTTGGCGATCATGGCGACCTGCGAATCGAGCAACGCCATGTCGATGTACTGACCTTGCCCAGTCAGCGACCGATGCACGATTGCGGCGAGAATCGCCACGGTCGAGTACATACCGGTGGTGATATCGGCGACTGCGACGCCGACTTTCTGCGGACCGCCGCCCGGCGCATCATCCTTCTCACCGGTGATGCTCATCAGGCCACCCATGGCCTGGATGATGAAGTCATAACCCGCGACCTGCCGCATCGGGCCGGTCTGACCGAAGCCGGTGATGGAGCAATAGATGAGGCCCGGATTGATGGCCTGCAATTGCTCGTAGCCCAGGTTGTAACGCGCCAGATCGCCAGCCTTGTAGTTCTCGATCAATACGTCGGCGCGCGCGGCCAGCCTGCGAGCAACCTCCTGGCCCTCGGGCTTGGAGATATCGAGCGTCACCGACTTCTTACCGCGATTTGCGCCTAGAAAATACGCGGATTCGCGAGTGTCGTTGCCGTCACGATCCTTTAAGTATGGAGGTCCCCAGCTACGTGTATCGTCGCCGACGCGCGGTCGTTCGATCTTGATCACTTCAGCACCCAGATCCGCGAGGATCTGCCCGCACCAGGGGCCAGCCAGTACGCGACTCATGTCGAGCACGCGAATATGTGACAGAGCGCCCGCGCGAGGCGACGAGCTATTGGAGCTGGAACTTTCGAGCGTCATACTGCTTCTTAAACTTGCATGGTCCTTGAGCGTGCCCGCGCAAACTAATCGCAGCCGGCCTTTTGAATCAAGGACATTTGGATCACCAGTAGATACCGGTGCCGCACCATGATCACGTACAGCCGCTCTGGTTTGATGGTCTCGATGGTCCTTGCCGGCGCGTTACTCAGCGGCCCTGGGCTGGCTCAAGAAACGGCGCCGACTGCAGCCATCGCCTCGAAGACCGCGCCCCCGACCAAGCCGCTGGATCTGCGCGCACCCTCGATCACGGAGCTGTACTCGCGCGAAGAGCTGAATCGCATCGTAGCCAATTCGTACATTCGTGAAGACATCGAAGAGGTGCAGGTGGAAAGCGGTCGCGTGCGGCAGCCCAATACTCCGAACGTGTGGCCCGGCATCGCCGCGCCCTTCTGGGCTGTGCTGAATCCCGCTCAATCCTGGCGTATCTTTGCCCCACTGCCGCCGGACCAAACCCGCGATTGGACGTTTGCGAACGCGCTCGACGCGTATGTGCTTGAACCCGCAGGCGTACCGTCTCCTTTCGCTCACTGACACGCACTCATCAGCCGCTTGATTCCAGACACGGGCCCGCCACGGGTCGAACCGTAACCGTGTCTATGAGACACTGCGGCTCAATTCCTGGTAAGGCGTGTCCATGACTTCATCGGCTTCGGCCGTTCGCGCCGAGCGCGAACGTGTGCTCTCGTTTCAAGGCGGCTGTAATTTTCGCGACGTCGGCGGTTATCGCACTCAGCAAGGCGCCAGCACTCGCTGGGGCAAGGTGTTTCGCACCGGCGTGCTCACGTATTTCACCGAGGACGATCACGCCCCGCTGACCAGACTCCAGGTGCGTGCGATTTGCGATCTGCGACGAGCGGAAGAACGCGAGCGAGAGCCGACGCGCTGGCCGCATACGAATGTCAATGCGCTCTCCTGGGATGACGGCATCGTGACCCCAACGATTCGCGCCCTGTCTGCGGACCGGCCAAAGACCGCGGCGGGAATGTTTGACACCATGATCGCACTGTATCGAGCGCTGCCGGAGTGGATGGGCCCGCGCATCGGCGGTATGTTCTCGGCGATCGCCAATGGCGACGTGCCGATGGTCGTTCACTGCGCCGCAGGCAAGGATCGTACGGGCATCGCCGTGGCCCTGTTGCTGCGATCGTTGGGAGTGCCGGAAGAAACAGCGATCCAGGATTATCTGCTGACCAATACGTCCGGCAACTTCGAAGAATTCATTCGCTCGCGGCACCAGGCGCAGCTTGGCGTGACCGACACGCACAGCCCGCTGTTGTCGATGCCGGAAGAGATGCGGCGCGTGTTGTTCAGCGCCGACGCGGCGTTTCTGCAGGCTGCGTTCGAGCAAATCGGCGACATCGAGGCCTATCTCGCGACGACGGCGGGTGTCACGCCGGCCATGCAGGACAAGGTTCGGGCGGCGCTGCTCGAGTGACGAGCTGACTCACGGCATCACGGGCGGCTTGTAGTCGAGCGTCAGCCCGAACGCCCACAGCAGCAGGAGCACCACTGGCACGTGCACGATGAATTGAATCATCGTGAAGCCAATGACGTCGCGAGCTCGCAGCTTCAAAATGCCCAGCAGCGGCAACATCCAGAACGGATTGATCAAGTTCGGTAACGCCTCGGCCGCGTTGTAAACCTGCACCGCCCAGCCGAGGTGCACCTTCAGCTCGTTGGCCGCCTGCATTACATACGGCGCTTCGATGATCCATTTGCCGCCGCCCGACGGCACAAAGAATCCCAGCACCGCCGAGTAAATGCCCATCACGACCGGGAATGTCTCGCGCGTCGCGGATTGCGCGAAGAAGGTCGATAAATGATGCGCGATGCTCTGGCCGTCACTGCCAACTGCGGACGTGAGAATCGCGGCGATGCCGCCGTAGAACGGGAACTGGATCAACACACCGCTCACGCCCGATACGCTCCTGGACACTGCATCGAGGAACACACGCGGTCGCCAGCACAACAACAGGCCGAGCATCACAAACAGGAAGTTGTAAGTGTTGAGGTTGGAAATCGCGAGCGCCGCGCCCTTCGTTGCAAACTCCTGAAAGAGCCAGGCCGCGCCCAATGCCGCGATCAGCACATTGAGCAAAGGACTGTGTTCGAGCCATTCGCCAGGTCGATTCGCTTGCGTCACCGGCGCTGTGTCGGGCGGCGCGTCGACGACCATGCCGAGGCGCCGCGCTGTTTGCGCATTGTCCCCGCGCGGCGCCGTCAGCCATGCAATCGATAATGTCACGACGATGAGAATTGCCGTCAGCGCGATCGATTGCCACAGGAAGATCGTCTCGGTGAACGGAATGACACCCGTCACCTGCAACAGCGCCGGCGGCATGCTGGCCGGGTTGGCTTGCAGTTGCGCCGCTGACGACGACAATCCCATCGCCCACACCGATCCCATGCCCAGGTAAGCAGCTGCTGCTGCCGCGCGCAGATCCATGTCGAGATCATCCCGGCGAGATAGAGCGCGCACCAACAGACTGCCGAGGATCATGCTCAAGCCCCAATGGAGCAGCGAGAACAGCATGCTGATGACAGACACCCAACACACCGCGCCTCGACCCGACCGAGGAACCGCGGCGAGCTTGTCGATCAATCGAGCGGCCGGAGGCGAGCTGGCCACCACGTACCCGCCGATGATGATGAAGCTCATCTGCATGGTGAAGGGAATCAGGCTCCAGAAACCGTCGCCAAACGCCTTGGCCGTCTGCGTCAGCGGCGAGCCGAGCGCGATGGCCGCGACAGCGACGACGATCACGCCCAGCACGGCGAACACGTAAGCGTCCGGAATCCAGCGTTCCGACCAGGCGCAGCAGCGCAGTGAGATTCGTTCCAACCAGCCGATTTGTTTATTCATGAGTGTGACGGCGCAGACGAGCATAAAAGGGGACAGATTTATTTTCCCGTCCAGTGGAAAATTGAATCTGTCCCCTTTTATGCGTGCAGGCTTAGCCTACCTTGATTTGCAGGGTATTGTCCGGCTGATCGAGCTTGGCGACCAACAGTCCCCGCTCGATGCGCGCGGCACCCTTGCGATAGGGATTGGCATCGTGAGTCAGCGGCAAAACATGTCCATTGACGCTCACCGCGCTCACGCCGTGACCGGCACCGTCGATCTCGTAGATCAGGGTCACTGGCTTACCGAACAGCGAGAACCGTACCCGCAAGCCGTTCAGCGTTGCGGGAATCACCGGATCCAATGTGACATCGCGCGCTTCGATGCCAAGCCCGAGGAAGCGCCGAATGATCAACCCCAACCCAATACCGGCACCACTCGAGTACACACGCCAGCCACCGTCGAGCGGCACGGTGCCTTGGGCCACACGATCGTACTCGGCGCTGGCCTGATAGCGATCTTCGAACGCCGCATCCGAGCTGGAGTAATAGCAGTTCGCCTGCCGCAACGTCGCACTTGGCACGAGACTTTGAATGCCGATTGGATTGGCCTGACACAGCGCGCGGAAGAAACGATCGGTCTCACCCACTCTCGCAAGCGCCTGCGCGTAGCGAAGATGCGCGTGCATATACATCAAGCCAATCTCGCGACCGAAGAACGTCGCGCTCTCGGCTCGCTGAAAGAAGCGCTGCGGACCACCGTGATAATTCATCGGACGATCGAACAATCGCACGCCATCCGGCCCGCTGAGTTGCAGATCGATCAGACGCAGATGCTGTTGTAGCTGCTCGGCATCGAACAGATCCTCCAGGATGGCATGAATCATCGCCAGTGAGCTGTACTTCACCCCGGTGATGCCATCGCGCGGATGGAGCAGGTAGCTCACCTTGCCCTCTTCCTCGAAGAGCGCATAGCCGGTGAGCACGCCATCCACCAGCAGCACCTGCTGAAAATCGCGCTTGACGTTTGCGGCCCACGCTTCGAAGCGCACTGCTTCGTGCTCTCGGCCGATGCTCCGCAAAGCGTGTGCGAGAGTCGTCAACACTTGATGATGAAGCGTGACCGTCCAGGCACTGCACATGCGCTCACGCATTGCCGGATCTGCCGGCTGTAGCGCGTCATTCCAATCGCCGTGGCCATAGGCCGCCAGCGCAGTCCCCGAGACGATCCTGCGCTCGATGACTTTCAACGCGCGCTCCACATGTTTCCACAGCGGAACCGACGGCTTCGTGTGGCCCGAGGAGAAGAACGGCACGGGCTCGTCGAGAATCGAGCTGTCACCGGAGGCAATCAAGTACTGCGCCAGCGCGAGCACCGGCCAGAACACGATATCGCCGTGCGAATCGCCGGCCCGAATATCACGCTCACGCTCGAAGAACATGAACCACTGCGGCCAGTCGCCGTCGGACGTCTGGGCCTTCATGACGCGGATCAACAGGTCGCGAATGGCCGTGAAGTTACCCAAGGCCAGCAGCATCTCGACCGGCCCTTGCGTCACATCGCGCGTGCCCCAGCCACCGCCCGAGTATTGTTCGAGGCCGCGCGGCGCCAGGTAATGCACGAGTGCGTTGTGCTTGAACCAGGGCAGAATCTCGACGAGACGCGCGACCTGCGCGGCGAGTGGACTGCCAGCCGGCGCGTCGAGGCCGAGCAACTCGACCAGTTGCTCGCCATTTGACTTGGGCTCATCGCTACTTTCGGTAACCAGGTTGCCGCGAACGGTCAACCCGAAAGACTTGCTCGCCGAAATGATCGAGCACACGAACGGCTGCTGACGCGAACGCTCATCCTGAAACAGCAGCTCATCGCCACCAACGCGCTCCAACTGCGTGCCTTCATGCGGAGCGATCGTGAAGTTTCCCTGCGGGAATCGCTGAGCAAGTTCACTGCCTTCCGCGGGCTGAATGACAATGACGCCGTTCTCCTGACGCCAGTTCGCCGCGCCCGACACACTGCCATCATCACCATTGAGCGCCACATGACTGGCAACAAACCAGCGCACCGGCGCACCCGACAGCACTTCGACGCGCAACGTCAGCTCATGCTCGGCATGTGCTTCGCTACGAACCTCGATCAATCCGCCCGCATGTTTGTAGAGCCAGCGACAAGCCTCGGGCTGAATCTCGAACGCCGAAGGCAGATCGAGCAGGCGCCACTTACCCTCCGATTCGACAAACACGCGCAGACCGTGAGACCGAAACAAACCCAGATAGCTGTGCACCGTCGACAACAGGCGATTGAAGCTCACGTGCCCTTGCGTGAGCATCGAGTGAAACACGCCGTCCATCCACACCGTCGACGTGAGCGCGAGCTCATCGGGCGTAGCATGCCACCCGGAGCGCAACACATGTCCGTGCGGGCGCAATACGCGCCTCTCCTTGGCTTTCAACACGACGTGCCGGTCCGCGTCGTAGAAGAACGAAAGCACAGAGCCCTGCTCGTCCACCTCCTCGTGTCGGCGCTGCGAGCCGAACAGCGTGTTCAACTCATCGCGCTGCAGGTCGATTGCATCGAGCAAAGGCGACTGACTGAACAGCGTAACGTTGTTCGAATCATCACCGCCTGCAGCAGCGAGCTCTGACAACGCGGCCTCGGGCAGATCGAGCGCGTGATCGACCGCATCGAGATCCCCCAGCGCCGTAGCTGCCGGATGATCCGCGCTGAAGCTGCCAAAGAATCCGGTGCTGACGCGCTCGCCCGGCTTGATCTCCAGCGGCTCGTCCTGAATTGCGACCATCGAATGCTCATGCTGTAGCCGCCGCCCAGGCAGTCCCTGCACGATGCCGACAGGTAGCTCGCCGCCGCGAGTTGCGAGTCCATGCACTTGCATAGCGTCAGTGGCAAAGCTCTGAGCCCGGCGCAAGGAGCCAATGACACACCAGGGATTGCGCCCGCCCGCGGCCAGGTTCTGACGAGATGCAATCACATGGCCGTTCTTCGGATGCTTCAACGGCGTGTGATCGACGTATTGGCTGACGTAGAACTCGTTCAACCGCACCGTGCCGTACGGCGACAGCGCGATGTCCTGCACGTAGATGACATCGATCTGTTGAGTCGAATCTGCAGAATTTTCCAGGCTCACATGCCAGAACCACACCGGCGCCGTCGCCGCGAGCCGCAGCTGTACCGTGTAGCGAATACCGAACCATTCGCCACTGCCCGTCCAGCCCTCGCCGCAGCGACTGAATCGAGTCGGGCTGCGCGGCCCGAGCAGTTCGATGTACTGCAACGCGTCGGCGTTCAGCCGGCGCAGGTACAAATTGGCCACACCGCCTTCCAACTCGTTGCCAATGAACAGGTTGATTATGGTGTCGCCGTGATTCATACGCCGCACGGCGCCGTTCGCCAGCAGCTCGGCCGACAATCCGGCGGGACTTTCAAGGCGGGCGGGTGATAGCGGCATCTGCGACTTTCCTGGTGCGTGCAAACAGCAGTGAAATGTAGTGCTCGCAGTGTAGTGCATGCGCTTCCGGGCGCGGAACCGCAGCGGTACTGACGAGTTGCCTTGATAGCCCGCCGCTAGGAGACCGCCATGAAAATTCGCGATGCCATGACTCGAGACGTTTGCATGGTCCGTCCGGACCAGACCATTCGCGATGCCGCTCACATGATGGCCGAGCTCGACATCGGCGCGCTGCCGGTGCAGGAAAACGACCGGCTGGTGGGCATTATCACGGATCGCGACATCGCCGTGCGCGCGATCGCCGAGGGCAAGAGCCCTGACACCCAGATTCGAGAAGTGATGACCGCAGAGATCAAGTATTGCTATGAGGATCAGGACGTCGAAGACGTCACACGCAATATGGGCGACCTGCGCCTGCGCCGCTTGCCCGTGATGAATCGTGACAAGCGTCTGGTCGGCATTCTGGCGTTGGGCGATCTGGCTCGCGAAGGCAGCACTCAGGATGACGCGAGCGAAGCGCTCTGTGGCATTTCACGCCCTGGCGGGCAGCATTCGCAGACGGCCCAGCGTCACTAGTCGATGGTCATTCTGTCGCTCACCCTCCGCCGCTCGGAGGGTGAGCACATCTTTATTCGGCGACTGCGCCCGGCTGCACTTCGACCATGCGCTTGGATTGAGTGATCATCCAGGCGATGCCGATGCCGCCCGTGAGATAGTTCTGCTGCCGCACCAGCGGGCTATCTTCAAACACAGCATTGCGAAGATTGTCGTAGCGCATATACGCACCCACCCAGTAACCCGGGAAGCGCTTCGAGATGGCGGCGATGAAATGCATGCCGGAGTAACCACCGCGAGCCTCGTAGGCGGGACGTTCGGCGGTCGCGTAGCGCGGCGCGACTGAATAGAAATATTCGTGATACTTGGGAGCGCCGAACAGCGGACCGGCGCCGACGCCGAAGTTCCATCCCTCGTGGCCGCCGACATTCTCGATGTCCAGATTCAGGCGCGGCGAAAAACTCCAGCCCAGTGCCTTCGGCGAGCTTTCCAATGTGATCGGCACACGCAGCGGCATTACCAGATCCAGCTTCATGCCGCTATCGTCCGAACGCCACAGGTGCACGTCCAGCGACGGGCCGAGCTCGAGCGTCGGCCGGAGATTCGGCATCCCCTCGCGCGCATCGTTGTCTTCGCTGCTCACCGGAATGGTGGCGCCCATGCTGAAGCTCAATTCCAGATAGCGCTTATCGAACAGCTCGCCGCGCAGTCCTTCGCGATCGGCCTTCAGGAACTGGCCGCGATACACGAAATACGGCAGCGGCAACGGATAGACATTGACTTCATCGGAGCCGCGATAGTCCGGAAACACCATCGCTCCGACACCCATCCCAAATTCCCACAGCGGCTTCTCCTCGGCCTGCGCTGCAATGGGCACCACGCTGACGACCAGCGCCGCCAGCCAGGGCGTCGCCACTTTCCGGATCGGACTCATCTACAACAGTTCCTCGACTTTGGACTTCAGGTCCTCAGGCTTGGTGGTCGGAGCGAAGCGCTCGACCACCTGTCCGTTGCGGTCGATCAGGAACTTGGTGAAGTTCCATTTGATAGCTTCGCTGCCGAGCAGGCCCTTGGCGTTACTCTTCAGCCAGCGATACAGCGGATGGGCTGTAGCGCCATTCACGTCGATTTTCTCGAACATGGGGAAGCTGACGCCATAGTTCTTTTGGCAGAAGGCCCCGATCTGCTCGGCGCTGCCCGGCTCCTGGGCGCCGAACTGATTGCAGGGAAATCCCAGCACGGTCAGGCCACGATCCCGATACTGTTCGTAAAGCGCCTCCAGTCCTTCGTATTGCGGCGTGAAGCCGCACTTACTGGCGGTATTCACCACCAGCAGCACCTGGCCGGCGTAATCGCGCAACTGGACCGGCTTGCCATCGAGACTGTTGGCCGTGAACTCATAAACGGTGCTCATGACCATCCTCCTAACGTTGGATCACCGTAAAGCCGGTTGCGAAGTAAGGCGTCTCGGCAAAACAGTTGGTGGGCACGCCGCGATGCTCCGTGTATTGCAGCCGCATGTCCTGGCCGACATTCCTGGTCAGCTCCTCGGCCAGCTTCGGATCGCGAGTGCTGAAATGCCAGATCTGCGGCGCCACGCCGCCGACGATATACAACGCCAGTTCGCCTTCGAAGGTCTTGCAGAGCCAGCCCTTGCGCGAGAATTTTTGCAGGACGCCGGCGCGCTCGCCTTCGGAGTAAGCCCAGTTCAGGGTGAACCAGGTCCACGCGCTGCCCAGTACGATGACCAGCACCAGGCCCCAGATCACCAGAAGCTTCAGCCAGCGGCGCGGACGGCGGGAAGAGAAGTCGTCGGCCATGTAGCGTTGCTCCTTATCTGATCGGCAGTGGCACGTTGCAAACGTCGATGTGACCGGCCGGGACTTTGTACCACTCATCCTGCCGATTACGCCGCGACTCCACCAGATCGGCGAACGTTTGCGTATCCGTCCTGAGCACCTCCAAGCGGGCGCGCTGCGCTTCGGGCACGTCCGCTGCGAGGCGGATCTGCGTGATCGGCGTGCGCTCTTCGGGCTTCTGATAAAAGCCCATCACGCCTTTGCCGCGGGGCATGGTCGAGAGGATATCCATGCCCTGCAGCACGCGACCGACCAGGGTGATGTTTCGATCGAGCTGTCGCGGCGCATTTCCTGTGACCACATACAACTCGGCGCCGCTGCCGCTGTCTACGTCGTTGTCGCGACCTGCGCCGACCATGCCGTAACAATGAACCATCCAGGCAGAGCCATTCGCGGCATCGCGAGCCGCAGGAAAGCCATTCACAAACCCTGTTTGGGCTGCGTAGGTATCGCGATCCGGCAATGCAGTGAACTGCAGCCCGGAGGCCGACCGGGTGAACTCGGGTGCCAGGGCTTTGTGCGCGTCACCCATAGGCTTCTTTGCATCCGACTCGCCCCACTGCACCACATAGTTTTCCTGCGAGCGCGTGATCGCCAGACCATCGAAATACCTGGCGCGCGCCAGTGCCCGCAGATTGGCGGCGTGCCTGGGAGCGAACTCGGGTTGCAGCTCGATGATCACCCGCCCGCCCGGCAGATCCATATACAAAGTGTTGTTGGGATCGAGCGGCCGCCAGTCGGAGGGTTTGGATGCGGCCAGCACGTCGGCCATGGTGCGGCCGGCAGCCTGCGACGGCAGCGTCGCAATCAATAAAGGTAAGGCGACGAGAGCCACGGCGCGGGCGGATTTGATCACAGCCAGTTCCTTGATAGGTGGCCGCGACTATGCATCCGCGCCGTGCCCAAATCAAACCGCCGCCGAACCTCGCTCCGAGGCCATTGCCGACGGCGCATCCGTGGCGCGGCCGCGTTTCATTCCAAAAACGAAGCGGGTGAAACCGAAACGTCGCACGATGAGCTGGTAGAGCAGAACGCAGCTTACCAACGTTGCCAGCAGCACCCCCCAATACTTGGTCCATGGGCTCCAGGACGTCTGCACCACGTAATAGCCGATGGCGACGATGAGGGTCTGGTGCAGGATATAGATGGGATAGCTCGCATCGCGCGCCCAGCGCAGCAGCGGGTTGCAGAAGGACAGATGGCGATAGCCGTAGCCCAGGAAGGCCATCAGCCATAGCCAGGTGAACACGTTGCCCACGAATGCATCGGCTGGCGTACTGCGATGAATGACCCCCTGAGCGAACAGCCACATAGCGACGAGATACACACTCACGCCGCCGATGGCGAACTGATGTCGGCGCATAGCGAACCACTGCCAGACTCCCGGCATCGAGGCGAGCAAATAGCCGTAAACCGTCAACAACAAGTAATGGTTGAAGATGTACCAGTCCCGCACGAGGTTGTGCGTTTCCGGAAACAGCGGCTTGAGCACTGCTTCGTTGATGGCCAGGGGCAACGCCAGTGTGTACATCCATGCGCCCGCCTGTAGCTTCCTGGCGCTCCGGCGCCACCAGATCATCAACGGCAGAAGCAGCGGCACGTACACGTACAGGTAAGCGATGAACCACAGGTGATGCCAGCTGAAATCGCCTTCTGGATACGGGCGCAACTGCAAGGTCCGCTCCCATAGGAATTGCAGGAAGCCGCCCTGCCAGCGATCCTGAAACAACCGCTCGTAAAACACCTGCGGCGGGACGATCACGAACATGCCGATGACCAGGGGCAGCAGCAGCCGCACGGTTCTCTCCCGGAACAGCTGAGCACCGGTGCGCCGCTGAAGCGCAAACCACATGCCGGCGCCGGCGATGACGAACAACAGCGGCATGCGCAGGCGATGCGAGATGTCCATCGGGGCCACGAGCGCATCGATGCGCTGTTCGTTCATGACGTGCCAGCCCCAGCCGACGAAGATCATGCCCGTGTGATAGAACAGCAGTACGAGGATGGCGATGACCCGCAGCCAATCCAGGAAATCATAACGCTCGCTACCCGCGGCCGTGCTGGGCAAGGAGCTTGGTTGTTGGTTAAGGGCAGCCTGTTCCATGAGACCTCTCCAGCGCGGGGCGATGGCGAGATCCTGATGAGCATGACCCGCCGCCACAGCAACTGCGTGGCAAGCGGTATTGCTCGAGGGGCGAGCGGGATTTCAGCGGCCCATGCGGGCGAACAGTGCGTCCTTGTAGCGACGACTCAAGCGCAGGACCACGCCAGTGCGGAGCGCTATCTCGTAGTCGCCTTTGAATAAAGGCGTGAGCGACGCGATCGCGGCCACATTGACCGCTGCCGATTTGTGGATACGAGCGAAGCGCTGCTCGCCGAGCTGTAGCAGCAGATCCTGTAGCGTCCGGCGCAACAGATACTTGCGGTTCGGGGTGTGCACGTGAACGTAGTTGTCGTCTGCCTCCAGCCAATCGATGCAGCCACTGTCGATCAATTGCAGCCGCTCGCCTGCGGGCACGAGCAACCGCTCGCTCGATCCCGTTTGAGCCCGAGCAGTGGCCACTGCCGGAGCACGTGACTGCCGATCTCCCAAGCGCTCGCGCACTCGGGCAACGGCCTTGAGAAAGCGATCCTTGTCATAGGGCTTGAGCAAATAGTCGACGGCGTTCAACTCGAACGCTTTCACCGCATGCTCATCGTATGCAGTGACGAATACGATCAGTGGCGCCGCAGCCTGCTCCAGCTGCGCGGCGACTTCGAGTCCATTGAGACCGGGCATCTGAATATCCAGAAACACCACGTCCGGCCGCTGCTGATCGATACAGCCAGCGGCTTGCAGCCCATCCTCGGCGCCCGCCACGACTTCGATATCGCTCAGCTCACCGAGCCAGCGCTGCAGCTTGTCTCGTGCGGGCGATTCATCGTCCGCGATGAGGACGCGAATCACGCGCGCCGCTCCGGCAAGGCGACTGTCGCGACCACTGAATCGCCGTCGCTCATCAGCTGCAGCGTCGCCTCGTTTCCGTAAATGACTTTCAGGCGCTCACGACAGTTGCGCAGTCCGACGCCTTCGCGGTGCTCGGCCGGCAGCGCCGATCCGGTGTTATGGATCTCCAGCACGATCCGATCAACCTCGCGGCGCGCAGCGATCCCGATGCTCACCGGTCCGACGCTCCGCTCCACGCCATGCTTGAACGCATTCTCGAGCAACGGCTGCAACAGCAGCATCGGTACCTGCGTGTCGAGCATGTCTGGATCGATGTTCCAACTGAGAGCGACGCGATCCGCGAAGCGCTCCTGCATGATCTGCGCGAACAGCTCCAACGTGCGCATCTCTTCGCGCAGCGTGGTCATTTCCCGATCGTTGATCTGCAAGCTGATGCGCAGCAGATCGCCGAGCCGGGCGAGCATCCGATCGGCACGCTCCACATCCACGTGCATGAGCGCCGAGATGGTATTCAACGCATTGAAAAAGAAGTGCGGCCGCAACTGCGTCTTGAGCTGCGACAGCTGCGCCTCGGCCAATGATTTCTGCAGCTCCAGCAGATGCCGCCGCTGTGCCTGCCATTGCTCGAAAGAATCGAAGCCGAAAATGATCCCCAGCCACAGACCCGAAAACAGCAGCAGCTTCAGCGATTCGTAGCCGATCACGAACAGCCACGACTCGTGCGTGTAGGCGCCGCCGAGCAGCGCATACACCGCATGGCGCACCCCATAGACCAAGCCGATGAACGTGATGCTGAACAGCGGCCACCACACCAGATGCCGCCCGAACCACTGCAGCGGCTGATCCAGATAGGGTGCAAAACGGTGCTTATGGCGCCGCTGGAAGAGCAGCCCCACCGTGGCACCGGCGCACGACGACCCTTCCCAAAGCAGCGGCTCCCACCACGCGATATAGGGGTTGTGCATCTGATCCTGGATAGCGACCAGGATCAGGATCAGGCAGAACGCGACCCATAGCCAAAGCAGCATGCGCCCGGGTGAAGTCACCGCGAGCAAACGGCCAGTTACCGGCGCGGACGTGGAAACGACAGCCATGCCGCGAGTTTAGTCGCGCCATGGCTGCCGGGCGCCCCTTTTGGGGTGAGCGGGACCGATCAGGACGCTTGGGCGCGCAGCGCTTTGAGACTGCCGGCCTGGTAACTGCCGGCCGGTAAGTTGAATGCAATGTTGAAACGATTCCAGCCATTGATGGCGACGACGGCCAACGTCAGCCGTGCCAGCTCTTCGTCGCTGAACTGCGCCCGGGCCTGATCGTAAACCGCGTCCGGCACATGCTGGTTTTCCAGCTTGGTCACAGCCTCGGTCCAGGCCAACGCCGCGCGCTCGCGGTCGGTGTACAGGCCCGGCGCTTCCCGCCACACGCTCAGCAGATACAGCCGTTGCTCGGTCTCGCCTTCCAAACGGGCATCCTTGGAGTGCATATCCACACAGAAACCGCAGCCATTGATCTGCGAGCCCCGCAGCTTCACCAGCTCGATCAGGGAATGCTCCAGGGTGGAATGCGCGAAGGCGGCGTCCAGGCCCAGCATGGCCTTGAAGACGTCCTGATGCTTCATGATGTTGAACGACCGCTGCTGACTCATCGCGTGCTCCTGTCGATAAAGGGGTGTTACCGCCCCTTGACGAGTCAGCCCTGCAGGCTGTGACAGCCCGGAACAGAAACTTTCAGGCGGCTGGGAGAAACCCGCCGAGCTTGTCGGGATTGACCACCGAGTAGTAGGCATAGATGCGCTCGCCGTCGGTATCGATGGTGGTGACTGAGTACAGCTTGCCCCAGAACGAGGTAGCCAGGCCCAGCTCGCCATTGATGCGCACGATGCGCCGTTCGATCCCCTGGGCATGGCGCAGGAAGATCGACTGGAACAACAAAGAGATGCGCTCGGCGCCATGCAGAATGCGACGCGCAGCGATGGCCTTGCCGCCGCCATCGGAGACCAGATGCGCGTCGCTGGCGAACAGCGCCTTTATCGCCGGCAAGTCGCCGGCATTGGCGACCTCGATGAAACGTTCGAGCATGCGCCGGCGCGCCGGCTCATCGACCTGGAAACGCCGGCGCTCGGCCATGACCCGCTCGCGCGCCCGATGCACCAGTTGCCGGCATGCGGCCACACTCTTGCCGAGCACTTCGGCGATATCGTCGTAGTCGCAGTCGAATGCGTCGTGCAATACGAACGCCGCGCGCTCTTCGTGACCGAGCCGCTCGAGCAGGCTCAGAAACGCCAGCGACAGCTCACTCGCCAGCTCCGCCTTCGATTCGGGAGTGACCGGATCGATGTCGGCCAGCGGCTCGGGCAACCACGGCCCGATGTATACCTCGCGCCGCGCTTTCGCTGAACGCAGCCGGTCGATCGACAGCCGGGTCACGATCGTGGTCAGCCAGGCCTGGGTCGAGCGCACATCGGCAGGGTCCGATTCGTTCCAGCGCAACCACGCGTCCTGCAACACATCCTCGGCGTCGGCTCGCGAACCGAGCATGCGATAGGCAATGCCGAGCAGTCGCGTGCGCTCGGCGGCGAAAGCAGTGGCGGTGGTAGTTGGATTGGCACTCATGATTCACACAGACGCAGCCAGACCGTATTAGACGGGTCACGCTCTGCGGTTGTGACAAGGCCAGCTCATTATGGCATCGTGGCCAGCGATTTTTCGGGTCAGCGCTGCTGAAGTTCGCGTCGGCAATACGACCGCCGTGAGGCGCCGATCTCACCTGAAGGGGAAAAAAATGCAGAGAGCCAAACTGCTCATCGTCCTTGCATACACCTTGCTACTGCCCTGCCTGGCATTCGCCCAGGCCAATCAGGCCGGCCGCTCCACGGTCGATGCGTTCTTCGACCGCTTCACCGATGAATGGGTCCGCGCCGATCCCGATCTCGCCACCGGCGTCCGCTATTTCTCCGGCGCCGAGCAAGGCCAGCTCGAACAACAGCTCACGCCCCGCACCCGCGCCTATACGCTCGATCGCATCAAGCGCGCCAGGAAAGGTCTGGCCGACCTCGCCAAATTCGATCGCAGCAAGATGAACGAGTCGCAGCGCGTATCCGCCGATCTGATGCAGTGGCAACTCGAGCAGGTAGCCGCCAGCGAGGCATTCCTCGACTTCGACTTTCCGCTCGATCAATTCAACGGCGCCAACGTCGGACTGGTCGAGGCGCTCACGCTGCGTCATCCGCTGGTGAAGCCGGCGGATGCATCCAACTACGTGCTGCGCATGAAACAGATTGGCACGCGCATGGATGAGTCGGTGTCCGAAGCCCGCCGCCTGGTCGCCAAAAAGATGCTGCCGCCTCGTTTCATCGTGCAGACGACGCTCACCCAGATGCGCAGCTTCAGCGATGTGGCGCCGGTGCAGAACCCGCTGGTCACCGCGTTCGCCCAGCGCATTCAAAACATCGAGGGGCTCAGCTCGGCGCAACGCTCGGAGCTGCAACAGCAGGCCGTTCGGATCGTTACCGAGCAGGTGTATCCGTCCTGGCATCGCGCCATCGCCCTGCTCGAAAGCATTCTGCCCCAGACCAGCAACGACGCCGGCCTGTGGCGCTTCGAAGGTGGCGACCAGGCCTATGCGTACGCGCTCGGCCGCTTTACGACCACCAAGCTCACGGCCGAAGAGATCCATCAGATCGGCTTGCAGCAGGTGGCGCGTATCGAAGGTGAGATGGATGCGATCTTTCGCAAGCTGGGCCGCACTGAAGGCACGATAGCAGCGCGGGCCGCGAAGCTGCGCCAGGACCTGGCGTATCCGGATCCGACTTCGGATTCGAGCCGCGCCGCCATCATGAAAGACATCGACGGCATGATTGCCGACGCGCTCAAGCGCAGCCCGGCGCTGTTCGATTTGCAGCCGAAGGCACCGGTCGTCGCGCAACCCTTCCCTCGCTTCCGTGAGGCGAGCGCCGCCGCAAACTACAATCGCGCGCCGCTCGACGGCTCGCGCTCGGCGATCTTCCAGATGCCGCTGCGGCCGCAACGCATGACCAAGTTCGGCCTGCGCACCCTGGTGTATCACGAGACCGTGCCGGGCCATCACTTCCAGATCGCGCTGGAGCAGGAAAACACCGCTCTACCCAAATTCCGGCAGGCGCGTGTGCTCGGCGGCATTTCCGCATTGTCCGAAGGCTGGGCGCTCTATGCGGAACGCCTGGTCGCCGACAACGGCTGGTACAACGGGGATCCGGAAGGTTTGCTCGGCATGCTCGACGCGCAGTTGTTCCGCGCCCGCCGGCTGGTGGTGGACACTGGCCTGCACGCCAAGAAATGGACGCGTGAGCAGGCCGTCGAGTACGGCCTGGAAGCCAGCGAAGTGGAGCGTTACGTCGTGAATCCGGGACAGGCGTGCGCGTACATGATTGGCCAGCTGCAGATTCTCGAGATGCGAGATCGCGCCCGTGCCGCGCTCGGCGATAAGTTCTCGCCTCAGCAATTCCACAACGTCGTGCTGCAGACGGGCAGCGTGCCGATGGACTTGCTCGGCCGTGAAGTCGATCGCTACGTGGCCGGAGCCACTGCGAACTGAGTGGCGTCGGGGTCGACGCCAGTCCGCAGCTCGTCGGCTGACGATGCTTAGCCGATTACGCGAGAGACGACGTTCGAAATCTCGCTCTCATCACCATCCGACGTAACCGCACGCACCGCGAAATAGTAAGTGGTGCCCGCCTTCAGGTTCTGAACCGTGTAGCTGTTCGAGCCTGCGCTCTGTACTTCGATGGAATTCACCAGCGCATTCTGATTCGTGCCGTAGTGAATGCGGTAACCGGCCAGGTTCTGCAACGTCTGGCCATCGACCGTCTGCGTCGGCACGTTCCACGACAACGCGACATTCGGGCCGGAGGCGGAAGCCGGCGGAGGCGTCGTGCTGCTACCGGAGCCGGAGCCGGAACCAGAACCGGAGCCCGAACCGGCACTGGAAGCGGCGGCCACAGTGATCGCGAACGCGGGCAACGAGGCGCTCGCCTTACCATCGCTCACGCTGATCACGATGTTGGCGAACGTGCCGGCTGCCGTCGGCGTGCCCGTCAGCTGACCCGTGGTGGTGTTGAACTGCGCCCAGGCTGGCTTGTTCTGAATCGAGAACGCGAGCGAGCCGCTACCTTTGGCCTGCGGAGTCGCGGTGTACGCGCTGCCGACGGTGGCCTGAGTGGCCGGCGTGCCGCTGATCGTTGGCGCGGAGCTGTTGCTGGCGCTGTTGCCGCTTGCAGGCGTGCTGGCGCTATCGCCACCACCACCGCCGCCGCCGCCACAACCAGCAGCGATGATGCCTGTCATCACCACCGCAAGCAGTCCGCTACGCTGCACCCACTTACCGACAATCGCCTTCTGCATCTGATAACCCTTGATACTTCTGCCGGCGCTTGCGCGCTCGACGTGAATTTCCAAGGGCGACGCGGTCGCTCGATCGCGACCAAACCAATCAACGGTGTACTCGCGTACACATAGAACAGTCGTGCTTGTCACGCACGTTTTGCTCTCGCTAATTTGGCAGCCCCGCTGTCGTCGGGCGTGAGCCCTTGTAGACCGGTTGCTTTGCGTCCCCGACTTTCGACGGGTTTGCCCTTGACGGTAGCGAGCCTCGATTGCTCCATCCGAGGTTGTGACTGCCGATGACCGCGTGCATACGCACGCCGCCGGCACGGCTGTCACAAGATTTCAGTTAGACGAGAAGGCTTGAACTTCCTCGACCCGCTGCGGCGTTCGCATTCCCTGCAAACCCTATTAATTGATCACTGGAGGCCAGTTTCGCGCTTGCGCGGCTCCTTACCCATCGGAGAGGCACCCAATGTCTCGACGCGGGATGGAGCATAACCCCCCCCGGCAAATGCTCAATCCTGTCGGCGAATAGCGGCAACGTCGCTGTACCCAGACGTCCCACGCCTGCAGAACAAACATTTGCCGATGTTTCTTATGTGCCGCCCGGCAGCAGAATGTGAGTTTCCTCACACTCCGCTGGGCGTTTCACAGGATGCGCCAGAGCCTGTATTTACAGGCTTTTTTGTGGCTTGCGGATGCTTTTAAAGGCGCCGGTCTCAGCGGCGCCGATGACTGTCTCGCGGGCCGCGAGCTTTGAACTTCGCCCCTTTCGAATCGCTCGGTCGGCGAAATTTCGGACCGGCTGGACGGTCACGTCGGAGCTTTTCGACATGTGTTTTCAGGGCACGACTGATCTGCAGCGGCTGTCCGGCGACGCGGACTTTCTGCAGCTGATGGAACACATCCTTGGGCATGCCGGCGGGCAAATCAACGAAGCTGTGATCGTCGCGAATCAGCACGCGACCGATGTGACGACCTTCGAGTCCGACTTCGTTCGCAATCGCGCCTACGATATTCCCTGGTTTTACGCCGTGCGCATGCCCGACTTCGATGCGATAGGTTTCGACGTCCTCGTCGCCACCCCGCCGGGGCCGCTCACGCGGGCGATCATCGTCGCCAAAGTCGCGCGATTCAGCGCGCTTGCGTGGCCGCTCGCCTTCGTCGAAGCCAGGAGACCTGGCGCGCTTTGCTGAGCGAGGAGCCGCGGCTTCCTGGCCGGCAGCGTCGAATTCAACGTTCGTTCTCTCGACCGCTGGCTCGTGGCCGCTGCCACTTTCATTCTCGCTGACACGCTCGCTGACACCCTCAGCCGCACCTTCGCCGCCGGCTGCGAGCCGCTCGCGCTCGGCGCGTTCCAGCGCTCGACGCTCGCGACGGTTCAGCGGCTTCGGCCCTTGATCGACCTCGGTCGACGCACTCTCGACGTTGGCAGCCTGCTCGGAATGAGTCGCACGACCCTGCCACGCAGGCTTCTCAGAGCGCTCCGACCTGGACCATTCCGAACGCGGAGCTCGCTCTCGGCGGGCGCCTGCATCGTCTGCCTCCGCCCAGCTTGAACGCGCTGCCGCGCGATCCGAACGCGGTGCGCGTTCGCGACGAGGGGCGGGGGCGTCACTCGACTGTGACCACGGCGCATCGGACGAGCCTTCGCCTCTGCGCCCCTGAGCCTCCATCAACAGCGGCGTGGCGCCCTGAGCGATGCTGGCGAGTGCAGCCGCGATCTCGACGGCAGGAATATTGTTGTCGCGCTCGTAACTCTCGATCAGCGACATGAACTGCTGACCTGCATTCGCCGCGATCGCCGCCGTCAATTTCTCATTGAACTTCGCGACCCGCCGCTCGTTCACATCCTCGATGGACGGCAGCTGCATCTGCTGAACGGTCTGCCGGGTCGTGCGCTCGATGATCCGCAGCATGTTTCTTTCACGAGGCGCGATGAAAAGAATCGCCTCGCCACTGCGTCCGGCCCGCCCGGTGCGTCCAATGCGATGCACGTACGACTCGGGATCGTAGGGAACGTCGTAATTCACGACATGGCTGACGCGCTCGACGTCCAGGCCGCGCGCGGCCACATCCGTCGCGACGACGATATCGATCTGCCCCGACTTCAACCGCGCAATCGTGCGCTCACGCTGCACCTGAGCGATATCGCCATTGAGCGCCTCGACCGCAAAGCCACGCGCCGACAACCGCGCCGCCAGGTCCTCCGTCGCGATCTTCGTTCGAGCGAACACGATCATCGCGTCGAACGGCTCGGCTTCGAGAATGCGCGTCAGTGCATCGAGCTTGTGCAAGCCGCTGACGATCCAATAGCGCTGACGGATCTGACTGGCAGTGGTCGTCTTGCTCTTGATGGTGACTTCGGCAGGTTCACTCAAGTGTTGTTGCGCGATCCGCCGTACCTGCGTCGGCATGGTCGCCGAGAACAGCGCGATCTGCCGTTCGGCAGGAATCTGCTCCAGAATCCATTCGACATCGTCGATGAATCCCATGCGCAGCATCTCATCCGCCTCGTCGAGCACGAGATGCTTCAGCGATGACAGATCGAGCGTGCCGCGCTTGATGTGATCCATCGCGCGACCCGGCGTCGCGACGACCACCTGCACACCGCGACGAAGGCTCTGAAGCTGAGGCGTATAGCTCTGTCCGCCGTACACCGGGAGTACGTGAAATCCCTTCATGTAGGTGGCGTATTTCTGAAACGCCTCCGCGACCTGGATCGCAAGCTCGCGCGTCGGCACGAGCACCAGCGCCTGAGGCACGGTCTCGCGAGTGTCGATCTTGGAGAGAATGGGGAGCGCGAACGCCGCGGTCTTGCCGGTGCCGGTCTGGGCCTGGCCGACCACGTCGCGGCCCGCGAGCAGATGAGGAATGGTCGCGGCCTGGATGGGCGAAGGCGACTCGTAACCCACGTCCTGCAAGGCTCTGAGCACAGCATCGCCCAGGGCCAGGTCACTGAAAGAGGGGCTTTCGCCCGGGGTCTGATCGGAAGGAGCGGGCAAGGAAAACCTCGGACTTCGCGGGCGCGGACTGCGATAAAGGCGCGCGAGTTTACACATCCGGCGGTGAAACCGCAGGAAACAATGAATTTACAGGGATTTTAGGCCCTTCAGCCCGCTTATGACCAATCCGTAGATTCGTCAGCGACCGCCGCTACGAACCATCTTCCGCAGCAACTGCTCCAGCAGCAGCGAGGGGTCATCGCTGCGGCCCGTATGCACCGCTGAAGTCTGGATCATCGTGCTGCGAGGGGCGACCAGCCAGTGAAAACGCTCTCGCAGCGTCAGCCGGCCGATGGGCCCCGAGCCGGCGCAGATGGCCGGAATGCTGGCGAGATTTTCACGAACCAGGTCGAGATCGACTCCCGGTGCAAGTGCCAGCAAGCGACCTTCATCCAGCTCGATGCGCGCCGCCAGATATTCCAGCGCCGGACAGGAGACGATCACGCCGACATTCATGAACTCTTCGCGTTCGACCCGAGGGACGACGCGAATGATGGCGTAGTCATACGAGCACGGAGCGCGCACGCTTCACCTCCGTGAAAAACAGATGCGGCAGCTGCAACCGCCGCAACAGATATTCGGCGTACGCATTTCGATACTCGGCCGCGCTGGAGAAAGTTGCATCACCCCGCAACAACGCATCCGGAATCAACGCGACGATGTCGCGAATGACGTCCGGCGTGAGTCGCGCGAGCATGAACTCGTGCGCTTCGTCGAGCGCATTCGCAAACGGCAGCAACACATGATCGCGAATCATCGGAAACGCATCCTGGCTGCGCTCCAGATATTGCGTCCAGGAGTGATGAAAATACAAAGCCGCGCCGTGATCGATGAGGCGCAGCTGTCGATGCCACATCAGCATGTTGGTGTTGCGCGCCGTGCGATCGACGTTGGTCACAAACGCGTCGAACCAGACGATTTTCGAGGCGAGTGCCGCGTCCGGCTGGAACACCACGGGGTCGAACGTGATCGCACCCGGCAGATAATCGAGCGCCACGTTGCACCCGGCGCTGGCGCGGATCAATTCCTGAATCTCGACATCGGGTTCGGTGCGCGCCAGATCCGGATCGAGCTCGATCAACACGATCTCGGGCACGGGCAAGCCGGCGGCGCGGCCGATCTCGCCTGCCACCAGTTCGGCGATCAGTGCTTTCGGCCCCTGTCCGGCGCCACGCCACTTGATGACATACATGCCTTCATCGTCGGCTTCGACGATGGCCGGCACGGAACCACCTTCGCGCAGAGGCGTGACGTAGCGGGTGACGACGACGGTTCGCAAGCGTTGGGATCCACACTGCTTCGGCGGCGGCAGTATATAGCCCAGATTCAGATGGTTGGGAGCAGCTAAGGCGAGGAAATTGCCGCTGGCAGCGCGCGCCATACGCGCTCGGCCGGCGAGCAAGCCTGACAATCACACAATGCCGCCGCCAAAACTCTGGCTCGCCGGACGTTTGACGGCGCATTCGAGCCGATAATGACTACGACGATAAGCCGCTACGGGATCGATTGCCGCCCCCTGCTGTAGCCGGGCGCGAGCCAGGATGGGCTGCACGTCGGTGGTGAAGGCGCGCTTCAAGGTCTGCGACGCCATCAGCGCGTCGTTCTCCTGCTGATAATCGGCAAGCATCTGCCGATCGACCAGCAGCGCCTGAGCGTAGGCCCGCTGCAGCTCGATGGCGCTGGTCATCAGGCTCTCGATGGGATCGGTGACATTGTGGGACTGGTCCAGCATGTGCGCCGGATGGAAGTCCGGCACCTGGCGCCACTGCGCATCGACCAGCTCGTTGAACACCAGGAACAGGCGATAGGGCTCGATCGAGCCGGCATCCAGATCGTCGTCGCCGTACTTGGAATCGTTGAAATGGAAACCGCCCAGGCGGCGGGCATGCACCAGGCGCGATACGATCATTTCGATGTTCACATTCGGTGCATGGTGGCCGAGATCGACCAGGCAGAATGCTTTCGGACCCAGTGTCTGCGCGGCGAGCAGCGAGCTGCCCCAATCCTGAATCACGGTCGCATAGAACGCCGGCTCATACATCTTGTGCTCGATGAGCATGCGCCAGTCCGCCGGCAAGGCCGTGTAGATCTGCCGCGTCGACTCGATATAGCGCTCGAACGCGCGTCCCAGATGTTGCTGACCGGGAAAGTTCGCGCCATCGCCGATCCAGACGGTCAACGCCTTCGAGCCGAGCAACTGGCCGATGCGAATGCACTCTACGTTGTGCTCGACGGCCTGGGCGCGCACGGCGGCGTCGGTGTGCGTGAGGCTGCCGAACTTATAGGAAAGCTTCTGACCGGGGCGATCCTGGAACGTATTCGAATTGACCGCATCGAAGCGCAGACCGAGCGCAGTTGCCCGTTGGCGCAGCGCCGCCATGTCATCGGTGTGATCCCAGGGCAGATGCAGGGACACTGTGGGCGTGGCGCCCGTCAGGCTATGAATGACCGCGCAGTCCTCGAGCTTCTCGAACACATTGCGAGGCTCGCCTTTACCGGGGAAACGGGCAAAGCGAGTGCCGCCGGTGCCGACGCCCCAGGAGGGAATGGCCACGCCAAAGCTCGCGACGGTCGCGGTGACCGCGTCGATGTCGAGGCCTCGACGGCTCAGGATCGCGTCCAGGGCGGCGTAATCGGCATCGAGATCCTTCGTCAGCTTGGCATTGCCGTCGGCGATGAACGATTGATCGCGCGGATCGGTGAACTTGCCAGTCATCCTGTCCCCCTGTCCGAGCGCGCCATTATCGAGTGAAGGCGGCGGCGTTACCGGCGTCGACGTTGATGATATTCCCAGTCGACTTCGACGCGCGCTCGGACGCGAAGAAAGCCACGGCTTCGGCCACGTCTTCCGGATACACGCTGCGCTTGAGCAAGCTGCGCTCGCGATAGATGGACTCGAGCTCGTCGGTGCTGGTCTTGTACTGCTCGGCGCGCTGCTGGGCCCACTCGCCCTGCCAGATGCGCGAGCCACGCAACACGGCGTCCGGATTCACGACATTCACGCGAATGCCGACCGGCGCACCTTCCAAAGCCAGACAGCGAGCCAGGTGCAACTCAGCAGCCTTGGCCGTGCAGTAAGCAGCAGCGCCCGGCGATGCGGCCAGCGCGTTCTTGGAGCCGATGAACACGATGGAGCCGCCGATGTTCTGCGTCTTCAGCATCTGGAACGCCTGGCGCGAGACCAGGAAATAGCCCGTGGACAGAATGTCCATGTTCTTCTGCCAGGTCGCGAGACTGGTTTGGTCGACCGGCGAGGCCGACGCGATCCCGGCGTTGGAAATACAAATGTCGAGGCCGCCGAACCGCCACGCGCTGTCGCGAAAGGTGGCGACAACCGCGTCTTCACGCGTTACATCGACCCAGCTGCTGGCGACGACGTCGTTGCCATATTGTTTCTTCAAGTCCGCTTCCGCTTCGCTCAGCGCATCGTGGTCGATGTCACAGAGCACGACGCAGGCGCCTTCATCCATCAACCGCCGAGCGGTCGCCAGACCGATGCCACCCGCACCGCCCGTAATGAGCGCGACGCGGCCAGCCAGCGGTTTCGGCTTCGGCATGCGCTGCAGCTTGGCCTCTTCCAGATCCCAATATTCGATATCGAACGCTTCCTGCTCCGGCAGGCCACGATACGTCGACACCGCGGCCGCGCCACGCATTACGTTGATCGCGTTGATATAGAACTCGCCGGCGATGCGCGCGGTAGCTTTATCCGCGGCGAACGTAATCATGCCGACGCCCGGCACGAGATAAACGACGGCGTTTGGATCGCGCATTCTCGGCGAGCCGGGCCGCTTGCAACGCTCGTAATAAGCCGCGTAACGCTCGCGATATTGCTCGATTGCCGGCTGCACCCGCCGGGCAAACTGCTCGACCGACTCGTTCGCAGCATCGAACGGCAACACCAGCGGCCAGATCTTCGTGCGCAGGAAATGATCGGGGCACGACGTACCGAGATCGGCGAGCGACTGCAATTGCTCGCTGCCCACGAATTCCAGCACCGCCGCGCTGTCGTCGAAGTGACCGACCTTGCGTGTCGTGCCTGAAATCAGGCCACGAATGCGCGGCATGATGGCAGCCGCAACTTCACGACGCTTTTCCACCGGCAGCATTTGCGCCTTGGCGGCACCGAACGGTTGCTTGCCACGGCTCTTCTGCGCCAGCCACAGCGTGGCACGATTGATCACATCGAGCGTGTTCTCGTAGCACGCCTTCGCCGTGTCGGCCCACGTGAAAACCCCATGCGCTTCGAGCACCACACCTCGCGCCTTGGGGTTTTCACGCGTGAACTTGCGCAGCGCCAGACCCAGCTCGTATCCCGGACGAATCCAGGGCAACCAGCCGATGTCATCGCCATAGATTTCTTCGGTGAGCGCCTTGCTGTCGGCAGACGCCGCGATGGCGATCAAAGCGTCCGGATGCATGTGATCGACGTGCGCGCGATCGACCAGACCGTGCAGCGGAGTATCGATACTCGCGGCCCGCGGATTCAGATTGAATGTGCAGTGCGAATACAGTGGCACCAGCACACTGTCGCTGTCCTTGCCCCGGTAGAACGGCTCCAGCGACAGGAACTTGTCCATATATAAGGTGGCGAAGCCGTCCAGCTTCATGGTGCCCAGGTCGCCGCCCGAGCCCTTCACCCACAGCACCCGCACTTCCTGGGCGGTGAGCGGATCTTTTTCGACGACCTTGGCCGACGTGTTGCCGCCACCGAAGTTGGTGATGCGCTTGTCGGAGCCGAGCAGATTGGAGCGATACAGCAGCAGCTGCGCCGGGGTCATTTCGGCGGCGAGCGTATCGTTCCAGCGGTTTTCGACCAGCAACGAAGACAACTCGGCTTGCGCCGGCTGAACCACACTCATCTAATCTCCCCCAGGGTCGGATTGATCGCGTTCGGGCATAAAAAATCGTGACGAACGCGATGAAATGACTGTTTACCACACGAATCGATCATATACAATCAGATGCGAGCATAATCGATCAGCACTGTGACGGCGCTGATCGAAACTGCTTTTAGGAGGTTCCATGCTGGAACGTGAGCGCCATAGCCTGATTCTGAAGCTCGTCGAAGAGCGCTCCATCGTGAGCGTGGGCGACCTGTTGGATTTGCTCGGCGCATCCGAGGCGACCATTCGCCGCGACATCAACACGCTGGCCGAGCGCGGCGAGGTCAAACGCATTCGCGGTGGCGCCGAAGCGGTGCGCCCCCGGCATCAGCCCCACCTCGTGGGCATGCCGTTTTCATTGAGTCAGGACATCAGTGTCCCGCAGAAGCGCGCCATCGCTCGCGCTGCAGCGGAGCTCATCACGGCCGGCGAGAGCATCATCATCAACGGCGGTACCACCACCTTCGCGCTGGTGGAATTTCTCGCCGACCATGATCTGGACATCCTGACGAATTCATTTCCGATCGCGGCCAAGCTGCTGGCCACCAGCCGCAATCGCATCACCCTGCCGGGCGGCACCATCTTCCGTGAGCAGAACATCGTGCTCAGCCCGTTCGACAACGACACCATCGAAAACTTCTGGGGCAACAAGCTGTTCACCGGCTGCTACGGCCTGAACCGCTTCGGCATCATGGAAGCCGATCCGTTGATCGTGCAGGCGCAGACCAAGCTGCTGAAGCGCACTGAGGATGTGATCGTGATGGCCGACAGCAGCAAGCTGCGGCAGAAGTCGGCAATGATCGTCACGGGGCTGGAGCGGATCTCCACCATCATCACCGACGACGGCGCCAAACCCGAAGAGTTGGACGTATTCAAGGCGGCGGGCATCAAAGTGATCGTCGCCTCGGTGACCGAGGACGACGAGTTGCAGAAGCTCGCGTGAGTTGAGGGGCGGCGGCACGGCCAATAAGGCCGGTCGCCTCAACGGGGGGATGTGAATGCTTAGAAGAGCAATGCTCGTGGGCGCGGTCTCGCTGGCCGCCGTCGTGATCGCAGGCTGCGGCGAGCGTCCGCAGTCTTCTAGTGACGGCAAAGGCAGCGACAAGCTGCGCATCGGCATCGTCGCAAAGAATCTGGGCAGCGGCTTCTTCGATGCCGTTCACAAGGGCGCAGATGAAGCCGCCGCGACCCTCGGCGCCGAGATCATTTTCACCGGCCCGACCACCCCGACCGCGGAAGGACAAATAGAAACATTGAACGCGCTGATCGCCCAGCGCGTCGATGCCATCGCGATCTCGGCGAACGATCCCGATGCGGTCGTACCGACGCTGCAGCGAGCGATGCAACGAGGCATCAAAGTCATTTCTTATGATTCCGCCGTCGCCAGGCCGGGGCGCGCAGTGCATCTCGCACCTTCGTCGGACGAGTTGATCGGCCAGACAGTCGCGCAGCTCGCCTCCGAGCTGGCCCCCGAAGGCAAAGGCAAGATCGCGGTGATCTCGGCGACGCCGACTTCGACCAATCAGAATTCCTGGCTCGCACAGATGAAGCAGGCACTGCCGCAGTATCCGGGCCTGCAGTTCGTCGGCGTCGTCTATGGTGACGATGTCGCGGACAAGTCATATCGCGAGACCGTGGCGCTGGTGAAGCAGCATCCGGATCTGTCGGTCGTCGTTTCGCTGAGCTCGGTCGGCATCGTGGCGGCGGCCAAGGCGATCGAAGATCAAGGCCTCACAGGCAAGGTGAAAGTCACCGGGCTGGGGCTGCCATCGGAATTGGTCGGCTATGTGCGCAAAGGCGTCGTGCCGAAGTTCGCGATCTGGAATCCGATCGATCTCGGCTATGCCACCACGCAGGTCGCAGCCCGTCTGGCGCGCGGCGAAACACCTGAGAACGGCCAACCGATTTCACTCGAACGGATTGGCAGCGTGAGCTTCGACGCCGATGGCGTCGGTGCCATGGCCAAGCCGTTCATCTACGACCAGAGCAACGTCGAGCAATTCGCAGCGATCTTCTGACATGGCGGCGGCGATCCAGCAGGCACCGGCGCAGCCCATCCTCACGCTGACGCAGGTGAAGAAATCCTTCGGCGGCGCACACGCGCTGCGCGATGCCAATCTCGATTTGTATCCGGGCCAGGTGACCGCGCTGATCGGCGAGAACGGCGCGGGCAAGTCGACGCTGGTCAAGATCCTTTGCGGCATCCATCAGCCGGATGGCGGCGAGCTGATGCTCGACGGTCGGCCGATCCGCGTGCGCGATCCGGAGCATGCGCGACAGCTCGGCATCAACGTCGTGCATCAAGAATGCGTGGTGTTCGACAACCTGACGGTCGCCGAGAACATCTTCGTCAGCTCGCGTCCCAGGATCGGACGTTTCGTCGCCTGGCGCGAGATGCGGACGCGTGCGGCCGAAATTCTGCGCCAGCTCGATGTTTCATTCTCGCCGGACCTGCCGGCCGGTCAGCTCAGCGTCGCTCAGAAGCACATCGTACAAATCGCTCGCGCATTGACCAGCGAGGCACGCGTTCTGATTTTGGATGAGCCGACCGCAGCGTTGTCCCATCGCGAGGCTGACGATTTATTCCGCATCGTGCGGCGACTGCGGGAGACCGGCTGTGCCCTGCTCTTCATCAGTCACAAGTTCGAAGAGATCTTCGCTCTGGCGGACCGCTACGTGGTGTTTCGCGATGGCGCCTCGGTGGGCAACGGCATGATTGCCGGCACAGGCAGCGAGCAGCTGATCCGACTGATGGTCGGTCGTTCGGTCGAGCAACTGTTCCCGAAACTGGCAACGACGCTCGGCGAGGAACTGCTGCGGGTGGAGAACCTGTCGCGTGCGCACGAGTTCGACCGGATCTCGTTCTCGGTGCGGCAGGGCGAGACGCTCGGCATCTATGGCCTGGTCGGCGCGGGCCGGACCGAGCTGGCGCAATGTTTGTTCGGCCTGACGGCGCCGGATTCGGGGTCGATTCAGGTGAGCGGCAAGCCGGTTTCGATGGCCAATCCAGCGGACGCGGTCCGTCACGGGTTGGCGTACGTTCCAGAAGATCGTCAGCAGCAAGGCGCAATTCTGCCGTTTTCCATTGCGGCCAACGTTTCGCTCACGAATCTGCAGTCGCTTGCTCCCAATGGCATCTGCAGCCGACAACGCGAGTCGGAGCTGGCGACTCATTGGATCTCGGCGCTTGGCATCAAGGCGACCGGTCCGGAGCAGAATGTCGGCGACTTGTCCGGCGGCAATCAGCAGAAAGTCGTAATCGCGAAATGGCTGGCACGCTCGCCGCGCGTACTGATTCTCGACGAGCCGACCAAAGGTATCGATGTAGGCGCGAAATCGGCGGTGCATGCCGTGACCAGCGCATTTGCGCAGCGAGGCAACGCGGTCGTGATGATTTCGTCGGAACTGCCTGAGATCCTCGGCATGTCCGACCGCATCCTGGTCATGCGGCGCGGTCGCGTGCGTGCCTTGCTGGATAGAAGTGAAGCGACGGCGGAAAACGTCGTTCAAGCGGCGACCGACGCGTGATTGGCATGATGCAAACCTCCGCCGCCCGGCGCGATCTCGCACTCGGTGTCATTGTCGTGCTGTTGCTCGCTGCGGTGACCGCAGCGTTCCCGCAGTTCGCGCGTCCCGGCAATCTCGCTGAAATTCTCGACGACAGCGCCATTCTGATCCTGCTTGCGCTGGGACAGATGCTGGTCATCCTCACGCGCGGCATCGATCTGTCGATCGCAGCCAATCTGGCGCTGTCGGGAATGCTGGTCGCGCTGTTGAACAAGCACTATCCAGGCTTGGGTGTCGCGCCCGTGCTGTTGATCGCCATTGTCAGCGGCGCGCTGCTCGGCGCAATCAACGGCCTGCTCGTGTGGCGGCTCAAGCTGCCGCCCATCGTTGTCACGCTGGGCACGATGTCGGTGTATCGCGGCCTGATTTATTTGCTGTCCGGCGGCACCTGGGTAAACGATAACCAGATGTCGCCGCAGTTTCTCGGCTTCATTCGCTACGAGCTGCTGGGCCTGACGCTGCTTTCATGGCTGGCCATCATCGGCGTTGCAATCTTTGCAGTGTCGATGCGCTACACCGTGCTCGGCCGAAATCTCTACGCGGCCGGCGGCAATCCTTCCGCCGCGGCATACACCGGCATCGATCCCGGCCACATGCAATGCGTCGCGTACACGATCTGTGGCGCCATCGCCGGCCTGTGCGGCTATTTGTGGGTGGCGCGCTTCGCGGTCGCGTACACCGACATCGCGCTGGGCTTCGAGTTGCAAGTGATTGCCGCATGCTTGATCGGCGGAGTCGCGATCGCAGGCGGCATCGGCACAGTCGCAGGCGTGGTGCTCGGCTGCCTGTTCATCGGCATCATTAGAAATGCCTTGCCGCTGATCGGCATCTCGCCGTTCTGGCAGATGGGCATCAACGGACTGGTCATCGTGGTGGCCGCTGTGCTGAGCGCACGAAGACGCGAAGAGAAACGCGCCATCCTGGAAACACAAGCGGCATGAGCACGCAAACGTTCAAAGGCCTGTTGCGCTGGGAGTCGATGCTCGCGTTGGTGCTGGTCATCGAGTTCGTCAGCTTCGCCAGTCTGTCGCCGTACTTTCTCGATGTGTGGACACTGTCGGACGCCACGTTCAACTTCACCGAGCGCGCCATCATCGCTCTGCCGCTCGCGCTGCTGATCATTGCGGGCGAGATCGACATTTCCGTCGCGGCCATCATCGCGCTGTCGTCCGTGGCAATGGGCTTGGCGGCGGCGGCCGGCATTCAAACACCCGGTTTGGTCGCAGTTGGGCTAAGCACTGGGCTCGCAGCGGGCATGGTCAATGGCGCGCTGGTGACTTTGGGTCGGGTGCCGTCGATCGTCGCGACGATCGGCACGATGACACTGTTTCGCGGCGTCGCGTATGCGGTGCTGGGCGATCGCGTGCTGAAGGACTATCCGCAATCGTTCTCGATGTTCGGCCAAGGTTATGCGGTCGGGGCGTTATCCATCGAGCTGAGCCTCCTGATCGTGCTCGCCGTAGTGTTCGGATTGTTTCTGCACGTGACGCGCTGGGGTCGCACCATCTATGCGCTGGGAGCGAATCCCATCGCGGCGAAATGGTCGGGCGTGCCCGTCGACCGCTATCGCTTTGCCTTGTTCGCAGTGACGGGACTGTGTAGTGGGCTGGCGGCGGTGCTGCTCACCTCGCGCCTCGGCTCGACGCGTCCGTCGATCGCGCAGGGCTGGGAATTGGAAATCATCAGCATGGTGATCCTCGGCGGCGTATCGGTGTGGGGTGGCAAAGGCACGATTCCGGGCGTGCTGCTCGCGGCCGTGGTGCTGGGCTTCGTGAACTTCGGGCTCGGGTTGTTGAACGTGCCCGGCATAGTGATGTCCATCATCGTCGGTGCGTTGCTCATTACCGTGGTCGCCATCCCAGTGCTCGCCGAGCGTTGGTGGGGCCGGCCCGCGCGTCTCCGGTCGTAACAATGACGCATCCGCTGATCGCACTGATCGATATCGGTAAGACCCACGCCAAGGTGTCCGTGATCGATCCACAGTCGGGCGCCGAGATTCGCGGCAGCCGGCGAGCCAATGCTGTGGTTCAAGGTTCGGCGCTGCGCGAACTGGACGTTGACGCGATCAGCCAATGGTTGCTGGACGCGTTACGGGACGCGCCACACCGAGACCGTATCCGCACACTCGTGCCTGTCGCTCACGGCGCAGCTGCGGTCATGATCGATCACGACAATTGCGTGGTCGCTGCTCCGGATTATGAAGATGCATGTTTCGAGCGAGTCAATGCCGAATATCGTCATCAGCGCGACGCTTATCAGAGCACTTACTCGCCGGACTTGCCGCTCGGGTTGAACCTGGGGCGTCAGCTGTTCTTCTTGCAGGAAGCTCAACCGCGGCTGTTCTCGCGCGTCGCGCATGCACTGTTGTATCCACAGTTCTGGGCATGGCGTTTGAGTGGCGTGATGGCCAGCGAAGTGACATCGCTGGGTTGTCACTCTGATCTTTGGCTACCGCGCGAGCAGACTTTCTCGAAGCTGGCGCAGGCGCGCGGCTGGAACAAGCTCTTTCCCGCGAGCAAGCTCGCCAGCGACGTGCTCGGCCCGATCTCAGCGGAGGTCGCCGCAGCGACCGGTCTGGATCCGCAATGTCAGGTCACTTGCGGCATTCACGACTCGAACGCGTCATACCTGAAGTTTCTGATCACGCGCAGCCGTGACGAGCCGTTCACCGTCATCTCCAGCGGCACGTGGACCGTCGTCATGGCGAATCGCGCCGATCTTTCACGACTCCGAGAAGATCGCGACATGCTCGCCAGCGTGGACGCGTTTGGCTCACCCGTCGCAACAGCAAGATTCATGGGCGGTCGCGAGTACGAAGCGATCGCAGGGACGGAAGCCCGCCCGAATCTGCCTGCCCTACTCAATGTGATCGAGCGGCAATCGATGGCATTGCCAGCGTTTGCGAGCGGCGGCCCGTTTGCCGGACGCGAGGGGCGCCTGGTCAACGCCGACAGCCTGTCTGGATCGGAGCGAGCCAGCGTTGCGACGCTATACCTCGCGCTGATGTGCGAGCTGCTGATCGAAATGCTGGGCGCGGACGGTACGGTGTTGATCGATGGCCCGCTCGCGACGAATCCGCTGTTTGGCGCGATTCTCGGCGCACTGCTGCCGTCACGCTCAGTCGAGCTGAGCTCTGGAGATGGTGGAAACACGCGCGCAGCCTGTTATCTCGCGGGTTTTCTTGAGGCTCCGAGTCAGGCGATGACGCCGGCCGCTGCAGTGACGCTCACATCATTGCCGGCCTACCGCGAGGCCTGGCGCAAGCGGGTTCTGGGCTGACCAGGACGCAACGCTGGCGCCAACGACACGGGCCGCAAGACTTTGGCGCCCCTTTCCCGCAAAATCGCTGGTTTTACGATGACGAGGTCCTCCCATGAATGCACGGCGTCTGGCGGTATTGGCGCTCGCCGCTCAGCTCGGCGTATTGGCCGGCTGTGGCAAGCAGGGAGGCGGGCGCGACGCGCCGGTGATCCGCATCGACGGCTCGAGCACGGTGTTCCCGATCGCCGAAGCGGTCGCCGAAGAATTTCAGGTCGGTGAGCGCGGTGCCGTTCGGGTGACCGTCGGCCTGTCCGGCACGGGCGGTGGCTTCAAGAAGCTGTGTCGCGGCGATATCGATATCTCGAATGCGTCTCGCCCCATCCTGACCGAGGAGATGGAGATGTGTCGCAAAGCCGGCATCAACTTCATCGAGCTGCCGGTCGCGTTCGATGCCATCACCGTCGTGGTCAATCCCAAGAACGATTGGGTGAAGTCGCTCACCGTCGCCGACCTGAAGAAGATGTGGGAGCCGGCCGCACAAGGCCAGATCACGACCTGGAACCAGGTACGCCCCGAGTGGCCGAATGCTCCGCTCATGCTGTTCGGCCCCGGCGCGGATTCGGGCACGTTCGATTACTTCACCGAAGCCGTGACCCACAAAGCCAAATCCAGCCGGGGCGATTACACCGCGAGCGAAGATGACAACGTGCTGGTGCAAGGCGTAGAGAACAACAAGAACGCGCTCGGCTACTTCGGCTTCGCTTATTACATCGGCCACAAGGATCGGATGCGCCCGATACCCATCGAGAGGGACGACGGCACGCAAGTGCTGCCGAGCAATGCGACCGTGGTCGACGGCACCTATCAGCCGCTGTCGCGACCGTTGTTCATTTATGTGAGCGACAAGTCGGCGCAGCGCCCCGAAGTGCGCAAGCTGATCGAGTTCTATCTCACCGAAGGCCCGGAACTGGCGAATCAGGTCGGCTTCGTGGCACTCCCCGAGGAGGCGGCGCAGACCGCGCTCAAGCATTTCAACGACGGCCGCGTCGGCACGGTGTTTGGCGGCGTGCCGGAAGTGGGCGTCACCATCGAAGAGTTGCTCAAGCGGGACGCCAAGCTCTAATCCTTCATTTTTTCGCCTTCACGCGCCCCGGCAAGGATGCCGGGCAACGCGTAGTTGCCTTCGTGGCAGGCGTACTCGTAGATCGGCTCGTTGGTCGCGTAGAACGGATATTCCGCGGTCCACGGCTGCGAGAACGCAGCCGGATCATCCAACGTCACTCGATAGTCGATCTTGTCCGGCCCGACACGCGTGAAACGTTCGGTGATCTTGAGCTTCGGCGTCGAGCCGCGGAATGATTCCTTGTCGGTGAAGTTGCTGGTCTCGACGACCAGCGTGTCGCCTTCCCCAGTGACCGACCGAATCGCCCATCCATTTCGGCACGCCGCTCGGCCTGGCATTCAACCGGATGATGCGTGCGTCATGCACCATCTCCACCAGGATCATGATCGAGTCCCGGCTCTGCACGATCTGATAATGGTTGTTATAAAGAACCGGCAGCATCGGCGGCCCCGAGCTCGAGCCGAACGCCAGCAGACACCGCTCGGCCAGCGGCCGTACCTCCGGGCCATCGAAATTGGTCCGCATCGTCATGTAGCGCTCGGTCAGCAGCTTCTGCCGTTCCGGCGTCAGCGGCACCCGCCCGTCCTTGGGCTCGACGATCAGCGAGCTGCGCCGTTCGCCATTCACTTCGACCACACTGCGGCCGCGATCGATCCAGAAATTGTTGTAGCCGCAGTCGGCGCCGGTGAATCCCAGGCCGCAGCTGTTCGGTAAATCCTGCGTGCGGGTATTGGGATCGGTCGGTGCATCGGCCTCGTCATTGAATTGTTGGTTCTGCGCTTCGATGGCGCTGGCCTCCGCGGCGCTGATGACCAGCCGGTCGCCGAATTCCTTGGGTCGTTCCAGCGGCGTGATGGTCGCGTTGGTCCAGATCCCTTGCAGATCCGGCTGCCCATCGGCGGTGCGAGGCACCTGCCATGCATCGGCCGCCTCGGCGGACGCTACTACCCACAGGGCACACAACAGGGCCGTGACCACCATGGTGATGAAAAACAGGCCGCAGTCGCTGATGCGCCGCCTGCCACCGCGTTCGCTCATGACTCACCCCTTCTGCGTCAATCAGGGCCTCGTCCATCGCGCTCGCATAAAATAGATCTCCGCCGTGCTTCGACGCAAATGCGGAGCACGGGCAAAAGCACCTGCGTGATACAGTCTGCACCGCAGAGCAAAACAAACAAGCAAGCAGCGAAGGAACCCGCTATGCCAGACCCGAATGCCGAGCGCGCATCATTCAACGAAGTGTTATGGCGCGAGCTGCAGGCGTTGCGCCCGGAGTACTGCGCGTCGAAATCGTTCGAACCGGCAAAATTCGATCCGCAGCAGCCGGAGGACGCTGGCACCGATGCGTGCTATCAGGACAACTTGCGAGAGTTGTTTCAGATGATTGGCACGCTCGATGCCGAGACCGACAGCACCAAGGCGCAACCGCAGTTGTCCGCGCTGTGCTTGTCGGGCGGGGGCATCCGCAGCGCCACGTTCAACCTGGGCGTGTTGCAGGCCCTGGCAAAGAACAAGCTGCTGCCCGAGTTCGACTATCTGTCCAGCGTATCCGGCGGCGGCTACATCGCCAGCTGGCTGCAAGCCTGGGTCCATCGGCAACAGCAGGACACCGGCAGCGCTCAGGAAGTGTTTCAGGATCTCGGCGGGCGGCCGGAGCAGCCGGTCAATCCGCTCGCGCCCGAGCCGAAGCCGCTCGATCATTTGCGTCAGTTCAGCAACTATCTGACACCGCGCCTCGGTCTTTTCTCGGCCGACACGTGGACCGCCGCGGCCATCATCGTGCGCAATCTGCTGTTGAACTGGCTGGTGATACTGCCGCTGCTGGCCGCGCTGGTCGTCATTCCTCAAGGGGTTTACCTGCTGGTGCAGAGCACGGTCAGCCCTGGCCTGGGAAGAACTCTGTTGTATGCCTCGGTGATCGTTGAGTTGTTGGCGAGCTTCTCTATTTATTACCACCGTCGGTTCGTGCGCGCTCCAGACACGCCCTCGTCGCGCTATTCATTGTTGTGCGTACTGCCCGTGATCGCCGCGGCCGCGTTGCTGTCATTTACCGGGCTCGGCTACGCGAATGGTCCAGCGGTCGTGCTCGATGCACCGTTTTGGTCGGCGGGCAACCATCCCATCCTGATGTTCTCCGTGCTTTGGTGCACGGTGATTCCTTTGGCGGGCTGGCTCGTGGTCGAGCTGTTGTATCGGCTGCGTCACAACATCCCGTCCGAGTGCGTGCACACCGGCAAGTTCGAGTTGGCTGCGTTGCTGATTTCCGGCCTC
>NZ_LSRW01000012.1:0-336437 GCF_003104955.1 Steroidobacter cummioxidans | reverse complement strand
GCAGCGTCAGATGTGTATAAGAGACAGTGTTGAAGCCGCGCGTGTAATGGCGACCGCGCAATGGCGTAATTGATCCTCCCATACGCGAGCATGATGGCTATCCGTTGGGACAGCGTAAAGGGCGATTGTCGGAGTCTCGTGTCGCAATCCGGGGACGGCCGGCAGTGTTGATGATGATGGCGCGCGCCTGGGCCGGTCCGCGACGGTCACAGAACACCAGGGTGCCGTTGACCACGGCATGTTGATACGGTCTGAATGAATAGCTGCGGCGATTCGAAGTGATCGTTCCGCCGCGCCAGGCTGCTTGAACCGCAAGAATCCGCTCGTTTGCGTCCCGCACGGGTGGATCGTCCCGATTCGTATTCAAGAACACGATCCAGCCGTGCTGCCAATCGGCGGTGGCGTTGCTGCAGGTCTCGCCGTCGATCGAGCGGCAGATGCTGACCGTGCGAGCCTGGGTAGCCGCGGTTATGCGAGCCAGGTAGATGCTGTGGACAAAGGAGTTCACTGCCACGGTTCGCTGCGAGTCGAGCAACATGCCGTTGAAGACCGGGGCCGCCAACCCCAGCAGAATGCCGGCCACCGACAGGGTGACCAGCAGCTCGAGCAGGCTGAATCCTGCCCTGGATACCGATGGACAGGCTCGGGCCATGCGCGATCCCTCGCTTCAAGGGATAGCCAACATAACGACTCATCCTTGCCCTCAAATGTCGATTTTTAGCCTTTATTACCTAGTTTCTCGCCTCCGGACGCATGCCGATGTATGCTGGGCTCAAGTTATTTGGCGGGTTCTTAAGTGACTTCCGAGTACAACCCCGGACGCAACCCTCAGCATGACCCGGTGGTCTGCGCCGAGGGGCCGACGCGCGATCGGATCATCGAGCAGCTGCACCTGCACGGCCTCAAGCCCACTCATCAGCGGGTGCGAGTGGCCGAGATCCTGATGGTGGCGCCGACCCACATGACGGCCGAGCAGATCCTGGCGGAGATTCGCCGGGGCGGCGAGCGGGTGTCGAAGGCCACGGTCTACAACACCCTCAAAGTGCTGGCCCAGCGCGGCCTGGTGCGCCAGATCCACCTGGATCCGGAGCGCTCGGTGTACGACTCGACCATCGTGCCCCATCACCACTTCCATGACCTGGAGACCGGTGAGCTGCAGGACATCGATCCCAACGACATTGCCTTCAGTCGTTTTCCGACATTGCCCGAGGGCATGGAGGCGGAGGCGATCGAGGTCGTGATCCGTCTGCGCAAGAAGCGCCCGGCCGAGCCGTCGGCTTAGCACGCACAAGTTGATTGCGGCGCCTGTTCGCTCGCAACTTCTTCCCCTATACTTCGCACCCCGCCGCACCGGGGCTCCCCGGTGCCGCATCGGTTTCTCTCGGTGCCGACTTAGCTCAGCTGGTAGAGCAACGCATTCGTAATGCGTGGGTCCGCGGTTCGATTCCGCGAGTCGGCACCATTTCCCATCAAGCACTTACGCCTCATAACGATGCAAGCATCCGGGCGCTCGCGGTGGCGGAATATCACTCGGCTCATCGTGCTGGCGCTTGCTGCGTATGGCGCCTGGTATCTCGGCTCCGACACGGTGCATCGACTCACTGCCAGTGCCGCGCCTCGGCCCGTCGTCCCCCGGCGCGAGCTCATGGCGGACGAACAAGCCGTCATCGGTTTGTTCGAGGCGGCCAAGGGCTCGGTGGTTTTCATCTCGACCCAGGAGCGCGTGCTCGACTACTGGACCCGCAATGTCATGACCGTGCCGCGGGGCACCGGCTCGGGCTTCATTTGGGATGAGCAGGGTCACGTCGTCACGAATCTGCATGTCATCCAGGGTGGCAGCAGCGCGGTCGTGAAACTTGCCGACGGCCGCGATTTCGAAGCGACCTTCGTCGGCGGCAGCGAGACGCATGACATCGCGGTTCTGAAAATCGCCGCAGCAAAAGATTCGCCGGCGCCGATTCCTGTCGGCAGCAGTGGCGATGTTCAAGTCGGTCAGAAAGTCTTCGCGATCGGCAATCCGTTCGGGCTCGACTGGACGCTGACGACGGGCATCGTCTCGGCGCTGGATCGTGCGCTCAACGAGGAGGACGGTCGCGTCATCCAGCATCTGATCCAGACGGATGCCGCCATCAATCCCGGCAACTCGGGCGGCCCGTTGCTCGATAGCGCCGGTCGGCTGATCGGTATGAACACCGCGATCTTCAGCCCGTCGGGCGCCAGCGCCGGCATCGGTTTCGCGGTGCCCGTGGACACGATCAACCGGGTCGTGCCGGAGCTCATTGCGAACGGTCGCTATGCGCCGCCGAGCCTGGGTATCGACGTGGATGAGGTGCTGAGTCGCGCGGTCGCGCGTCAATTCGGCGTTCGTGGTGCGGCGATTCTTCGCGTGCGCCAGGGCAGTACGGGAGATCGTGCAGGCTTGCGCGGGGTTCGCGTCGAACGGCGCAATACCATTATTCCTGGCGACGTCATCGTTGCCGTCAACGGTAAGGAAGTGGACAGCGGCGCTTTGTTGTCCGCACGACTGGACGACTACAAACCCGGCGATACCGTGCGCCTCAAAGTGTGGCGCGACGGCAAGGAAATCGAGCTGAACGCCCAACTGCAGCAGGGCGGCTAGCCTTTGCAGTAAACTCACATCGATGTCAGGAGAAAGTGCGCCGCCGACGCGGCCCAAGCGAACCAAATCGCAACGCCAGCTGACGCCGGGACGCATGTTCGTCTATCGGCTCGCCACCTATCTGGGGGCGTTGCTGCTCGAAGTGCTGTGGCGGACCAGCCGGCTGAAGGTCGTCCATCTGGATCGGCTGGAAACATTGTTGAAAGAGCAAGGCGCCGTGGTGCCGGTGTTCTGGCATCAGCACCTGCTGATGTGCGCGCGCTTCATGGCCTCGAACAAGCTCAAAGGCATGAAGCCCGGCTTCATGATCTCGCCGTCGGTGGATGGTCAGGCGCCGACCATGCTCGCGGAGTTGTACGGCTGCCATGTGGTTCGAGGCTCGGGCTCATACACTGGCGTGCGAGCCGTGCGCGGTGTGTATAACGCGATCGTCAAGGAAGGTATTTCACCGACCATTACGCCCGATGGTCCGCGCGGGCCGCGTTTCGTCATGAAGCCCGGCGCAATCTTCACAGCGCAGATCAGTGGCAAAGCGGTGGTGCCGATCGCCTACGCGGCCAGCCCTGCAAAGTTGCTCAGGACCTGGGACAAGTTCGTCGTTCCCTGGCCGTTCGCGCGACTGCGCATCGCGATCGGCGAGCCGTACTTTCCGCCGAAACGAATGACGGAGGAAGAAATGGAAGCCGCGCAGAAGGAACTGGAACGGCGGCTGCACGAGGCGTTCAAAATCGCTGAACGCGCCTTACATGAACGCTAGCCGGCGACGCGATCGCGCTTGATCGGCGCCTCTTCCGCGCACTCCTTGTCGACGCAATCTGCCACTTCGATCTGAATCGTCGTGTGCGTGATACCGAAGCGCTCCGCCAACAGCGCCTTGGTGTCTTTCAGCACCATCTCCTGATCCGCCGCGCCATTCACCAGCGCGTGCATGGTGAGCAATGTTTCATGCGGGCCGACCGACCACGTGTGCACGTGGTGTACGTCGCGAATGGCCGGAATCTTCTGCTCCAGCGTACGACGCAGCTCGCTGTGATCGAGCCACTCCGGCGAGCCTTCCATGAGGATGTGCGCTGACCGTCGCACCAGCGAGACGGCGCTCTTCACGATCAGCGCGCTCACGAGCAATGACAGCAGCGGATCGATGGGCATCCAGCCGGTCCACAGAATGATCACCGCCGCGACGATCGCTGCGACCGAGCCCAGCAGATCGCCGAGCACATGCAAGCTCGCCGCCGAAAGGTTCATGTCGTGCGAGTCGCCCCGGCGCAGCATCGCGAAGACGATGAGGTTGACCGCCAGCCCGAGGCTGCCGATCCACAGGATGGCGGTCGCATTCACGGGCACAGGGTTCAACAAACGCATGACGGCTTCGAACGCGATCCAGGCGACGATGAACAGCAGGGCGCAGCCGTTGACGAAAGTGGCCAGCACGCGCAGGCGCTGATAACCGAACGAGCGTTTGGCGTCGGCGGGTCGGGTCGCGATACGCACTGCTGCCCAGGCGAGTGCCAGGGCGGCGGCATCGGTGAGCATGTGGCCGGCGTCTGCGACCAGGGCGAGCGAGTTCGCCAGCACGCCGCCGGCGAATTCGACCACCATGAACAGCGCGGTCAGCGCGAAAGCGATGCCCAGGATGGTGCCGCTGGCGCCTGCGGTGTGGTCGTGATCGTGATCGTGGCCATGCTCGTGAGCAGGGTGATCTTCATGCTCCCGTCCATGATCGTGGCCGTGCCCGTGCCGGTGCTCGTTCATTGGGTCAGCATAAGTCGATTGGTTTTGCCCGACCAGACGTCCAACCTGCCTGGTCTATAATCCGCGCCGCGCATGAAACTCTCCGTCGTCATTCCAGTCTGCAATGAGGCTGACAATGTCGGGCCGCTGGCCCGCGAAATCCAGGTCGCCCTGGTCAATCATCAGCCCTTCGAGATCATTTTCGTCGACGACGGCAGCACCGACGGCACCGTCGCGGCCGTGCATGCGGCACACGCCGGCGGCATCCCGGAAATCCGTCTGCTGGAGCACTCCCAGCGTTGCGGTCAGAGCCGGGCGGTATGCACCGGCGTCGAGGCGGCCCGGGCCGAATGGGTCGCGACCCTGGACGGCGATGGTCAGAATGACCCGGCCGACATCCCGGAATTGATCAAAGCAGTCACGGCGGGCGAGGACTCCCCCAAGCTCGTGATGGGCAATCGCACCACAAGAAAAGACACGTGGCTGCGCCGTTTTTCGTCACGTGTGGCGAATCGAGTACGCGGCGGGCTGCTTCGCGATGGCACCCCGGACACGGGCTGCGGCATCAAGCTCATGCATCGCGCCACGTTCATGCGGCTGCCCTGGTTCAACCACATGCACCGTTTCCTACCGGCCCTGTATCAGCGCGCCGGCGCCCGCGTGGTCTCCGTTCCCGTCCGCCACCGGCCACGCACTCGCGGAATCTCGAAGTACGGGCTGAGCAACCGCCTGTGGGTGGGCATCGTCGACCTGTTCGGTGTGCGCTGGCTGATCCTGAGAAATCCGCCGCCGATTCGCATCCGGGAATCCCTGCCGTTCGAATGAGGCATGCATCTGACGGAGGTTCCGTCGGATTGCGTACGGCCTGCACAGAGAAATGTCGCTGTTTGGCGTCGAGATTGGGGTGCGACACTGGGCGCTGTGCTTTTCATCGCATAATTTGCTGTGCCACAATCGGACGATCGCCGCATTGCTATTCATATATGCTCAGCAACGCAGTGCCGGCGGCGCGCAAAAAAGTTTCGGTTCGGGAGGGTGCCCTGAATGGCGAACGATACGAATCGCGGCCCGTGGTTGAGCCCGTGTCCTTGCGGCTTGGCGCCCGCCACTCATTGACGTGCGCCGCAAGTGGCAAGCAACCCGACAGAGCATGGACCGCTGATCTCCGCCCCGAGCGGCGATACGTTGTTTACCGCGCGTCCGCGCCGTAATACGAGGGTGGGGCTGGATGTCCTGCTCACCAAGGCATCCATCGATTTTCAGAATCTCACGTCCGAGCGCGATGATCCGCTGCTGAAACAGAATCTCGAGGCGCTGCGCGAATCGGCCGGCCTCGATGCGATCGTCATCGCCACCTTCGATGAAGCTCACCAGAGCATCGAGCACGTGGTCGCAGCCAGCGGCTTGTTCGCGACGTTCAATCCCATCGTGTTCCATGGCGAGCCGCTGGAGCGTTTGCCATATCTTCGTAACAAACTCGGTCATCTGCGCATCGTCGAGATCCGCGATTCGACGCGCCCGCGGCGAGAGCTGATCCCCGAGGGGACGCGCTTCGCTTCTTTACATATTGGCGCCGCGTTGATCGTCGGCGTGGCCCTGCAGGGACGCGTTCAGGCTTTCATCGCGCTGTGCTCGACGCTGCCGCGTGACTCGTGGGACGCCAACCTGCATTTGATGCTCAAGCTGCTCGGCTCCAGTTATTCGAGCGGCGTCGAAAGGTTGCGCTACCAGCGGCATTTCCATCAGCTCGAAGAGCGCAATGAGCTGGCGTTGCACGGTGCGAACGATGGTTTGTGGGACTTCGAAGTCGATACCCAGAAGACCTGGTTCTCGCCGCGCTGGAAAGCGATGCTCGGCTATAGCGACGACGAAGCTGAACCGCTGATCGACTGGCAACAATTGTTACATCCGGATGACACGGTGCGCGTGAGCATGGCGTTGCGCGACCACTTGTCCGGCAAGGAGCCTTTGTTCGAGAGCGTGCACCGCCTGCGTCATCGCGATGGCGTGTGGCTGTGGGTGGAGAGTCGCGCCAAGGCGCGCCTCGATGAGCATGGTCGCGCGCGTCGGATCGTCGGCGTCGATCTCGATGTCACCGAGCGCAAGCTGTACGAGGAAGCGCTGTTCAAGGAGAAGGAGAGCGCGCAGATCACGTTGCAGTCCATCGGCGACGGTGTGATTACCACCGATTCGAAGTGCCGCATCGAATACCTCAACCCGGTTGCTGAACAGCTCACCGGCTGGCGCCTCGAGCACGCGCAGGGCCGCGTCATCGATGAGATCTACCGCAGCTTCCATGAAGAGACTTGCGAGCCGCTGGAGAATCCACTGGCGGTCGCGATTCGTCGCACGCGCGCGATCAAGTCGGTCCGTCCGACGCTGCTGATTCGTCGCGACGGCAATGAGCTGTACATCGAGAGCTGCGCCTCGCCGATTCGCGATGGCGCGGGCAACGTGTCCGGCGGCGTGCTGGTGTTCCATGACGTGAGCGAGAGCCGCGAGCTGAATCGCAAACTCTCCTATCACGCCAGCCACGACATCCTCACGGGTCTGGTCAATCGTCGTGAGTTCGAGTCGCGCCTGGAGCGCGCTCTGAAGAGCTCCAAGGCTCGCGAAGCGTCCTACGCGCTGTGTCACATCGATCTCGATCAGTTCAAGATCATCAACGACAACTGCGGCCACAGCGCGGGCGACGCTTTGCTCGGCCAGGTCGGCGCATTGCTCAAGTCGAAGATTCGCTGGCGCGATACGGTGTCGCGGCTCGGTGGTGATGAGTTCGGCGTGCTGCTCGAGAGCTGCTCGCTCGAAGAAGCGGTGCGCAACGCCGAAATGCTCCGCGAGGCGATCCGCAACTACAAGTTCGTTTGGGAAGAGCGCACGTTCCGGCTCGGTGCCAGCATCGGCGTGGTGCCGCTGTCGCCCGAGAACGAGGATGTGGCGTCGCTCATTTCCGCCGCGGACAGCGCATGCGCCGCTGCGAAGGAAAGCGGTCGCAATCGCATTTACAGCTTCCAGGAAAACGACATCGACTTGATGCGTCGCCGCCGCGAAATGCAGTGGGCCGCGCGCATCAACAACGCGCTGGAAGACAATCGCTTCGAGATTTTTCGCCAGGTCATTCAGCCGCTACAGCACAAGGATGCGCACGGACTGCATTACGAGCTGCTGCTTCGTATGCGCGATGAGGCGGGCAAGATCGTGGCGCCGGATCAGTTCATCGTCGCGGCGGAACGCTACGGCCTGACGCCGAACATCGACCGCTGGATGATCGAGCATGCGCTGCGCTGGCTGGTGTCCGAAGCCGATGAGCGCGAGAAGCTGGAGCTGTGCTCCATCAACCTGTCGGGTCAGAGTCTGGGCGACGACAAGTTCCTGCCGTTCGTCATCGATCATTTCCATCGCAGCGGCATCGATGCCTCGAAGATCTGCTTCGAGATCACCGAGACCGCGGCCATCGCGAGCTTCTCGCAGGCGAACCGCTTCATTCATGCGCTGAAGGAGCTGGGTTGCCGCTTCGCCCTGGACGACTTCGGCACGGGCCTGTCGTCGTTCGGTTACCTGAAGCACTTCCCGGTGGACTTCCTGAAGATCGACGGCAGTTTCGTGAAGGAAATCCTGCACGACCCGATCGATCGCGAGATGGTGCGCTCGATCAATGAAATCGGCCATCTCACCGGCAAGCAGACCATTGCCGAGTTCGCCGAGAACGTCGAGATCATCGAAATGCTCCGCAGCCTGGGCGTGGACTACGCGCAGGGCTACGGCATAGCGACGCCGCAGCGAGTGATGAAGCTCGCCTCCGGCAGCGAGGCGTTCTAAAGGGCTTAGGCGAAGCGCATCGACAGATCGACGGCTCTTACATGCTTGGTGAGCCCGCCCACGGAGATGAAATCGACTCCTGTCTCCGCAACGGCGCGCAGTGTCTCCAACGACATGTTGCCCGACGCTTCCAACTCGATGCCCTTATTCTCGTGCCCTCGCGTGATACGCACCGCGCTCTTCATGTCTTCGTTGGAGAAGTTGTCGAGCAGGATGCGATCCACCTTCGCGGCCAGCGCCTGCTGTAGCTCGTCGAAATTCTCCACCTCGACTTCCACCATCACCTTGCTGTTGACCTTTCGCGCCTCGGCGACCGCCGCTGCGATCGAACCGGCCGCCGCGATGTGATTCTCTTTGACCAGGATCGCGTCGAACAAACCGATGCGATGATTCGTGCCGCCCGCACAGCGTACGGCGTACTTCTGCGCCAGCCGCAAGCCAGGAATCGTCTTGCGCGTATCGAGCACGCGGCATTGCGTTCCCTTCAACGCCTCGACGTAGCGAGTCGTCTCGGTCGCCACCGCAGACAAGCATTGCAGGAAATTCAGCGCCGTCCGCTCGCCGGTCAGGAGCGATCGTGACGGGCCCGACAATTCGCAAAGCAACTGATTCGCGCGCACGCGATCACCGTCCGCAGCTTTCCAAGTGACCTGCACGCTCGAATCGATTTGACGAAACACTTCGTCGAACCACGCGCGACCGCACAGCGTCGCGTCCTCACGTGTGATGACGGTCGCTTTCGAAACGCGATCGGCCGGAATCAATTGCGCGGTCAAATCGCCCGCGCCAACGTCTTCCTCGAGGGCAGTGCTGACGGTGCGGGAGATGTATTCGGAGCTGGGCGGGGCAATCGACATGCTGGGTCCTCGAACGCGAGATGCGAAAGATACGCTGTATTGCCCTCGGGCCAAAACGGCAGAGCCCGGCCGGAGCCAGGCTCTGATCGCGATCGAGGCAGGACCGCCGGGCTAGAAGGGCAGGCCGTGGCTCTGGCCGCCCATGCACATCAGCATTGGCACGGACAGGATGAAATTCACGCGCGAGGCGTACAGGGCGAGCTTGCGCGCCTTGGCCTTTTCCTCATCCGTGGCTGGCTTGATGCCGAGTATTTTTTTCTGATTCGGCCAGATCACGCCCCAGACATTGAGCAGCATGAAGGTCCCCAGCCAGGCGCCGACGCCGATGGTCACGAAGCCCTCTTGCAGCATGAAGGCCTTGTGCATGGCCACCGGGCTGCCATATCCGAACAGCAGGAAGTAGGCGCCAGTGACCCAGGTGAGCACCGCGGCCCAGCGGAACCACCAGAGCGCCCGCGGGGCGACATATTTGGCGATGCCGGCGCCGCCCGGGCCGCCTTTATCGGCGGTGGCATCGGCCAGGGCCGGCATCTGAACGACATTGAAGTAGTAGAGCAGGCCAATCCACATGACGCCCGACACGATGTGCAGCCAGCGATCGATCCGGGTGTGGTGCAGGCCCAGCCCATCGGCGCCGACCAGGGTGGTGGTGAGAATGACTGACAGAATGATGGCTAGCACGAAAGCCGAGATAATGGCCCCGCGCACCGAAGTCAGTGGATGCATGACCGTACTCCTCGCTAAACCGCCGGTTGTTCTTCGTTCTCGCCGCGTCCATGCGACTTGCCAGCCCTGGGACTACGGCATTTGTCAGCAAAAAGCGTTTGAAGAATAGGGTAGGCATCCCCATAATTCAATTGTCAGCCCCTTCCGTCATGTCGTTGTCGCCCCCATCTCCGGCCATTGCTTCTCCCTGTATCAAGGTCTGTGTACTCGATGCACAGCAGGTCTGCGTTGGCTGCGGACGTACCCTTGACGAGATCGCTCAGTGGTCGCGGATGACGGAGGAGCAGCGGCGCCAGGTCGTCGACCGGGCGCATCAGCGGCGCAGCCAGGCCGCCCCGTGAACCGTCTTTGGCTTTAATCGAGGTTTGTATGGACGTCATCGAACGCATCAAGTCGCAGCTGTCCTCCAGCCCGGTCGTGCTGTACATGAAGGGCACGCCTGACTTTCCCCAGTGCGGCTTCTCCGCGGCCGCTGTGCGTGCCCTGGGTGCCGTGGGCGCCGAGTTCGCGCACGTCAACATCTTCGAGGATCCGGAGCTGCGCGAAGCGCTGAAGCAATACTCGAACTGGCCGACCTACCCGCAGCTGTACGTAAACGGCGAGCTGGTTGGCGGCTCTGACATCATCATCGAGATGTACAAGAGCGGCGAGCTGCAGAAGCTCATCGGCGAGGCAGCCCAGGCCTCCGGTTGATCCTTTCCTTTTTGCCCTCCGCCTTGAGGCGGAGGGCATCCCCGGGCGCAGCTTCCTTCGCTCGCGTCCGTTAAACTCCCCGCATGACTCAGCTGACTCTGCTTCGCCCCGACGACTGGCACCTGCACGTGCGCGATGGCGCCCATCTGGCCAGCGTAGTTCCCTTCACCGCCCGGCAATTCGCTCGCGCGGTCATCATGCCGAATCTCAAGCCGCCGGTGACGACTGTCGCCGCTGCGGCTGCGTATCGCGACCGCATCCTGCAAGCCGTGCCCAAGGGGCTGCGCTTCGAGCCGTTGATGACGTTGTATCTCACGGACACGACATCCCCTCAGGAGATTCACGCAGCCAAGGCCAGCGGATTCATCGTCGGCGCGAAGTTGTATCCGTCCGGCGCGACCACGAACTCCGATGCCGGCGTCACTGCGATCGAAAAGATCTTCCCGGTGCTCGACGCCATGCAGGAAGCGGATCTCGTGTTCCAGGTGCACGGCGAGGTGACCGAGCACAGCGTCGACGTGTTCGATCGCGAGAAGGTTTTCATCGATCGCATCATGTCGCGCATCGTGGAGAAGTTCCCCAAGCTGCGCGTGGTGTTCGAACACGTGACGACGCGCGAGGGGGTGCAGTTCGTCCAAGGTGCTCGTGCGGGGGTCGGCGCGACCATCACGCCGCAGCATCTGCTGTTGAACCGCAATGCGATCTTTCAGGGCGGCATTCGTCCCCACAACTATTGTCTGCCGGTGCTCAAGCGCGAGCATGATCGTCAGGCGCTGGTGGACGCGGCGACCAGCGATGATCGTCGGTTCTTCCTCGGCACCGATAGCGCACCGCATGCGCGTCATACGAAGGAGAATGCTTGTGGCTGCGCGGGCGTGTTCTCTGCTCACGCGGCGATCGAGCTCTACGCCGAGGCGTTCGAAGCGGCCGGTCGACTGGATCGCCTGCAGGCGTTCGCGTCGGAGCGCGGGCCTGACTTCTATGGCTTGCCGCGCAATACTACGAAAATCACATTGAATCGCACGTCGTGGACGCCGCCTGCGGTGTACCGATTTGGTAACGATGAGCTGACGCCGTTTCGTGCCGGCGAGAGCGTTGCCTGGCAGCTGGCCGAGGAAATTCCGTCTTGAGCGATGTAGCGGGTGTCGAAGTCGAAGGCAAGCTGCCCATGGCCCGCCGCTTTCGCGGCTTTTTGCCAGTGGTGATCGACGTCGAGTGCGGCGGCTTCAATCCGAACACCGACGCGCTGCTGGAGATCGCTGCGGTGTTGGTCGAGATCCAGGGTGACGGCTCGCTGTTGCCGGGTGAGAGCTGGCGTTATCACGTGCAGCCGTTCGCGGGCGCGAATCTCGAGCCGGCGTCGCTCGCGGTCACTGGCATCGATCCGTTTCATCCGCTGCGCCCGGCGATTCCGGAGAAAGAGGCGCTGACCCGGCTGTTCAAGGAAATCCGCCGTGCGATGAAGGACAACGATTGCACGCGCGCCATCCTGGTCGGTCACAACGCGTACTTCGATTTGAACTTCATCAACGCCGCGATTGCCCGCACGGACATCAAGCGGAATCCGTTTCATCCGTTTTCGAGCTTCGACACGGCGACGCTCGCTGGCGTTGCTTACGGGCAGACTGTGCTCGGCAAGGCGCTGCAGGCAGCGGGCATCGAGTGGGACTCGGGCGCCGCACATTCCGCTGCTTACGATGCGCAGAAGACGGCGGAGCTGTTCTGCAAGATCTGTAACACGATGAAGGTGGCGGTGGGCTAGTCGAAAGCCGGTCGCCGCCGTTAGAGCTTCGCTGCCCAGTTCGCGATCGTATCAGCGAGCTCTTCCATCACTTCGCGGTCATTGCGCCCCGAGCGCACCAGCACGTGAAACGAATGATCCGCGCCTTCGATGCGCTTCATCGTTGCGCTCGGGCCGAGCTTTTGCACGATCGGCTCGAGCAGTGTGAGATCGGCCAGGTCATCTCGCGTGCCTTGCAGGAACAGCATCGGAATCTTCACGTCCGATAGATGAGCCGCGCGCTCAGTGGAGGGCTTCTTCGCTGGATGCAATGGGAAGCCCACGAACGCGAGCCCACGCACCTCGGGTAACGGCTTCGCTGCCTGAGCTTGCGAGGTCATCCGACCTCCGAACGACTTGCCACCCGCGATCAAACTCACACCCGGCGCCTGCTTGCGCGCTTCCTCTACGGCTGCGCGCACGGTGGCATGACAAAGTGCTGGTGGATCGGGGCGCTTTGAGCCGCTTTCCATGTAAGGGAAGTTGTAGCGGAGCGTGCCGATCTGTCGCGCTTCAAGGGCGTTGGCGAGATCGGTCATGAAGGTGTGGTTCATTCCCGCGCCCGCGCCATGTCCGAAGACAAAGCATGCTTTCGCAGCTGAGGGCATCTGTAACAACGCGGATACGCGGATGTTTGGTTTGATTTCGATGCTGAGGGAGGCGGGCGGCATGAGGCGAGTATGGCGGCTTTCGGTGGACGCGCCAACTTGAGATTTCCTTTAAAAGCTCTGCAGACAAGGGTCAATTCACCCTTCGATCCGATCCCTCGATGCAGGCGTCCGAGGAATGCTTGACGGCAGGTCGCCAGTTCCCCTGTGATAGCGAGGGAAAAGAGTGAAACCAACAAGTAAGAAAGTCCGATACGGCGACAAAGTGCGACTGGATATTGAGGTGCAAGGGAGGTCGCAGATTCGTTGCAGCATGAGTTCCCACCGTGGGCGACAGTCGAACGATCCGACTGGTGGGGCGCGAGGTGACAAGCAACAGAGAAAATCATCACGGAGGTCACGTGACCGCTGAATTGGGCTAACAACGAAGTCACTTGCCGGTGCTGTCGGCACGCGTTCGCGGTGATGACGCTGCGGCTTCATTGAAGCTCTGCTGAGCTGTTTTTTTGTAACTGCCACAACAGGTGCCCGCGGCGTGATTGCTGCGGCCTCATTGAAGGCGCTCCAAGACGAGCGTGTTGCGCGTGCCTTTGTCGTGATCGCGGCGATGACTCCGCGGTCTCATTGAAGCGTCGCTTGGACCCAGTGTGCGATCGTGGCAACCGCCGGTGATCGCGGCGAGAACGCCGCGGCCTCATTGAGTCAGGACGCTTCGATTCTCTTGCGGACTACCTGTGGTCGCGCCGAGTCCGACGGATTTTTGTCCTGCTCACAAAGGAGCTTGGACGCTATGCCTCCTGCCGACTAAAGGTCAATACAGGGGTATAGGCACACCCGTCGCGCGCTCTTTTCCTCCGTGGCGTAAGTGACGATTTGAGCGTCGGGTAACTACCGGTGCTTGCCCAATGTCTGTCTGCGCCCAGAGAACATTCTAACGACACGGAGCAGATGATGAACCTAAGTAACATCGTACGATCCGCTGTGGCAATTCGTTTGCGCCAGAGGCTGCTTCCCGAAGGAGGGGCTGGCGACAAAATCTTCCCACCGACATTCGCCGGCGGAACCTATTGCTGGGAACAGCGACGGATCGATGGGAAAAGCGTTCCATGTGTGTTGCTCGATTCCGTTTCCTCTCAGGCCAATCGCCTGGAAGAAGCCCTGGTGGAACTCGCGGCGACCGGGTTGATAGAGTTGCCTCGCTTGGTGTCGCGCTTTGATGGCGAGTTGGAGGACATTGGGGAGATCTGCACGCTCGCCGCCCCGCATCGAGTGTTCGATGCCATTTTTCGTGACAGCAATACCAGCAATGGCAAGCCGTTCTCGAAATCGGAGCTGTACAAACAGCTCGCCACTGCAAACGTCAGAAATGCCACGGCACTATTCGGAAGCTCGCCATCGGCTCTGTTGTTCGGGTGCTGGGACTCCACGGGGGCGGCGGGAGGAGGAGGCAATAGATTTGCGCGCGCCGTGACGAGTGAGATCGTTGGCATCGATGCTGAATGGGGCTCGACACAGGGTGGTGTTCGTCAATGTCCACTCAGGGTCAGTGCCGAAGCGGAGATTGCGATCGACCCCCAAGGTGACTGGTCCCTGGTCGGAAAGTCGGCGGTTGGAAAAAAGGAGCGCGCCAAAGGAACACGGCCTTCCGAGGTAAACCACGGCAGCATCTTGCTGAAAGTGGAGCAGGGAACGCGTCAGACCGTTGATTCCAACGGCGCTGTTCAGTCTCAGCGATTGCCTCTCAAGGGAGGAGTCACGGTGGACTATGCCCTTCAGACCACCGTGGTGTCTTTGACTGCTTTGCGTAGATTGAGATTCCCCGTCGCTAGCAAAGGGGATCCTGACCACGCCGCAAGGGTTGCGCTGGCTGCTTTGTCATTGGTTGCGATCACGGCCGGTCGCGAACGTGGATACTGGCTGCGATCGCGCTGTGGGCTGGTCGCGGATGGCTTGCAGGAACTTGAGATCCTCAATGCCGATGGCTCTTCCTCGACCCTCAAGGTGGATCGCGCCTCAGCACTGACCGCGTACGAGGATGCGGTTGCAAAGGCGAAGAAGGCAGGACTCCCTTGGAGTGCCAAGCCGGTCGTGCTTCGTCCGCAGCAGAAGCTCGTTGACCTGGTGAGGAAAAGTCGCCAGATCCAGTCGCTCGGAGGTTGAGCGATGTTGGCCATAGAGGTCGAGTTCCTCATGGGGCGCGCTGTGATCAGCCAGGTGATGGATCGGACGCAGGCAGAATGGCCACCGCATCCGCAGCGATTGTTCTCTGCACTGGTGGCGGCTTATGGCGAGTTGGGCGAACAAGGAGATAACCAGGAACAGGCGCTGCGGTGGCTCGAGGGGTTGCCCCCACCCGAGATCAAGGCCGATTTGTCTGCCTCACTACGAAGCTCGCCCAGCTACTTCGTACCCGTGAATGATGAGGTGACGAAGGCCGTTAAGGACAAGAATGACTTTCGGCATGTTCTGGATCGCCGCACGCGTCAGGAGCGGTTCTTCCCCGCGGCGGTTCCTGGGGATCCTGTCGTTGTCTTTCAATGGCCCTGTGCGCCGGGGCTCGAACAGCATCGTGCGGCTCTTAGAGGGCTAGTGGAGAACTTGACCTACGTCGGTCACAGCTCTTCTCCGGTGCGTGCATGTCTGCGCGAGCAGCCCGTCCAACCATCGCTCTGTCCCACCAACCAGGGGGAGATTTCGCTACGTGTTCCTTCGTCTGGGCGTTTTGATCGTCTGGTTACTACCCATGAACTGCGTGAAATAGATGAAAGTATTCAGCCGCCCTTAGGGCGTTTTCAGTCCTATCAGCGGCCGAGTCTCGTCAGGCGCAGCATCTTCTCTGAGAACGCGTTGGTGGTAGCGCTGGAGGGTGGGCCGAGATTGGGTTTGGATTCGACGCTGCCCTTGATCCAGCACGTGCGCAACGCCTTGCTGGCGCGGTTTGGCTCTTCCGTATCGGAGCTGCTGTGTGGTCACGACGCTGAGGGAAAGATGACTCGCCAGCCCCACCTGGCAATTCTGCCGTTGGGCTTCGTCGACTCTGGTCACGCGGACGGAGCGCTGAAGGGGATCGCCTTCGTGCTCCCATCGACAGCAAGCACCGCGGAGCGCCGAAAGCTGCGAGCTGCATTGGCAGGGCCGTGGCAACTTCATCTTGGGCCCCTTGGGTCGATGACGGTGCGTTATATCGATCCGTTCTCGCGCGGCGAGCTGAAAGCGCTGGACTTCAGCGTCTACACGCAAGAGTCCGATGTGTGGGCGAGCGTAACGCCGATCGTGCTCGACAGGCATCCGAAAAAGAATGGAGCAGGTGTTGAAGCAGTAATAGCGATGGCGTGCGAGCGAATCGGCTTGCCGGCTCCCGTAGAAGTGCGACTTGGATGTGTATCTGCAATCTCTGGTGCACCGACTGAACGTGACTTCCACGGTCGCTCCAAGCAGGTGGACGGCAAGGTGCGGCGGCATGCGGTGATCAGATTCGGCGAACGTGTGCGTGGTCCGCTCATGTTGGGAGCCGGTCGATTTATCGGGCTTGGGCTTTGTATGCCGCTGAGGAAGTCAAAGCGATGAAGCGCCTCAATTTCGTCGATTTCTTCTGCGATGTGCATGGACATGAGCCGTTCCCATGGCAAGAGCGACTCGCGACGCAGCTTATTGAGGACCATGCCTGGCCCGACCTGATCGATCTGCCAACGGCGAGTGGCAAGACCGCATGTCTGGACATCGCATTGTTTCACCTCGCTTGGTGTGCCGAACGTGGTAAGCCGTGGCTCGCTCCTCGGCGAATCGTATTCGTGGTCGATCGCCGCATCATCGTGGATTCGACTGCCAAACGAGCACAGAAGCTCTGCGCGGCACTGGAGAGTCCAAAGACGGCCGCCGTGAGGCGCGTTGCTGCGGCTCTAAAAGGCCTCGGTGGCGCCCATCCTTTGACACACGAAAAATTGCGAGGTGGCATGCCTCGAGAACGATCATTTCAGTTCGGTCCGGCTCAGCCAATGATTATCACATCGACCGTGGATCAAATCGGTTCGCGTCTGCTTTTTCGCGGCTATGGGATGAGCCCCTACGCATACCCGATCCATGCGGGCTTGCTTGGTCATGACTCATTATTGCTGCTAGATGAAGCCCATCTTAGCGCTCCATTCATGGAAACCGTCAGCGCGATTCGTGCAAGGCAGTCTCAGGCAGAGCGTCCGCTGAGCTCCGTGCAACCAGTGAAGCTGGTACCGCTCAGTGCGACGGCAAACACGAAGGGCATTCCTTTCAAGCTGGATCGGGATGACCTTGCCAATAAGGAACTAACCGCGCGGCGAACTGCGAAGAAGCCGGCACGACTGGTAGAGGCGCCGATGCGAACCCCAGATCGAGTGAAGGCTCTGTTGCGGGAGACACTTGACCTGTATCGATGTTCACGGACACCGGCTCCAGCCGTCGCAGTGATCGTAAATCGCGTGCGCACGGCGCGAGCCCTATATCAGCATCTTTGGGCTGAGAAGAAAGACGGCGGCTTCGACCTCGAGCTGATGATTGGCCGGAGCCGGCCGCTTGATCGCGATGCTGTTGCGACGCGAGTCGTAGAGCGCGCGGCTGCAGGCACTGCTAACAAAGTGCACGACCGAGGCTTGATTGTCGTAGCGACACAGACGATCGAAGTGGGCGCGGATCTCGATTTCCAGGGACTGGTGACGGAGTGCGCGGCCATGGATGCCTTGCGGCAACGATTCGGTAGGCTGGATCGCTTGGGCGAGTTTCGCAAAGCTCAGGCAGTAATCGTGGGAAGCTGCGACGAGGCAGGGGGCGACCCAGTATATGGTGAGGCGCTCAACTACACCTGGTCTTGGCTCAATACCGTTGCAAGTGAAGTCGCCGGGGTTCCAACGGTCGATTTTTCCATCGCCTCGATGCAGCGACTCACGAAGGCGGTCGACATGACGGCAATGAATTCCCCACTGCGCGATCGGCTATTGCTGACCCCGGCGCATGTCGACTTGCTTTCCCAGACATCGCCGCGGCCGATGTTCGAGCCAGATGTCCACGCGTTACTTCATGGGCTGGAGTCCGGTCTCGCGGATGTCCAGGTTATATGGCGCGCCGAACTTCCTGTAACGGGCGACGAGCCGGTCCTTGATGCCTCGGAACTTGGTGTCGCGACGAGCCTGCTTACGCTGAACCCGCCGACCAGCCTCGAATCACTTTCGTTGCCGTTGAGAGATGTGCGTGCTTGGCTGCTGGGACGGGCGGATGAAACAGGTCTGGCCGACGTCGAAGGTGTTTCAGAGGGGGAAGCAGCCAACGAGGCTGTCGCAAAGCCCCGCTTAGTGCTGCGCCGATCTGCTGAAAGATGGGAGCATGCGTTTGCTGGAGAAATTAGGCCTGGCGATACCCTCGCGGTACCGAGCACGTATGGTGGATGCGATCAGTTTGGCTTCGCCCCTGACTACAACAAAGCCGTTATTGATCTAAGCGCCGACGCGCGCCGTGCCTTGAAGAAGTCTGACCTTGTTGTGATCACCGAGCGCTGGCTCGAGGCCATCGGCGTGGGCAGTGAGCGCAGGGACTCGATCTGGACTGCACTACAGGAGCAGCGAAGCGATCAGTCGTCAGCCGGGGAGTTGTTGGCGTTCCTGCTCGAACAGATCTCGGATCTCGTTGCTCCTGATGCATGGCTTAGGAGGAAGCCGGTAATCGATGTCGTGGTGAGCGCGAATGGAAAGCTGCATGCTCTTGTTGTCGCAGAAGCTTCTGTGAAGCCAAACGACGCGTCCGATGAGGATTTCTCATCGAGCAACACCGTTCCCGTCCTGTTGAAAGAACACAGCTCTGGCGTGGCAGCGCATGCGCGCAAGCTCGCGGAGGCGCTTTGCTTGGGCGAGGAACATGTGGAGCACCTGGCGTGCGCAGGTGAATTCCACGACGTGGGTAAGGCCGATCCAAGAACTCAGCAAAGACTACGCGCAGGAGATGTCGGAATCTTCCCCGGCCAGCTTCTGGCCAAAGGTTCGCGACGCTCCAGGCTCGAACCCTCGGAATCGATGGAGAGGCATGAAGCCTATTCGGCGGCATTGCTTCGTCTGTATCCGGAACTGATGAAAGAGGTCGCCGATCCGGACTTGGTGGTCTATCTGGGTGGGACGCATCACGGGCGAGGGCGCGCCTTGATGCCAGATCGAAACGATGAAGGAACTGCCTTTACTATCGAATTGGCCGGCCAGACGTACTCATTCGAGGGAGCGCCAGGACTGGGATCTCTGGGGTCGGGCTGGGCCGCGCTGTTCTGGCGTATGAATCGCCGCTACGGTCCCTGGGGAATCGCATATCTCGAGTCGATCCTGAGGCTCGCGGACTGGATGCGATCAGCGGAGGAAATTGAAATGAGTCAGTCCCGATGAAGTCGCTGACGTTGTCTGCACTGATCGGGTCCCACCCGCTGGGTGCACTGGCCAGTTTCGGTCTGTTGCGGCTCGTGAGTGCCATCGATCCTCTCGCGAAGCTCGCATTTGTGCAGCGTGATGACTGGATTGCATCCCTCGAGTCGTCAGTCGTCACCGATGAGGCCAAGTTGATCGAAGTTCTTTCGCATTGGCTAAAGACGAATGATTTGGATGAAGCCTTGGGTTGGGCAACCGACGTTCGAATGGAACGCTCGGCCTATGTCAAAGCACTGGACAAAGCTATCACAGCTAGCCCTTCGGTACGCTCTGAATTCCTGTCTTCGCTGGTCGCCGATGGTGCTGTCGATACTCAGAAAGGCCTGGTCAAGCCATCGGCGTTTTACATGGTGTCGGGCCAACAGTCTTTTCTTGGTGGGCTGCGCGAGATTCTCGCGCAAGCACGAACATCTCCAGAAGCAATCTTTCAAGAGGCAGTGTTCGGGCCTTGGCGCTACCGAGTGCGCTCGCATAGTCTCGGTTGGGATCCGAATACGGAACGGCTGCACGCGCTGCGTAGTTTCGCTCCCACGTCGGAAAAGCCTTCCTGTATTGCGGGCGCAGTGCTGCTGGCATTTTGGGCGCTGCCCACAATGCCGGCGATGAGCAACGAAGGCAGGCCGCAAACAATCGGCTTCGCACGGCGAGGGCGTGATCAATACTTCTGCTGGCCCATATTCTCAAAGCCCATCGATGCGCCGGAGCTGACGACACTTTTGCAGGTGGGTGCCAAAGGTTGGAGATGTGGCCAAGGATTGCGCTCTGGCATCGAAGCGGTGTTCGAGTCTTCCAAATTCGTGTTTGGTCAAGGCTACGCCGTGCTTCGTCCGGCACGTGCGATTCGCTCTCGGAGTGTCGTTAGCGGCTGATCTCGTCGCGGAGTGTGGGTCGATGAGATATTCGAGGGCGGCGCTCGCGATCTGTTGCTCTTTAAAAAATCAGGTCTGGTTTTACCGCGGCGGTGCTGCCGCTGCGGCCTTATTGAAGTAACAGCCGGCGCAAGTCATGCGGTGCCACGCGGGATAGTTGCCGCAGCGGTGTCGCTGCGGTCTTATGGAAGCGGCGCGGCGCCGCCGTCGTCCATGTCAAGCAGTTCGGTGATCGCAGCGATCTCATTGAAGTCGCAAGAGAAGCAAGGAAGCCGTGCAAATTGACGACGTGATGGTGGCATACGCCGCGACCTCATTGAAGGTCCGCATTTAGCTCATTTGCTTGCCTGCTCGGGTCGGTTGTCGCGGCGACTTTAGTAAGGCATCGATACGGAAATCGGTCCTCCGCGTGCGTTTGCCACATATCCGCCGAGTTATCATTGTGGCCTCATGGATCTCTCCTATTGCATCGCGGTATCAATGAGACAGGCGGGTCGTGATGTTGTCCATATCGCCCACCGCATGGTGTCACGTGATGCTTCGATGTAATCGTCAGCTTCGTTGAGGCGGTTACGATGTTCATGACGTTATCGTCAACCTGATCGTGTCCCGCAGCCGCGTTGCTGCAGCCCCGCTGAGGCAAAGGCTTGGGTTCTATTTCAAGGCTGCAGATGCGGATTTCCGCGGTGTTGCGGTTGTGGCCTGATTGAAGCGAACCCCCGGCCAATCGGTTCGGAGCCGATTACTCTGATGCCCGTGGTAGTAACGCCGTGGTCTCGTCGCCGGATAAATCCGTTGAGATAGTCAACGGTACTGGTGGGCTGCATGCGCGGCGAGAGTGCCGCGCCTCCACTGAAGCTACGGGATGAGACTGCCGCTCCTCTTCGGTGTGTTCATGCTCCATCGCCAGGTCTCGTCAAAGCTGCTTGAACGACAGGAGAACCTTGGCGATCTTGCCGAGTGACGCTGGCGATATGCGCGGCCCGTTCAAGTGCGGCAGGTATCGCGCAGGGCTTGATGCGTATGCAGCGATGTTTTGAAGCGTCGGGGCGGTGGCCTCATTGAGGCGGCCGCTCGATCGGCATGGATGTCTTCGAGTTCAGTGTTGCTCGCGGTCTCCGCTGCCCGCTTTTTCTGGAGGCACTTTGTGAGTCCAGTGAGCCGCAGATGTCGAAGAGTGTCAGCAGGGTTGTTGCTGCGGTCTTATTGAAGTGCTGGCATCGAGTTCAGTCGTGATTTCGGCATGATCGATGCCTCCTCATTGAAGGTATAAGATTTTGGCCGGCGAAGTTCTGACGGCGTATGTCATCGCGGTGAGTTCGTCGCGATCCCATCGAAGGTACTGCACGGTGGTCGATGTGATGGGCGTGAATCTAATATCGTGGTGCCCACACTGCGACCTCATTGAAGTATGGTCGGCATTGATTCCGACCTCGCGCCGGACGCAGTGATTATCGTGCGGCATCATTGAAGTACCGTAACGCCGAACTGGCAGTTGTCGAAGTAACAAGTGATCGCGGCCTCTACGGTGCGGCTTCGTTGGAGCACGGTGGCTAGAAAATTTGGCGGCTGGCTGGGTCCGGTGTCCGCAGCGACAATGCTGCGGCTTAATTGAAGCAAATTTCCTTCGCTTACTTGACGAACTTTCATGCTCTGTGTCCGCAGCCATACCGCCGCGGCCTCATTGAAGCTTGTCAAAGTAACAATTCTCGACCGTGAGCAGGCCGGGTGATCGCGGCGATGACGCCGCGGCCTCATTGAAGTCACGGGGCAGGCCGAAGAGAGAGAGGCGCCTGGTATTCGCAAAGCGCTTCTATGAAGGGGAGCTGCCTGAGGCACCCTTGATTGCCTATGCGGAGTGGGGTGTTGGTGCGGCAGGTTCTCTACGCTGGGCTCGTGGTGTTGGCGGCTATTGGTGAGGTGTCGGCGGCATGATCGCTGCGGCCTTGTTGAAGTGTCGTGCTGGGGATATCGCCATTCAGGTCAGCGAAGTGTCCGCAGCGATAACGCTGCGGCCTCATTGAGCCTCTCCCTGGCGGTCGAGGCTCGCGATGCCGGTGGGCTAGTCGAAACCACTCGGTCCCTTTCGATCAGAAATCGACAGGGTTTTCGCTCAGCTCGCGATTGTGTCGGCGATCTCTTCCATCACTTCGTGACTATTGCGCATGCGCCAGCTGTCGGTTTTCCAATGCCGCTTGAGCAGAAAACGACATGCCGAGCTCGTGACGCTGCTCGATGGCGTGATTCATCACGATCAAGACCATACTTTTGTTTGTCGATGTCGGGCCGGCTGAACACGTGACCCCCAGAGTGGTAAGCTAGGCAAGGGCTTCGAGCCCGTCACCCGCCAGCCCATCATCGCCTTATTTCGCCGTGCCACGCGAGAGCTGCAGTGATGATGAAATCCGGCCCTCGCGGTTCTGAAGCTCTTTTAAAATCAGGAAGTTCGTTGACAATCTGAAAGCTTCCGTTGTGGCTATGTTTTATCCGGCCTGGATCGTAAATGGAGTCTCGCAAATGCGTTGCAAACGCGAGGTGGTGCGAAGGGTTATGGGTGGGCCGTGTCCGCAGCGATAAAGCTGCGGCTTCGTTGAAGCGTTCTTGGGCTGTGGTCGCCGATGGCATTGATTGAGTGTCCGCGGCGTTATCGCCGTGGCCTCGTTGAAGCGAGCCGATCGGGACCGGTGAGATAGCGCCGCAGGCCGGTGTCCGCAGCGATACCGCTGCGGCCTCGTTGAAGCGGCTTGAAGTGAGTCATTCGGCCCGTGACGGCGCCGTGTGTCCGCAGCGATCACTGCGGCGTCGTTGAAGCGATCACAACAGCTACGGCGGCGAGGCCGCTGGATGTGTGTCCGCAGCGTTTCGCTGCGGCCTCATTGAAGCAGCACCACCGTATCGAAGCTCTGCGGTGCCACGCCGTGTCCGCATCGCTGACGCTGCGGCCTCATTAAGCCTCACCTCGCCCCGCCGAGGTTCGCGCTGCCGGTGGGCTAGTCGAAACCGCTCGGTCGCTTTCGGTCAGAAGTCGACAGAGTTTTCGCCCAGCTCTCGATCGTATCCGCGATCTCTCCCATCACTTCGCGAACGTTTCGGCCGGAACGCGCCAGCATGTGGAAGGAATGATCCGCGCCGTCGATGCGCTTCAGGGTCGCGCTCGGGCCGAGTTTCTCGACGATCGGTTCGAGCAGTGTGAGATCGGCCAGGTCATCGCGCGTGCCTTGTAGGAACAGCATCGGAATCTTCACGTCCGTAGATGAGCTGCGCGTTCGGTGGATGGCTTCTTTGCCGGATGCAACGGAAAGCCGACGACCGCCAGCCCACCTACGTCTGAGCCGCGAGGTCATCCGACCTCCAGTGGCTGCAGCTTTCGGTCTTCCAATGCCGCTTGAGCAGAAAACGGCACGCCGAGCTCGTGGCGCTGCTCGATGGTGTGATTCATCACGACCAAGACCATATCCTGTTTGTCGACGTTGGGCCGGCTGATCACGTGACTCCCAGAGTGGTAAGCTTGGGCAAGGACTTCGAGCCCGTCACCCGCGCTCCCGTCATCGCCTAATTTCGCCGCGCCACGCGAGCGCTGCAGTGATGATGAAATCCCCGGGGAGCGCTCGCGATCTGAAGCTCTTTTAAAATCAGGATGTTCGTTGAGAACCGGAAAGGTTCTTTGGTGCTTATGTTTTCTCTGGCCTGGATCGTAACTTCAGCTCTCGCAAATGCGTCGCAAACGCGAGGTGGTACGCAGGGTTACGGGTGGGCTGTGACCGCAGCGATAGCGCTGCGGCCTCCTTGAAGCATTCAGTACAAGGATGGCTATGGCCCCGAAGTGGAGGTGACCGCAGCGATAACGCTGCGGCCTCGTTGAAGCGTCAGCTACTCGAGCGAGTCGATCGGCGCGGGCATCGTGACCGCAGCGATAACGTTGCGGCCTCGTTGAAGCAACTCGCCGTGCGCTGGATTCCATTGCGAATTTCCGGTGTCCGCAGCGTTATCGCTGCGGCCTTGTTGAAGCTACAACCAAGTGGATCTCGCGCGCAAAGGCCTCAGCGAGTGTCCGCAGCGATACCGCTGCGGCCTCGTTGAAGCGATCCGGATCCGTTGGACGATCTGAAGCGGGTTCACGTGTCCACAGCGATAGCGCGGCGGTCTCGTTGAAGGACTGATGCCATGTCACTCACTTCCCCGATCATCTCCGTGTCCGCAGTATTGTCGCTGTGGCCTCGTTGAAGCCGCACCGCCAGCGCCGCGAAATCCGGGCACGCCAGGTATGTGTCCGCAGCGTTATTGCTGCGGCCTCGTTGAAGCGTCGGGCCGGCACAGAGTGGCAAGACCGACAGCCTGTGTCCGCAGCGCTATCGCTGCGGCCTCATTGAGTCTCACCCTTTCGATCGAAAATCTACAGGGCTTTCGCCCAGCTCGAGATCGTTTCGGCCTGAGCACGCCAGCATGTGGAAGGAATGATCCGCGCCGTCGATGCGCTTCAGGGTCGCGCTCGGGCCGAGTTCTCCACGATCGGTTCGAGCAGTGTGAGATCGGCCAAGTCGTCACGCGTTCCTTGCAGGAACAGCATCGGAACCTGCACATCCGATAGATGAGCCGCGCGTTCAGTAGAGGGCTTCTTCGCTGGATGCAATGGAAATCCCACGAACGCGAGCCCACGCACCTCAGGTAACGGATTCGCTGTCTGAGCTTGCGAGGTCATCCGACCTCCGAACAACTTACCACCCGCGATCAACGTCACGCCCGGCGCTTGCTTGCGCGCTTCCCTACGGCCGTGCGCACAGCTGCATGACAAAGTGCCGCTGGGTCGGGACGCTTTGAGCCGCTTTCCATGTAAGGAAAGTTTAGCGGAGCGTGCCGATTTGCCGCGCTTCGAGTGCGTTGGCGAGATCGCCATGAATGCATGCGCCATTCCGGCGCCCGCACCGTGACCCAGCACAAAACACGTGCGAGCGTCCGGCGGCAGCTGCAGTAAAGCTGACACGCGTAGGCCGGGTTTAACTTCTATGCTTAGCGGTGTTGCGGAGGCTGCCATGTCCGGCAGTATGAGCTTTTGGGCACGGGCACTTAATGGCAGATTGAGGCGCTGTGCCCGGCAGTTGCTGCCGCACCTGGCCCGGCAATCAACTTGCTTTGATCGGCGCTGCGTCGCGCACTATGGCCCTCCTGCTTGGTCGACGTTGGAGAATGATTCATGAAGCCTCGGATTTCTCTCATTACGCTTGGCGTCGACGATCTCGAGCGCGCGGTAGATTTTTACGCTAGCGGTCTAAGGCTCAAGACCGACGGCATCGATCACGGCGCGGTCGCGTTCTTCGAATTGGAAGGCGGTCTGAGGCTGGCGCTGTGGCCGCGCAAGAGTTTGTCACACGACTCTGGATTGCCTCTGTCAGCACCGAGTCCCACGGACTTCTGTCTCGCTCACAATGTGAGTTCGAAAGCGGAGGTCGATGCAGTGATGGAGCAGGCTCGGAGTGCCGGCGCGACCATCGTCAAAGCCGCGCACGATACGTTTTATGGTGGCTACGCCGGCTATTTCCAAGATCCGGAGCGGCATCTGTGGGAGGTGGCGTGGAATCCGCAGATGCTGCCGAAGGAGTGAGCGAGCGCGCTGTGCGCGTGAATTCACTCTCACCAATGGGTGAGATCAGATCCTCCCGGTGGGGGATGCTCCCCTTCAATGGCTTCCTAAGTTTTGGCGCTCTTATGATTCGAATGGGAGCTAAACAACCGTATAGATACTTATTTTAACGGCAATAGAGACTGGGCGAGTAACTCGACAAAGAGCGGCGCCCGAAGGTGCTACAACACCATCCGGGCGCCTGACCACAGTCAACTTAAAAGGAGCTGACCATGGCTACTGCAAAGTGTACGACGCCTCCGCGCGGCGTGGACGCGCATATTCCCGCGCAATCCTCCGAAGCAACCCAGTCGCGCCAGTTAAAGATCCGAGACTTCTCTCCCTAAAAGCGTTGCTAGAAGGCAGCGAACCCGAGCCGAGGCCTTCGTTGCATCTCCAAGGACGCTGGCTCGAGAAGGCGGGCTTCCCAATCGGCCCGAATGTGCGAGTGCAGGTGACTCCACGGCGTTTGGTCGTGGAGTTGATGAAGCGTGGTTCGGATGGCGCAGAGTCTTGAGCACCCAAGTTCGGCAAACTCACGCGGACACGTCACGGTGTCGATGGCTGCCGTACGGTGCGCAGGGTTGCGCGAGGGGCGTGATCGCGACGGTAACGCTGCGACCACATTGAAGCGACGTTGTCGCAGACGTTATCGCGGGTCTGGACGGCGATTGCGCTCCAACCTTTGAAGGCAGGTGCTGCTGGGCGCTACGGCGGACAATGCGACATTATCGCGGCGTGATTGTCGCGACCTCATTTGTATTAGTTTCGACTTGATCTGACACCCCTCTTGCAAAGAGCGGGGTTACCCGGTTCGATGGTTGTTACCAGGCAATCACCTAGAGATGTCCGCGGCGCTAACGCTGCGGCCTCGTTGAAGCGGGATTTCGGTAGCCATCGGCGGCCGATACTACTCAGGTGTCCGCAGCGATACCGCTGCGGCTTTGTTGAAACCCAACCTGAATCGGGGTGACGTTTTACCCGTTGTCGTGCCCGCAGCAATAACGCTGCGGCCTCGTTGATGAGCCTGTCATCGTTCGATTTTGCCGGGTCGCGCGAGCGCGGTAGTGACGAAGAAATCCCTGGGGAGCGCTCGCACTGAAAAAGCTCTCTAAAAATCAGGATGTTTGGTGAGAATTGGATGGTTCTCCATGTCGTCATGTGTTTTCCAGTCCGGAATGCAGCTTTCGCAAACATGCGGAAAACGCGAGGGGCGCGTAGGGTTACGCGTGGGCTGTGATCGCGGCGATGACGCCGTGGCCTCATTGAAGCGCGAATCCGCAGTCGCTCGCGGGTCCGCAATTGTGTGATCGCGGTGATCGCGTCCGCGCGGGTGATCGCGGCGATGACGCCGCCGCTCACTAAAGCGGGACGTAGCTATCGTCCGGCCCCGGCTTCTGGATCGCGTGATCGTGGCGATTATGCCGCGGCCTCATTGAAGCCTTAGTCGCGTAATGCCGCAGACGTGACGCGGTTCCGTGATCGCGGCGATGACGCCGCGGCCTCATTGAATCTATGGCTTCCACTCGGATCGTTACGAGAAGGATATCGGTGATCGCGGCGATGACGCCGCAGCCTCATTGAAGCAGCAACTGCACCGGACCAGCGACGCGATGGCCTAGCGCGATCGCGGCGATTGCGCGCGATCTCATTGAAGCCCGCAGCCCATTTCACCGTTGATTATTGCCGCACGTTCGGTGATCGCGGCGATTACGTCGCGACCTCATAGAAGCTTCGCCGCGTTGTGATCGCAGTCATGTTCGGCGCCGTGTCCGCAGCGTCATTCCTGCGGCCTCATTGAGTCTCACTCCAGTTGGTCGAGGTTCGCTGTCTGTGGGTTGGTCGAAACGGGTCGGTCGCTTTTGAGTAGAAATCTGCAGGCTTTTCGCCCTGCTTGCGATCGTATCCGCGATTTCTTTCAGTTCGTGATCGTTGCGCCGCGAGCGCGCCAGTACGTGAAGCGAGTGATCCGCCGCGTCGATGCGTTTCAGGATCGCGCATGCCTTGCCGGAACAGCATAGGAGATGGTGCGCCAGGTCTCCATGATGTCGCCAGCGATTACTCTTGGCCATCACGGCGTGTGCGGCGGACTCTCTGTGACCGTTGCAAGCAATTGCTCCTTTGTTGTTGGAACTCTTAGGTACCTCGTACACCGTGGCGGTCTCATTGAAGCAATGCCACGCGCCGCTTTCTCGAAGCGTGGCTTGCGGTTATCGCGGCGACTGCGCCGCGACCTCATTGAAGGAGGTATGCCGCGACGCGCTGGTCCTGCATCGACGTTTTCGTGGCGATGACGCTGCGGCTCATTGAGGCGATCCGAAGGGGGGGCGGACCTACTGAAGCGGATGTATGGTGTCCGCAGCGTTATCGCTGCGCCCTCATTGATCCTCGCCTCAGGCGGTCGAGGTTCGCCCTGATGTAGTCAAGTTGAATCGTTTCGGTCGCTTTCGATCGGAAATCTACAAGGTTTTCGCCCAGCTCAGGGTCGTGCCCGCGATCTCTTCCATCACCTCATGATCATTGCACCGTGAGCGCGCCGGCACGTGGAACGAGTGACTCGGCGGCGTTTGGTGGGGGAGTTAGTAGAGTGCGATTCCGACGGTGCGGAATCGCATGCCACGCTCTCGGCAAACTCACTCCAACATCTCGCGGAGCTGATCGATGTGATGGAGCCGCCGCGCGCATGCGCGGCGATCCCGTGGCGGTCGCGGTTCGGTCACAATTTAGCACTCGCATATGAACTTTCCCTGCAAGTAGAGACTGATCGAGATCTGTGCACGAGGATTCGCTTGCAGGCGTATATCCGGCATCTGAGTTGGGAGACATTACGTCCCGTGCCGATATGAAGATCTGCAACACTGCGGGTGCCATGCGCTCCCCGGCGGGAATGCGCCACGAGTGTAGTACCGGCATCAAGCAGTGCGGACGCGGTCCAGTGAGCCATGATGAGCGATGAGCCTCTGAAGCAAGCATTTCAGTCATCGCGGCGACTATGCCGCGGCCTCATTGCAGCAGGAGAATGAGGCGAACCTAGCTGGGTGTGTGCATCGCGGTTGGAAACGCGAGAATGTGCGCATGGTTGCGCGTGGGCCATGATGCGGTGATTACACCGCGGCCTTATGAAGCATCGAGCAGGGCGTGAGCGCTGAACAAGTCGATGCGAGTGTGATCGCGGCAATTGCACCGCGACCCCATTGAAGCTACTGATTGCCGTCGATCTTCAGTGCGACCAGCCCGCGTGATTGCGGCTATTACGTTGCGACCTCATTGAAGCAAAGGCCTTCACGGATCAGTTCACACCGATGCGGCAAAGATCGTGGCTACTGCTGCGACCTCATTGAAGCACCAGGCCGTCGAGCGCAGGACCGCCTGCAGCGATGGTCGCGCGTCATGGCTGCGGCCTCATTAAAGCATCTGTGCTGGTCGAGACATACGAGGGCGTGTTCGCCACAGGCCATCATCTGGTGACACGAGTGACTTGCCCGCAGTGTTATGGCTATGGTTTGATATCCTTATGCAATGAACGATGTCGCGATCCTCGAAAAGAGTGGATCGGTACACCACTGAGTCCATGGCATGAGCGCAGGTGTTAGGTCCGCAGCGTGGTGGCTGCGGCTTCATTGAAGTGGATTATCACGATGCAACTGCGCGAACCGTTTCTTAGTGTCCGTGGCCTTATCGCCGCGGCCTCATTCAAGCGTCAACGCGGGCCCACCCGAGACGCAATTTGACAGTTTGCGTTTCTCCGGAAACGTCCAGCGCCAAGCAGTCGGGGCGGAAGCGACACCAACGCCTCACTCCCGCCGAGCCCGCTTCGCCCGTCCGCCGCTGAGCAAGTCCTGCTCAAGCAAAAGCTGCGTCGTGTACCGCACTCCAAATCCCGTGAAATCCGTCGGCACATGCGCAAGCCCACCGGGCCGATTCCCCGCGGCCAGATCGATGTGAATCCACGGAATCTCCGCCGGCACGAACTTGCTCAGGAACCGAGCGGCCAAGATGTGATCGCCTTTGCTATCCGGCGTGCACTGAAGGACATCGGCGATCGATGATTCGAGATCGCTGTCGAAGTCTTCGTCCATCGGAAACGGCCACACGCGCTCACCACTCTCACGACCGGCTGTCTCGATAGCGCCGTGCCACTCGGGGCGATTCGTGAATGCACCACAATAGCGCTCGGTCAGTGCTGTAACACACGCACCCGTGAGTGTCGCGAAGTCGATCATCAAATCTGGCTTCTCGCGCGCGGCGATCGTCAATGTGTCGGCAAGCACCATGCGACCCTCAGCGTCGCTGTGCGCGACTTGGATCGTTGTGCCATTCGCGGCGCGCACGACTTCTTGCGGGCGAAATGCGTTCGAGCCGATCTGGTTTTCGGTGATGGCGAGCCAGCAATCGATGTCATAAGGCACGTTCAGACGGCTCAGCGCGAGCAGGGTGCCGACCGCGACGGCGCTGCCCTGCATGTCTTCGTGCATCTGATACATGCTTTTGTGGGGCTTTAAATTGATACCCCCCGTGTCAAAACAAATGCCCTTGCCGACCAGCGCCAATTTCTTGCGCGTGGAGTCTCTTCCAGCTCGATAGCGCAGCCGCACGATGCCCGCGTCGCGGTGCTCATTTGCGCGTGTTACCGCCAGAAAGGCACCGGCGTTCAGCTTCTTCAGCGCGCGCTCGTCGAGGAACGAGAACGCCCAGCCTTCGCGTTTCGCGAGGTCACGCAACGCTTTTCGATAACTCGCCGTGTGCAAGACATTGGGCGGCAGCGTCGTCAGCCAGCGCGCCAGGTGATTGCCGCGATCAATCGCAATCGACAGATCCGCATCGATGTCCGGGCCATCGCCGCTGAGCGTGAGTTGCGGCGGCTCCGGCACTTTCGGTGTCTTCGACTTAATCACCGGCATGGGCGCGGTCGCGGCCAGCGCGGCGGCCGTCAGCGCTTCAAGCATTGCGGCGCTGTGAGTGGCGTCGAGGCCCTGGGTCGCCAACAGCACCTTCGCGCCGGAAACAGGCGCTAACTCCTTCCAAATGCGCGTCGCGAGCGACAGGCGCTCGAACGCCGAACTTGAAGGTTTTGCAAGTGCCACCACCATAGGTGATGCATCGGCTGCCACTCGCGCACTGAGGATAGATACAGGTCCGCGTGCCTTGGCTTCGCGATACAGCCGTTGCCAGGCCGCACTGAAAGGCAGCTTGGCCAGGCGTTGCTCGGCCTGTTCCCGATCGAGGATGACGATGCAGCCATCGTGTTTTTGCATTGAGCTTTCGCTCAACTGTGCGCGGCGTTGAGAAATACGTATGTCGCGCTCTGCAGGAAGCAATTCCACCACACCAGGTTCCTTGACCGAAAATTCTCAAACTCCGATGATACGCGGCCACCTTTTGCAGCACACCCGACATGTCCGAACCCTCCAGGTTTGATGATCTCGATCCCGAAGAAACGCGGGAATGGCTCGAATCGATCGACTCGGTGATCAAGGCGCAGGGCGCCGGCCGAGCCCACTTTCTGCTCGAAAGGTTGATCGATTTCACGCGCCGCAGTGGTGCGTACCTGCCGTTCAAGCCCAATACGGCCTATGTGAATACGATTTCATCCGGGCAGGAGCAGGAGTACCCGGGCGATCGCAGCATCGAGCGGCGCATCGAGGCCTTCATCCGCTGGAACGCGATGGCCATGGTGGTGCACACCAATCGCCAGAGCTCTGAATACGGCGGTCACATCGCCAGCTACGCGTCGTCGGCGACCATGTACGAAGTGGGCTTCAATCACTTCTGGCGCGCGCCCTCGGAAAACCATCCTGGCGACATGATCTACATCCAGGGCCACGTCGCGCCGGGTATCTACGCACGTGCGTATCTCGAAGGCCGACTCTCTGAAGAGAATTTGCGTTACTTCCGTCAGGAAGTGGCCAGCCCGGAGAAGGGTCTCAGCTCGTATCCGCATCCCTGGCTGATGCCGGATTTCTGGCAGTTCCCGACCGTGTCCATGGGCCTCGGGCCGATGATGGCCATCTATCAGGCGCGCTTTCAGCGCTATCTCGAGAATCGTGGCGTGGTGCCGACGACCGACCGCAAGGTGTGGGCATTCCTCGGTGACGGCGAGATGGACGAGCCCGAGTCGATGGGCGCGATCACCATGCCGGTGCGCGAGAAGCTCGACAATCTGGTGTTCGTCATCAACTGTAACCTGCAGCGCCTGGACGGTCCGGTGCGCGGCAACGGCAAGGTCATTCAAGAGCTCGAAGCCGCCTTCCTCGGCGCGGGCTGGAACGTCATCAAAGTCATCTGGGGCTCGCGTTGGGATCCTTTGCTCGCGAAGGACACCAAGGGCCTGCTGCGCCGGGTGATGGAAGAGTGCGTCGACGGCGAATATCAGAACTTCAAGGCCAAGGGCGGCGCGTACACGCGCGAGAATTTCTTCGGCAAGTATCCCGAGCTGAAAGAGATGGTCGCCAACATGTCGGATGACGACATCTGGCGTCTGAACCGCGGCGGCCACGACTATAAGAAAGTCTGGAACGCCTACAACGCGGCCGTGAATCACAAGGGCGCGCCGACGGTCATCCTGTGCAAGACCGTCAAGGGCTTCATGATGGGCAAGTGGGGTGAGAGCCAGAACATCACCCACCAGCAGAAAAAGCTGGATGACGAGGCGCTGAAGGAATTCCGCAAGCGCGTCTACATCGACATCCCGGACGAGCAGATCGCCAAGTCGCCGTTCCAGCGCCTGCCGGAAGACAGCGAGGAAATGAAGTATCTGCGCGAGCGTCGCGAACGGCTCGGCGGCCCGCTGCCGCAGCGTCGCGCGAATGCGCCGTCGCTGACTATTCCTGCGCTCGAAGCCTTCGACTCGCTGCTGCAGTCCTCGGGCGATCGTGAGTTCTCCACCACGATGGCATTCGTGCGCATCCTGCAGATGCTGGTGAAGGACAAGAACATCGGCAAGAACGTCGTGCCGATCGTGCCGGACGAGGCGCGTACCTTCGGTATGGAAGGCATGTTCCGCCAGGTCGGCATCTATTCCTCGGCGGGTCAGCTGTACACGCCGCAGGACGCCGATCAGCTGATGTTCTACAAGGAAGACAAGAAGGGTCAGATTCTCGAGGAAGGCATCAACGAAGGCGGCGCGCTCGCTTCGTTCATCGCGGCCGGTACCGCGTATGCCAACCACAACGTGAACATGATTCCGTTCTACATCTATTACTCGATGTTCGGATTCCAGCGCGTTGGCGATTTCATCTGGGCGGCCGGCGACAGCCAGGCTCGCGGCTTCCTGTTGGGCGGCACCGCGGGTCGCACGACGCTCGCAGGCGAAGGCCTGCAGCACCAGGACGGTCACAGCCATCTCGCGGCCAGCACGATTCCGAACTGCATTGCTTACGATCCGACGTTCGCATACGAGCTCGCAGTCATCATTCAGGACGGCATGCGTCGCATGTTCGCCGACCAGGAAGATGTCTTCTATTACCTCTCGGTGATGAATGAAAACTACGCGCACCCGGCCATGCCGAAGGGCGCGGAGGCGGGCATCCTCAAGGGCATGTACCTGCTGCAGTCCGGTGGCAAGGGCAAAGTGCGTGTGAACCTGATGGGCTCCGGCACGATCCTGCGCGAAGTCATCAAAGCCGCCGAGATTCTCGAGAAGGATTACGGCGTGCCGGCCGACGTGTTCAGCGCGACCAGCTTCTCCGAGCTGCGTCGTGAAGCGTTGGATGTCGAGCGCAAGAACTTGCTGAATCCCGATGCGCCGCAGGCGGTGCCGTATGTGCGGCAGGTGCTCGGCGATCGCACCGGTCCGTTCATTGCTTCGACGGACTACATGCGCATCGTGCCCGATCAAATACGTCAGTGGGTCCCCGGACGTTTCGTCGTGCTCGGCACCGATGGTTACGGTCGCAGCGACTCGCGTGCCGAGCTTCGCCGGCACTTCGAAGTGGACGCCGCGCACATCGTGGTGGCTTCGCTGCGCGCGCTCGCGGACGAAGGCAAGCTCGATATGGCGACCGTCAAAGGCGCCATCAAGAAATTCAACATCGATCCGGACAAGCCGAATCCGGTGACGCAGTAAGACCCGGTCAAGCTCTGATTAATTAAGCATGGCAACAGATATCAAAGTACCGGATCTCGGCGACTTCAAAGACGTCGAGGTCATCGACGTGCTGGTCAAGCCCGGCGACCAGGTCGAAGTCGACACGCCGCTGCTGACCCTGGAAACCGACAAGGCGACCATAGATGTGCCTTCCACGGATGCCGGTGTCATCGCCTCGCTCGCCTTGAAGAAGGGCGATCGTGTTTCCAAAGGCAGCCTGATCGGTCAGATCGAAGCCAAAGGTGGCGGCGCTGTTGCCGCGCCGGCTGGTGCGACCAAGACGAGCGGCGCGGCTGAAGAGCCTGTATCCACGCCGTCGATCGGCAAGGAACAGTCGGAGCGCAACGCTGGCGCGCCAGCAAAGCAAGCTGCGTCCGGCGGCACGGCTTCCAGCGAGGCGGCGACTCCGAGCAAGGCGGAGTCGAACAGCGGCGCGGCGGGTGGCGGCGAAGTTCGCGTTCCCGATCTCGGTGACTTCAAAGATGTGGAAGTCATCGACGTGCTGGTCAAGCCTGGCGATCGCATCGAAGTCGACACACCGCTGCTGACCCTCGAAACCGAGAAGGCGACGATGGATGTTCCGTCCACGGCCGCCGGTGTGCTCAAGTCGCTCGAGTTGAAGAAGGGCGACCGTGTTTCCAAAGGCGCTTTGATCGGTCTGCTCGAAGGTGGCGCCGCGCCTGCTTCGAAGAGCGCGCAGGAACAGCCAAAGGCTGCGCCCGCTGAGCCTGCGAAAGCTGCCGCGCCCGCCGCCGCTCCGGCGAAGAAAGAGCCGGCACCCGCGCCCGCGGCGGCTGCTGCTCCGGCTGAAACGAAAGGTTTGCCGCCGATCGACGAAGCTGGATTCGCTCGCGCATACGCGAGCCCATCGGTTCGTAAGTTCGCGCGCGAGCTCGGTGCCGATCTGAGTCGCATCAAAGGCACGGGTCCGAAAGGTCGCATCACGCCCGACGACGTGAAGGCGTTCGTCAAGCAAGCACTGTCGTCAGGCGCGCCTGCTGGCGCCGGCGCTGGTGGCGGCGCGCTGCCGAAAGTCCCGGAAGTCGATTTCTCCAAGTTCGGCGAGATCGAGGTCAAGCCGCTCAGCCGCATTCAGAAGATTTCCGGCCCGCATCTGCAGACCAGCTGGCTGAACATTCCGCACGTCTGGCAGATGGACGAAGCGGACATCACCGAGCTGGAAGAAACCCGCAAGAAGCTCAAGGGCAACGCCGAGAAGCAAGGCATCAAGCTCACGCCGCTCGCGTTCGTGCTGCGTGCCTGCGTGTTGGCGTTGAAGGAGTTCCCGAACGTCAACAGCTCGCTGGAGTCGTCGGGCAAGAACCTCGTCCTCAAGAAGTACATCAGCCTGGGCTTCGCGGCAGACACGCCGGGCGGCCTGGTCGTGCCGGTCATCAAGGACGCCGACAAGAAGGACATTTACGAGATCGCGCGCGACCTCGCGGTGCTCTCTGAAAAGGCTCGCGCCGGCAAGCTGACGGTCGCCGAGATGCAGGGCGCGACGTTTACTGTGTCGAGTCTCGGTGGCATTGGCGGCGTGGGCTTCACGCCCATCATCAATGCGCCGGAGGTAGCGATCCTCGGTGTGGCGAAGTCGAGCTTCAAGCCGGTTTATAAAGACGGCCAGTTCGTGCCGCGCCTGATGTTGCCGTTTACGCTGGCCTACGACCATCGCGTGATCGACGGTGCTGCCGGCGTGCGCTTCACCACCTTCCTGGCGGAGAAGCTCGCTGACGTGCGTGGGCTCATCGAGGCGGTGCCGTGACCAAAGTTAATGTTCCCGATATCGGCGACTTCAAGGACGTCGAAGTCATCGACGTGCTGGTCAAGCCGGGCGATGAGATTGCGCTCGAAACCCCGCTGGTCACTCTCGAAACCGAGAAGGCGACCATGGATGTGCCGTCGAACGCCGCGGGTGTCGTCAAATCGGTCGCGTTGAAGAAGGGCGATCGGGTTTCCAAAGGCGCCTTGATTCTCGAAGTCGACGCTGCGGAGGCTAAGGAAGCGCCGGCTGCGAAAGAAACAAAGGCTGCGGCCCCGGCGCCCGCGAAGGAAGAGGAAGACGTTCCTTTTACGGACACGATCGTCCGAGAGCAGAAAGCGAAGGCTGCCGCTGCGAACGCGCCCGCGCCCGCTCCGACTCCCGCCAAAGATACTTCGGGCGGCACGTACGACTACGACATGGTCGTGCTTGGTGCCGGCCCCGGCGGATACACCGCCGCGTTTCGCGCTGCCGATCTCGGCATGAAGGTCGCGTTGGTCGAGCGCTGGCCGCAACTCGGCGGCGTGTGTCTCAACGTAGGCTGCATCCCATCGAAAGCCTTGCTTCACGCCGCGAGGGTGATCGAAGAGGCGCATGAGATGGAGGCCTTCGGCGTCACTTTCGGCAAGCCGCAGATCGACGCGGTCAAACTGCGCGGCTGGAAAGAGAAGGTCGTCGGCAAACTGACTGGCGGTCTCGGCGTGCTCGCCAAGCAGCGCAAGGTCGAAGTCATCCGCGGCATCGGCAAGTTCGTCTCGCCCCATGAGATGCAGATCGCGAACACCGACATGACTCCGCAGTCCACGGTGTTGTCGAAGGGCGAGAATGCGCCGGGCGAAGGCGCACGCAAAATCTCGTTCAAGAACTGCATCATCGCGGCCGGCTCTGAAGTCGTCCGGCTGCCCGGTTTGCCCGACGATCCGCGCATCATCGATTCCACTGGCGCGCTCGAGCTCGATCTGCCGAAGCGCATGCTTGTCATCGGCGGCGGCATCATCGGCCTCGAAATGGCATGTGTGTACGACGCGCTGGGCACCAAGGTCAGCGTCGTCGAGCTCACCGACGGCCTGATTCCGGGTTGCGATCGCGACCTGGTGCGTCCGCTCGAGAAGCGCATCAGCAAGCGCTATGAAAAGATCATGGTGAAGACCAAGGTCAGCAAGGTCGAGGCGCTCAAGGAAGGGATTCGAGTTACGTTCGAGGGCGAACAGGCCCTCGAGCCGCAGATCTATGACAAGGTGCTGGTTGCGGTCGGCCGCAGCCCGAATGGCAAGAAGATCGGCGCGGAGGCGGCCGGCGTGGAGGTCGGCGAGCGCGGCTTCATCCCTGTCGACAAGCAGATGCGCACGAATGTTTCGCACATCTTCGCGATTGGCGATATCGCCGGCCAGCCCATGCTCGCTCACAAGGCCTCGCATGAAGGCAAGCTGGCGGCCGAAGTCGCCCATGGCGAGAAGCGTTTCTTCGACGCGCGCGTGATTCCGTCGGTCGCTTACACCGATCCGGAAATCGCGTGGGTCGGCCTGACCGAGACCGAAGCCAAGGCCAAAGGCATTGCCTACGAGAAGGGTAGTTTTCCGTGGTCGGCCAATGCCCGCTCACTCACGCTCGGGCGTGATGACGGCTTGACCAAAGTGTTGTTCGATCCCAGCACCCATCGGGTCATCGGCGGCGGCATCGTCGGCCCGAACGCCGGCGATCTGATTTCCGAGATTGCCCTGGCGATCGAGATGAACACGGATGCCGCCGATCTGGGGCTGACCATCCATCCGCATCCGACCTTGTCGGAGACGGTGATGTTCTCGGCCGAAGCGTATGAAGGCACGCTGACCGACCTGTACGTGCCCAAGAAAGCGGCCCGCGCCGCTCACTGACCGACGTAGCCAAAACGTCATCTATTAGAAATATTCGTGCCATGGCTTGTCCTTTCAGGACAAGCCGCCTCCTTTCAGTGCATTGCCGGTGAGGAAACACCGGGGGGGGCTCATTCTGCCGTTTGCACTTAGATCGTTCACTACGGCCGGATAACTGAACGGCAACCACGGCTGAGGGGACCTCCAGGGTTAAATTCCGGACCATGACCGGTCCCACCTCAGTGGAAACCCCTTTTGCAGAACTTGGCGACGAGGGATACAAGTACAGTCGCGGTGCATAAGAGTGGTCGGACACACTTCTCTTAGGAATGTTTGTGATCGATCGTGGGAGCTACGGGGACGTCGAGGTTGGCTCGTCTGCGCGTGCTGTCGACGCGCATCGAGAGCCTGCCGTTTCAGAAGCACTGGAACCTGTCGATCACGGCAACTCGAACAACCGCTTCGCGCAGTGGTTCAAGGATTGGCGCAAGCCAGTGAGACATTGGTTGTCCCGTCGCGCCTCGGTCCCTGCCGCCGAACTGGACGATCTGGCGCAGGAAGTGTTTCTGCGGCTGTTACGTTACAGCGACAAGACCGCTGTCGAGAACCCCCTGGGGTATCTGTTGCGGATCGCAGGCAATGTCGCCAGCGAATGGCGCACGCGCGCCCGTGTGTCCAAACCGCATGATCAGGAGTGGCTCGAGGATTTGCTGATCGAGCCCGATCAGGAGCCGCAGAATTCAGTCAGCCAGGCCGGCAGCGATGCCAACGTGCAGGCCGCGGTCGACAAGCTGCCGCCGCGGCAGCGTCAGGTTCTACTGTTGCGAGTGAACGAGGGACTCACTTACAAGCAGATCGCCGAGCGACTCCAGCTGTCGCCGCGCGTCGTGCTGCGTGATTTGTCCCGCGCCTACAGCCAGCTGCGTACGCGGCTGGACCCGGAAGACCTCAAGTGATGGAAGCACAAGAGGAACAGGACATGTCAACAGCCTCGGAACGTACGCGCATGACGAGCCAAGAAGCGGCCTACTGGTACATCCGCTGCTCCGACGAGCGGGCAATGCGGCGTTTTGATCGCAAGCTGTTTCTGTCGTGGCTGAAACGCTCGCCGGAGAATATCGCGGAGCTGCTGCGCATCGCCGATCTGGATGGCAAATTCGCGCGGCTGCGCTTGCAGGCTCGGGTCAATGAGCTGCAGGAATCCAACGTCTACGATATCGCTACGGGCGGCCTGGTCGCGCAGTACGACTACAACCCCAGCAAGTCCGTCAGCGACACTGTGAAAACAAAGGTTCGACCGGCCTGGGCGTTGGCGGCTGCGGCTGCGATTTTGACCTTTGCGATATTGCTGTCGCTCGGCGTTGAGATGCAGGACAAACCGGCCTCCGGCACGGTGACAACGGCGGTTGCGAGCCAGCTCCAGCAAATAACACTGGCCGACGGCAGCGTCGTTCATATCGACGCGCGCACGCGGCTCAACGTGGACTTCAGTCCGGGACGCCGCCTCGTTCATCTCTATGAAGGCCAGGCGGTGTTCGAGGTTGCGAAGGATCCGAGCCGGCCGTTCACGGTGAGTACTCACATCGTCGATGTCACCGCCGTCGGTACGAGGTTCGGTGTCGCCATCGACCCGGGTGTCACTACCACCGTGTCCGAGGGTGTGGTGAAGGTCACGGCCCACGGAACGCAGAATGACGATTCAGCCGTACGGCTGCACGCTGGCGAGCAGCTCCGGGTGCACGATGCAGGCTTTGGCCAGAAGCTGCGAATCTTCGGTGGTGCCTCTGCCGACCTCGCCAAGCTCCAGATCGTCAGAGTCGATGCGGAGCGCAAGCTGGCCTGGGTCGACGGCTGGCTGAAGTTCCAAGGCGAAACGATCGCCGAGATGGCGAGCGAGTTCAATCGCCGCAATGTTCTGCAGATAAAAATCGAAGATCGCGCCATTGGCGAGCGACATCTGGCCGGCTACTACCGTTTCCGCGCCAACAGCCCCGAGAGCTTCGTCAAGGTGCTCGACAGCGAGGAGGGTATCTCTGTGAGGAAAGAGGGCGGGAACGTATTGCGCGTCAAGTCGGATTGATTGCCGGTGACCTGTTGTCGATGGCGTTTGACAAGGACGCTCGCCGCCGCGCTAACGATGGCGTGGGCTCAACTGACCGCCGCGCAGAGCAGCTCGGCCGGCCCTGAGTATTCCCTCTCCATCCCGAGCGGTTCGTTAACGAAGGCGCTCGACCAGTTCTCCAAACAGACTGGCTTGCAGGTTGCTGCGGAGCTGACGACTCCCGAGCTACAACAACACCCCGTGAATGCAGTCGTCGGACGGTTCAGCGCCGCAGCTGCGTTGGAACAGCTGCTGGCTGGCAGCGAACTCACGTATGTCTGGGTGGACAGCTCGACGGTCAAGATCCATCTGGGCGCCGTGCCACCCGAAGGCGAGGGTGGGCAGCGTGGGGTGGTCGTTACGGGAAGCCGTTTGGATGGGGGGGAAGGGCCGGCGCCGGTGCGTGTTTACGGGCGGGAGGAGATTGAACGCCTTGGTGTTTCGTCGTTGCCAGGGCTTGCGACCTATCTGACCCAGCAGCCATTCTCCTTCGGAGAGTGGGCTCAGCGCAGCGGCGCTCAGCATTTTCAAATGCGCGGGCTGGGTGTGGATACCACGCTGGTGCTCATCAATGGCCGCAGGGCGCCCCCAAGCGCAACCAGCGTCACCCTAAATGCTTTTGATCTGAACACCGTTCCGCTCACAGCGGTGGAGCGGATCGAAGTCATGTCCGATTCGGCATCGGCGATCTATGGCTCAGACGCGATCGGTGGCGTCGTAAATATCATCCTCAAAGAGGATGTGACGGCGCCGGTCATCTATCTCCATTACGGTGGCGCAGATGGAGGCGGGGTGGAACGTCGCGTCGCTGTCTCCGCCGGTGGCGCGTGGCAGCGTTTCAGGTCGTCGCTTACGCTTGATTACCTCGATCGCACGATGCTTATCGGCGCCGAACGTGAGCTGTGGAGCAATCAGGACTTTCGCCGTTTTGGCGGCAAGGACTATCGCCTGACCACGGCCCCCAGGGCTAATGTTTACTCGCTTTCCGGCGCGTCGCTTCCTGGACTGCCTGCCTCGCAGGCGTCGGTCCCTTTCGGTAGCAGCGGAATCGGACTACGGCCGGAGGATTTCCTGGCTACGGCTGGGGCCGAGCACGCCAGTCTCTATAGCGCAGATCAGATGAGATCTATTGAGCCTGATCTGAAGCGTCTGTCCGCAGTGGGCTCGGCTGAGTACACGCTCGGCGAGAAAACCAGCATTTTTGGCGAAATGCTCGCAACCAAAAGCGACGTCTTGGCGCAAGGTTTTCTATTTCCTGTGCTGGGGCAGATTGTGCCCGCCGACAATCCATACAACCCGTTTGGCCAGCCCGTCAGGGTGGATTTTTCGCTAGCGGGAACGAAGCCGCTATCCATAGTGACGGAAGCCCAGAACACTCGATTCGTGCTGGGAGCGCGCGGCGACCTGAGTCGCTGGGATTGGGAGGTGGCACTTACTAGTAGCGACGGCAGCGTCGATGTGGAACGCATCAATGAACTAAATCTCTCTCTCGTTCAGGCGGCGCTACGTTCGACCGAACCGCAAACGGCTTTGAATCCATTTGTAGATGGTCCGGCTGGGAGCGACGCATTGCTCTCTTCACTGATGCGTGCTCCTCAAGCGTCAAGTTTCTTCTCGCGACAGTTACAGCTTTCTGGCTTCGTGCGGGGACCAATGTTCGAGTTGCCAGGCGGCATGAGTGAATTTGTCTTTGGCGGAGAGCTACGGCATGAGGAAGTGAGAACCGTAGACACGACGAGATTAGAGCAAGAGCGTGACATCGTTTCCGAGTTCGCGGAATTCAGGCTGCCAGTGCTGAAGGGGCTTTCGCTCAAACTCGCCCTGCGAGCAGACACCTATGAGCAAGCGGACGACTCGGTAAATCCGCAGTATGGCCTGGTATGGCGTCCGAATCAGGATTGGCTGGTGCGAGCCGCCTATGGCACGAGCTTTCGACCGCCGTCACTACTTGAGTTAGCCACCCAGACATCGGAGTTGCCGCTGGTTATCGCCGATCCTCGACGCGGTGGCTCAATCTCTCCGGTCAGGTTGACGGTGGGAGGAAATCCGGACCTGGGAAATGTATCGGCCCACTCATTCACCGGAGGTGTCGTATATCGACTTAGCCAATCCCCCGGCTTGCATTGGGGCGCTCACTACTGGCGAGTAGTAATGAACAATCGGATTTTCGTACCGCGCACCACGGACCTGGAAAGGATCGAAGAAAAATTCCCCAGTCGTGTGAGCCGAGCTGTGCAGACAGAGGCCGACAGGATGGCCGGTTGGCCTGGTGCGCTCCAATCGCTCGATATCTCGCTGATCAACTACGGCCGGCTGGACACCAGCGGTGTTGATCTCGATCTGTCTTATCGCGTGGCGGGTAAGCTGGGCCAGTTGCAGGCTGCGCTTTCAGCGACTTGGGTGAATGACTACGCTGCGCGGGACCTTACGCCCCTTCCAACAGCGGATCGGGTCGGTATTGCGAATTTGCTGGGAACCGTTCCTGAGTGGCGCTTGGTTGGCTCCCTCACATGGGACGGAAGTGGTTGGGGAGCTTCGACGACGACGACTTTTACGCCGCGCTATAGAGATGCCGATCTGACCGGCGTGCTAAACCGGCATCTACCCTCTCGCACGATCTTCGATGTGCAAGCATGGTTGGCGCTCGATCGGCTGTTCGATCCGGCCTTGTTCCATAGCATGAAGTTGACGGCGGGCGCCCTAAACGTATTCGACGAGGATGTCGATTTTGCGAACGTAGGCTTGGGGTTGGGGTTCGATATATCTCAGGCTGACCTGAGGCAACGATTCGCGTATTTGCGGATCACGAAAAGCTTCTAGCGACTGTTTCGACTCCAGGAGGGGCCCGTGTCCGGACGCGGGCCCCCTTGGGGCTGATTGTTATTCAGCGAACCAAGTGTAGGTACAGCAGCTATCTGGGACCGTTTGGATCGCGGTCCACTGCCGCGTTTCTTCCCTCGCATCCCCCAAATCGATCATTTCAATCCCTTGAACCTCCTTTCCTTTTGTCTCTTCTGTTTTCGTTTTCATGACGGTTCCTTAAAGGATTTATGACCGTCCCCCTGCCCGTCGGTAAATAACGCTTACTAATAGTTAACAGCAATAAGGCAAGTTCCGGAGATGGAAAATAAAGGTTCACCTGCGGCAGAAAAGGGGGTTAAGCTCCGCGAGTGCTCCGGTCATTGTGAGCAGAGACCGAAAGAACATCAGAACCTAGGTGCTATGGTTCGCCCTTGGTGGTTTGTAGTGGGCCTCATGGATGAGGTCCGCTGCGAATCTTAGAACCGGCACCGCTTATGCGGAGATTGCAGCCTCACAGGACGCTGGGGCTGCATGCTGCTGCTTTTGAGGCCGTCCTGGCCTTCGTGCGATTCCCCTATCGCGTTCTCTGCACGCCGCCGCGTGTCTTCTTCAGGCGGTGAAGCGTCGATAGCCGCGGCGTGCGAGCCGGTACAAAGCAGGCGTTGTCGATTGGAGCGTGGCGAGAACCTGGCGACGCAGCTTGCGGGACGTATCCACGCGGATTTGATCCAACCAGCCATTGAAGCCGGAGTCTTTGCGGTACGCGCGGAAATAGTCGTGCAGCTCATCGATGCTGAAAGCGCGGCCGTTGTCGCCGTACTTGGCGACGTAGGGGGTGAAGTCCGGGTAGAGCGAGCGCACCCCACCGTGGAGCACGGTCTTCACGAAGTTGCCGATCAGCAGGTCATCGAAAATCTCGTAGTTGATCGCAGTCATCAGAGAGTGACGTGGCGCCTCGAAGGTGATGCCGCGACCCTTGGGCCCGTCGAGGTCCACGTAGGTGTCCTTGCCCCCGACCCGCACGCCGATGAACTGGAATTTTTCTCGCAGGTGAGCGAATTTTTTGAAGTACGCGCGCACCGTGTGGACTTCCTGGTGATCGAGCTGCTCCGACCAGTTGTCGCCGAACTCGTGCGGTTCTCGGAATTCTCGTGGCGCAGCATCCATTGCTGTCTCGGTGATGCGATCCCTCGTGACATCGTACGAAAAGTACCCGGGAATGAACTCTCCGCGCGTTCTCTTGAACGAGGCCTGGTGAGCCTCGATCGGGACTTCGTAAGCCGCGGCCCAGCGCGAATCGGTTCTCGCGAACACATGGTGGCAGGAGAACGGGGAGGTGTGCGTGCCGTTCCAGCTCTTCAGCAGCGAGCTGTAGCGGTAGCCGAGCGAGCTTGACTCGGCCGGCATCGGATCGATTCGCTGCCCGTCTTCGGTGAAGAAATTGACCATGTCGGCCGTGCCATTGCCGCAGAGCTTGAGCACGAACCGGCGCTTGAAGGGTTGCAGCCGTGCCTGCAGCGCCGCCCGGGTGCCGAGCGCCGAGCCATCGTTCAGATTCAGCACGGCGCAGTCGTCGCCCAAGGCGATGAGCAGCACGGCGTCCTGGTTCCAATCCGGACAGCACAGAATCCTGACTTGAGGCGAGATCTGCAGCCAACTGTCGCTGGCGAGTTCGTGGGCGTTGTAACCGGAGGCAGTCAGATCGCGAAGGATCCGCCCGCCGTGATGTTGCGGCAGGAGGACGGTTTTGTCGCGAAACTGCGCGAGCGAGTCGAGGTTGAGGTGATCGGGATGTCCATGGGAGAACCAGACATGTCGAGTTGCAGCAAAAGCCTCCAGCTGCTCTGGCGTGAACTGATACGGCAGTATCCAGGACCCGAAGTACTGCGCCCCCGAGATCCAGGGATCGGTGGCGAGCACCGGAATGCCGCCGTCATAGACGATCAACGTCGCGTTGCCGCAGGTCTCGAATCCGAGGTTCATTTGCAGGCTCCCTCTCGGACAGATCAAATCGTCCTCTATGCCGCCTGTTTTTTTCTCTCGTGACAACCGGAATGAGGGGCAGAAGTCGCTGCCCTGATTTCGATCCCCGAAATATCGCAGCGCCGGAGGCACGGTGTAGAGTCGCGGCTCGTTCCAACCAGCGCTCAGAAGGACTCCCTTGCTCAAACGCGATAACGCGCTGCAGCTCAGCGCTTCCGATCTGGTCGGCTATCTCAACTGTCACCATCTGACGCACCTGGATGCACTCGTAGCCACGGGTGCGTTGTCAAAGCCTGCTGTCTGGGATCCTTCGCTCGAAGTGCTTTGGGAGCGCGGCGCTGCTCACGAGCGCGCGTATGTCGATCACTTGCGTTCGCCTGGCCGGCAGATTGTCGAGATCGAAGGTGTCGGCGTGACGCCGGTGCAGGTTGAAAAAACAATGGCGGCCATGCGCGCTGGGGTTGATGTCATCGTGCAAGGCGCGTTTTTGGAGGGAGTCTGGAGCGGGCGGACGGACGTGCTGCTTCGTGTGCCAGAAGCAAGTGCACTTGGCGACTGGTCGTATGAAGTCGTCGACACCAAGCTGGCGCGTGAGACGAAGGGTGGCACGGTACTGCAGTTGAGCTTGTATTCGGATCTGCTGGCGAAGGTTCAGGGACGAGTGCCGGAACGCATGCATGTCGTGACACCGGGCCGCGGCTTCGAGCCCGTCTCGTATAGGACGGCTGCGTACGCCGCCTACTATCGCCAGGTCCGCACGGCGCTGGAACGATCGCTCGCGATCACCGACGGCGCACCCACATATCCGCAGCCCAAAGACCACTGTGACATCTGTCGATGGCGGACAGAATGCGACGCGCGCCGGAGGCGTGATGACCATCTGTGCTTGGTCGCAGGCATCACAGCGACGCAGATAGCGGAGCTGTCTCGGCATGACGTCACGACATTGACGGGCCTGGCGCAATTGCCAGTGCCGCTGCCATGGAAACCTGAGCGAGGTCTGGCGCAGTCATTCGAGCGAAGTCGCGAGCAGGCGCGAATTCAGTGGGAAGGAAGACGAAGTGCTCAGCCGATTTATGAGGCACTGCCGCTCACTCCAGGCGCCGGGCTCTATCGGTTGCCGGCGCCGTCGCCGGGAGACATCTTTCTCGATCTCGAAGCGGATCCTTTCGTCGGCGAGGACGGGTTGGAGTTTCTATTTGGCTACGTCACGATGGATACGGCCGGAGCGCGCAATTACGTCGCGGAATGGGCGTTCTCGCGTGCGCAAGAACGTCGGGCGTTCGAGCGATTCGTCGATTTCGTGATGGCGCGATGGGCCGAGTGTCCGGGACTTCACATTTATCACTACGCGCCGTACGAGCCGAGCGCGCTGAAGCGGCTGATGGGACGATATGCGACGCGTGAAGATGAGCTCGACCGGATGTTGCGCGCGTCGCTGTTCGTCGATCTCTATACCGTCGCGCGACAAAGCATTCGCGCCAGTGTGGAGCGGTACTCGATCAAGAATCTCGAGACCTTCTACGATTTCAATCGCAGCGTGCCGCTCATCGAAGTCAGAAGTGCGCTGGCGAAGTTGCAGGCACGCCTCGAGCTCAACGATGTCGCCGGCATCAGCGATGAGAGCAAGGACATCGTGCTCCGCTACAACCGCGACGGTTGTCTCTCGGCGCAAAGACTGCGGGACTGGTTGGAGCGGATCAGAGGCGAGATGATCGGCAACGGCGCGGCGATACTGCGACCGGCGTCGGGCAATCCGGAGCCGCCGCCGGAGTTGGATGAGCGTCAACGGCAAGTCGCAGCGTTGGTGGAGCGTCTTACCACCGACGTGCCGACGGATGAATTGGAGCGCACGACCGAGCAGCAGGCGCGCTGGATTCTGGCGCACTCGCTCGATTGGCATCGGCGGGAGCAGAAGTCGTCGTGGTGGGAGTTCTTCCGGCTGGCTGACCTGACGCCTGAGGATCTGCTGGACGAACGCAGTGGCATCGCCGAGCTGGTGTTTCGCGGCAGCGTTGGCGGGACCGCCAAGGCACCGATTCATCGCTATCAGTTTCCGCCGCAAGAGCTGGAACTGAGCGAAGGCGACGCGTTGCACCTGAGCCAGCAGCAGAAGTTGGGCACGGTGGCGGCGATCTCGGCTGAGAACGGCACTATCGATATCAAGAAACGCGGCGACACGGCTTCGCTTCACCCGCGAGCGGCGTTCGCGCATGACTTGGTACGCACAGACGTGATGGCGGAGGCATTGCTACGATTTGGAATTCATGTTGCCGACCGCGGCATCGCGGGTTCGGGTGCTTATCAGGCAGCGCGAGATCTCCTGCTGAAGATTCCGCCGCGCTTGGGGGAGGAGTCGTTGCAGGTGGACGGCGAATCGGCGAGTGATGCCGCTGTTCGTGTATCGACGAAGCTGGCGAGCGGCGTCCTGCCGATTCAAGGGCCGCCGGGTGCGGGCAAGACGTTCACTGCTGCGCAAATGATTTGCGCCTTGGTGAAGGCGGGCAAGAAGGTGGGTGTGACCGCCAATAGTCACAAAGTCATCCGCAACCTGCTCGACAAAGTCGTGGAGCAGGCGGAGCGCGCGGGACTTCCCATCCAGTGTCTGCAGAAGGTCGCCGAGAAAGCCGCTGACGTGCCTGGCATTCGCTTCGAGACGGACAACGAGAAGGCGCTCGCAGCGATTGGCACATCGTGTCAGGTGATGGCGGGAACGGCGTGGCTGTGGTCGCGTCCGGATGCGTTCGAAGCTGTCGATACACTGTTCGTGGACGAGGCTGCGCAAATGTCGCTGGCCAATGTCCTGGCCGTATCGCAAGCCTGTCGCGCTCTAGTGCTGCTTGGTGATCCGCAGCAGTTGGAGCAGCCGATTCAAGGCAGTCATCCGGAAGGCACTGACGTGTCGGCGCTCGAACATGTGCTCGGCAGCGCGGCGACCATCGGTAAAGAGCAAGGCCTGTTCCTGGAGAAAACCTGGCGCTTGCACCCCGGCATCTGCTCGTTCACGTCAGAGCTGTTCTATGAAGGTCGGTTGACCTGTCGCGTGGGCGAGGAGCATCACGAGGTGAGATCGGCGGGTCGCATTCGTGGTACGGGCTTGCGCTATCTATCAGTCGTGCACGAAGGCAATCAGAACTCGGCGCCCGAAGAGGCCGAGGCCATCCAGCGATTGGTCGAACAAACATTGGCGGCGGGTGCGTCGTGGGTCGATCGCGACGGCCAGGTGCGATCGATAACCCTCGACGACATCCTGATCATCGCCCCGTACAACGCGCAGGTGTTCGAGATTCAGCGGCGCATGCCGCAGGCCCGTGTGGGTACTGTTGACAAGTTCCAAGGTCAGGAGGCGGCGATCGTCATCTATTCAGTGACCACTTCATCGCACGCCGATGCGCCGCGCGGCATGGAGTTCCTGTACAGCCTCAATCGACTCAACGTGGCGGTGTCACGTGCCAAGTGCGTGTGCGTACTGGTCGCGTCACCGGCGATTTTCGAGCCGGCATGTAACACACCGCGCCAGATGGAATTGGCCAACGCATATTGTCGCTACCGAGAGCGCGCCACAGCTTTAGACCTTTAGGCCTTTCGGTCAGTGATGCCGCCGCGCGCCTTCTGGCATACATACGCGTGTGCAGTTGCGATCCCAAACAATCTGTAGTGCCTGCCTCGAACTCGCCCGACGCTCGGCGGGAACGGGGCGGCGATTACTAATTTCTCAACGAAATTAGATACTTATACATGCCGGTCGAAATCGCCGGCGGGGCCGCATCGCCTCCAGCGCCAATTCCATTATCACAACCAGGAGAGTCCCTGTGGATCTCAACAAACTGATGGCTCGCGCCAAAGCCATTCTGCTGTCGCCCAAGAGCGAGTGGGCGGTCATTGCCGGCGAGCCGACCACCGTCGCGGACCTTTACAAGGGGTATGCCATCTGGCTGGCCGCGCTGCCGGCCATCTTCGCGTTTCTGAAGTCGAGCGTGATCGGCACGTCGGTGCTATTCGCCGGCACGTTCCGCATTGGCATTGGCGCCGGCCTGACCACGATGGTGCTGACGTATGTGATGGCGCTGGCCATGCTCTATGTGCTGGCGTTGATCGTCGATGCGCTCGCGCCGAGCTTCGGCGGCCAGAAGAGCAATATTCAAGCGTTCAAGGTCGTCGTGTACGCGTACACCGCCAGCTGGGTTGCAGGCATCGCGGTGATCGTGCCGGTACTGGGCCTGCTGTTGATGATTGCCGGCGGCGTCTACAGCATTTATCTGATGTATCTCGGCCTGCCGCAGACCATGAAGTGTCCGCCGGAGAAGGCGGCGGGTTACACCGCCGTGATCGTCATCATTGCGATCGTGGTGGGCGCCGTCATCGGTGTGGTGGTCGGTGGCATTGCGGGCGTCGGCAGCGTGATGAGCGGTGCGACTTACAGCTCTTCGAGCGATGACGACGTCAAGTTCGACGAGAACAGCGCGCTCGGCAAGATGCAGAAGTGGGGCGAGCAGATGGAAGCCGCCAACAAGCAGCTCGAAGCGGCTCAGAAGTCGGGCGATCAGGGCGCGCAGGAAGAGGCGCTGAAAGCGGTGTTCGGCGCTGCATTCAGCGGTGGCCAGCAGGTCGAGTCACTGGCGCCGGATCGCTTGAAGGCATTCGTGCCGGCAAAACTGGCCGGACTGGACCGCTCCAGCATTTCCGCCGAGCGCAACGGTGCACTGGGCTTGCAGGTCTCGACCGCGACGGCTACGTACTCCAACGATTCGGGGCGTGAAGTCAGGCTCGAGATTACCGATGCCGGCAACGCCAAAGGCCTGCTCGGCCTGGCCAGCTGGGTTGGCGTGGAAGGCGAGAAGGAAGAGAATGGCCGTCACGAGAAGACTTTTCGCGAGCGCGATCGTTTGATCCATCAGGAGTGGGACAGCGATGCCGCTTACGGTGAGTACACTGTGGTGGTCGGCGATCGATTCACGGTGAAGGTCGAGGGTGGGGCGGGCAGCGTCGCCGACCTGCGTAACGCAGCGGAACAAGTGGACCTGGACGGACTTGCCGATCTGCGCACCGAAGGGGTCAAGAACTGACGCGGTAGAGAGTTGACGAGCCGGGTTGAGGTTGAAGGTATGAAGATCATTGATGTTCCGCAACCCGGTGGTCCAGAGGCTCTCGTCGTCGCACAGCGGCCCACCCCGACGCCGCAAGCGACCGAGGTGCTGATCAAGATCGCGGCGGCCGGTATCAATCGGGCAGATGTGCTCCAGCGCAAGGGCGGCTATCCGCCGCCGCCCGGCGCGCCGAGTTATCCGGGCCTGGAATGCGCCGGCGTGGTCGCGGCGATCGGCGCTGCCGTTCGTGATTTCAAAGTGGGCGACAAAGTGTGCGCGCTGCTGCAAGGGGGCGGCTACGCCGAATATTGCACGGTGGATGAAGCCCAAGTGCTGCCAATCCCCGGCTCTCTCAGCATGATCGAAGCGGCCTCTCTGCCCGAGGCGTATTTCACCGTCTGGAGCAATGTGTTCGAGTTCGGTCGTCTGCAGCCAGGTGAGAGCTTGCTGGTGCATGGCGGCTCCAGCGGCATCGGAGTGTCGGCCATACAGTTGGCGAAGGCGCTGGGCCACACCGTCTTCACGACCGCGGGCAGCGATGACAAATGTCGTTTCTGCGAGCAGCTCGGCGCCAGGCGCGCCATCAACTACAAAACGGAAGATTTCGTTGCTGTGATCGCCGAGGAAACCGGCAAGCGCGGCGTGAATGTGCTGCTCGACATGGTGGGCGGCAGTTACTTGTCAAAAAACATTGCTACGCTGGCGGTTGAAGGCAGGCTGGTGATCATTGCCACGCAAGGCGGCATCAAAGGCGAGGCCGACTTGCTGCGTGTCCTGCAACGCAGGTTGGTGGTCACCGGCTCGGCGTTGCGTCCGCGCGATGTGACATTCAAGCGATTCATCAAGACTCGCTTGCTGGAAGTGGTCTGGCCATTACTGGCGCGCGGCGAGATCAAGCCCATCGTCGACAAGGTGTTTCCGCTGGAGCGGGCGAATGAGGCTCATGCGTATATGGAAAGTAGTGCACATCGAGGGAAGATCGTGCTCGCGCTCGATGCAGCTGGCGATTGATTTGACCGTTTCTTAGCACATTTCGAAAGTCGAACAAAAAAGTCGCTAAGACCGGTCATCCCCTGGAGTTGATCTCTAGGCATTTTCCGAATTTGCCGTTACTTCGCCGATGCATCCCAGTGGGCTCTGGTAGTTTTTGCCGACCCTGTATCGCTGCGTATGGGTTGCGATGCCGCGGCGCACATTGGATCGCCGGCACCAGCGTTGCAGGGAAATATTGTGGCGTCGACGGACAGGCGTTGTTCCGCAGCGGCCTGATCTAAAGGGATTGTTCGACGCTCATCAGCGGGTAGTGGTTGAGGGAATCGGCCATGTATCAATTCGAGTTGCTCGACTCCAGGCGTTTCGCCTGCTCGCACTTGGGTCCACTGCGGCCGTCAAAGATTCTCGGTTTGAGCGAATCGCCAGCGCTCAGGAGTCATCCTGCCGCTGACGGCAACGAAAGTATCAGGCGCATTACCAGAATCGCGCTGCCGGGGGGTATGGATGACGACACACGTCAGGGTGGGACATCACAGGTCTCAAAGGGTTACATCTTCAGGTTAACTACGGAGGGCGCACCATGCTCTCGACGGATCCAAGCAAGCGAATCTTTGTGTTGAAACGAGACGAAACAACCAGCCGCAAGGCCAGCAGTGATCACGCCGTAGAAGGAATCTACGACCGTATCAAGTCACTGCTGCTGGCGCATACGCTTGCGCCAGGGCAGTTGTTGCAGATCGGTACACTCGCCGAAGAGCTCGGCGTGAGTACCACGCCAGTGCGCGAAGCGCTGACGCGGCTCGCGGCGGAGCGGCTGATCGTGTTTGCGCCGAAGCGAGGCTTCTTCGCCAAGACGGCATCGGAAGATGAACTGCGTGGGCTGTACACGCTGAATCAAACATTGCTCGACTCGGCGCTTCGGGAATGGAATGCCGCGGCGACCACGGACGAAGAATCGAAGGTGCCTTCGAAGATCTTCACGTCGTTGCCGTTGTCGGACAAGCCCGATCAGCTGACGCGCACAGTCGACGATCTGTTCGTGCGCATCGCGACGCGCTCGGGCATCGGTGAGCTCGCCGACATCATTCGCAACTTCAACGATCGGTTGCATCATGCGCGCATGATCGAAGGGGAGCTCATCGTAGATGCCTTCGATGAGCTGGCGCGCTTGCGGCAACTGTATAGCGACAACAACAAGGAGCAATTACAGCTGGCGTTGCAGGAATATCACCAGCGACGTCGCGAGCTGGTGTCGGCAATCTGCAAGGAGCTGCTGTTTCGTCCGTTTCTTGCCGAAAATAAATAATGCCATCACGCTCTCCGGAGGCATTCTTGGCCTCCGGGGGCTGGCTTCGCGCGCGCCCGGTCAGTACTCATGACGGGCGACGACGCACGCCGGCACGCTCGCAGCAGCGGATGAGGGCGGGTTCGATCCCATCAAAGTTGAGTGCGCTGCACACTGGATTCAAGTTACAGTCCAGCGTGAAGGCTGGTCCCTTTTGCATGGGAGTTGCGCGTTAGGAAAGTCGCGCGGCTGGAACATAGGGAAATCTCGTGATCAATCGCCAAAAGCACCTGAAGCGCGCCGAGCCTGAGCTCGCCTCCGCGCAAGCGCCGCAGCCTGATGATGCCGTCGAGACCTCGATGGAAACCCGTAACGGGCGCATCACGCTGTGGTTTGGTCGCTGGCGCAAGCCCATTCGTAGCTGGTTTTCGAATCGCGCCTCAGTACCACGCGCCGAGGTAGACGATCTCGCGCAGGAAGTGTTTCTCCGGCTGCTGCGTTATAGCGACGACGTGGCGGTCGAGAATCCGCAAGGCTATCTGTTCAGGATCGCGGCGAACGTTGCGAACGAGTGGCGCGATCGCTCGCGGGTCCGTCAGCCGCACGATCGCAGCTGGCTCGATGAGTTGCAGATCGACCCGGCCGATCAGCCGGACAACACCGTCTTCCAGAACCGTGTCAACAAGCATCTGCAGACCGCGGTGAACCGCTTGCCGAAGCGGCAACGTGAAGTATTGTTGCTGCACGTCAACGAAGGTCTGACCTACAAGGAAATTGCCGATCGCTTGGATGTTACTTACCGGATCGTGCTAAGGGATCTCACTCGCGCTTATGCCACGCTGCGGATGCAGCTGAAGGCTGAAGACCTCTAGGAAGAGCAGGCCATTGAGGGCAAGGGGTATGAATCACAGCAGCGACACTGGGATCGACGCGCTCCTGAGCGAGCAGGCGGCGGGTTGGTTCGTGCGCCTGGTCGCGAACGATCTGTCGCCACGCGAGCGGCGTGAGTATCTCGCGTGGCTGAAGGCGTCGGACCGTCACGTCGAAGCGTTGCTCGACATCTATCGCTATCACGGCTACGGCCGCAAGGCGAAGCTGCATATGCGCGCGACACCGGAAAACGATCTGGGCGAGAACGTGATTCCTTTTGGGCCGCGAGGTATGAATGTCGTACATCAGCAGGCTCTGCGCATGAAGCGGCGGCGCGTGCGTCTCCTGCAGGTTGCCGCGGCGGTGGCGGGAGTTGCGTTCACTGTCGTTGCCGGCTGGGTGGCGAAGACCGAGTACTTCGACAAGCACATCGCTACCGGTCCGGGGCAGTGGGACCGCGCCATGCTCAGCGACGGCAGCGTGTTGCGCATCGGACCGAACACCAGGTTGCGTTGGTCGTTCGACGCCGGTCAACGCACCATCGTGCTCAGCGAGGGTGAGGCGGTGTTCGAAGTGGCGAAAGATCCAGATCGTCCTTTCATCGTCACTACACACATCGGTGATGTGCGCGCGGTCGGCACCGAGTTTGGTGTGTCGCTGGTGAACGCATCGACGGCGATTGTCACTGTCGCGCAGGGTAGAGTCGCAGTTAGCAGACATGACGATGCACGTGTCGTCACGATCGATCGCGCCAGTGCAGTGGCGGAGTTGGTCGAAGATCAGCAAATCGTCTTGTCAGACAGCGGTGCGCAGCCGGTCAAACAAGTCGATGCGTCACGCGAGTTGCAGTGGGCTACCGGATACTACGAATTCCGCGGTGAAACCGTGCGCGAAGCGATCGACCAGTTCAATCGTCGCAATCGCGTGAAGGTGGTGATGTCCGATCCGGCGATCGGTGCGATCGCCATGCCATTCACCACGGTCAAGCTCGACGATCCGGAAACATTCGTACTCATGCTCGCCGCGCGTCCCGATGTGCAGGTTGCGTACGAAAGCGCGAACGTCATTCGACTGTTACCCGAATAGCACGGCCGCTGCGTCGCCCGGCGCGGACATCGTCACAATTCCCAGGGATGGAAAGCGGAATATGCCCGGTCTCCTTTTAGGCACGGGAGACTCCACGGCTTACGGCATGTAGGCCGCATCAACTGGTGAGTCAACTGGCTCTACCAGTCCGCGACGGAATAGTTGGCGTCGATGAGCTGCTCTGCGCAGCCAGCGGGGACCGGGATGATGAATCCAACAATACAACAGGCCGCTGTGATCAAGCAGGCCGCGGAGTGGTACCAGCGTCTCAAGGATGGGGAGCTGGACGAAGCTTCGCAGCGCGAGTTTCGCGATTGGCTGAATGTGCCAGCCAATCTCTTGGAACTGGCGCGGATGTGTCTGATCGATGCGCGGTTGCGACGCGTCTTCAAGAAAAATGCGCGCGTGTTGCCGGAGAACGTCATCGACTTCGATTCATATGCGACGGTGACGCGGCCGCGTCCCCAGCCACCGCAACAGCGGGCTGCGATGTCGCGCTTCAAGATCAGAAGGATCGCGCTGGTCGCCGGTGTCGTGCTCGCCGTGAGCGTGGTGACGTGGATGCGCCTGGGAAGCTCCGACTATGTCGTCATCACCCGACAGGGGCACTGGGATAAACAATTGCTGGACGATGGCACGGTTGTTTATGTCGGCCCGCACACCAAGCTGCGTTTTCACTTCACAGAGGAGACGCGCGGAGTAGCGCTCGTCCGTGGTGAGGCATTGTTCGAAGTGGCGAAGGATCCTGGTCGGCCCTTCATCGTGTCGACAGATGCGGGCACCGTGCGTGCTGTCGGCACCGCGTTTGCGACGTCGGATCGGGGCGATACCGTAGTTGTCACTGTGGCAGAAGGCAAAGTTGCGGTGACGGCGTCGGCGACCCGCAATGGTGTGCAGCCCCGGGTGTACGCCACTGCGAATCAGCAAGTGGTGTTGTCGTCCAACGGTGTCAGCATGCCGGTGCCGGTCAAGGCCGATCGCGAGCTCATGTGGGTTCGTAACTGGTACGAGTACGAAGGCGAGCGCGTCGCCGATATCGTCGCGCGGCTGAACAAGCTGAACGGCGCTCAGGTGATCGTCGACGATCCCCAGGTGTTACGGCTGCGCGTGAACCTGCTCATGTTCAAACCCAGCCAGCCCGAGGAGTTCGTGCACAAGGTCAATCTCTGGTACGCGGATTATCCCGGGAAAGCCAGCCCGAACGCAGTGCATCTGGAGCGGCCGTAGCTTCAGGCCGCTACTGGACGTAATGCACTCCGGTGCCCCGACAGGGATGAGCTGTGCCTGTGATCCAGTCATCTAGGCGAGGGGAAGGTTTTCCCTCTCAGCCACTTAGCCACCTAGATAGTGATCGATCGGCACAAGCAGTCGAGCGGCGATGATCGTTGGAATTCGTCCAGGGAGGATGAAAAGAGCGAGCAGGATGTCTGTCGCCCTGAGGAAGGGCCCGCAGCAGCTCCAGGTGCCGAGGCGCGTCCGCGCGAATTTCGCGACGGCCGGCTGATCGAATGGTTCGGCAAGTGGCGCAAGCCCATCCGCAGTTGGCTGCGGAATCGAGCCTCGGTGCCGCCCGGGGACATCGATGACCTGGCCCAGGAAGTATTCCTGCGCCTGCTGCGCTATAGCGACGACGTCGCCGTCGACAACCCGCAAGGGTATCTGTTCCGGATCGCCGCCAATGTCGCCAACGAATGGCGCGAGCGCTCGAGGGTTCGCAAGCCGCACGACGACAGCTGGCTCGATGAGTTGCAGATCGAGGCGGGCGACGAGCCGGAAAATGCTTTTGCCAGGTCACGCGCCAATGAGTATGTGCAGGCCGCTGTCGATCGGCTGCCGCCACGGCAACGTGAGGTTTTGTTGTTACACGTGAACGAGGGGTTGACCTACAAGCAGATCGCTCAGCTGAGGGGGCTGACGTATCGGATCGTATTGCGTGATCTCACCCGGGCCTACAGTACCTTGCGCATGCAATTGCGACTGGAGGATCTGTGAACACGCCCATGGATGACGAGGATGCCAGCATGCAAGGAAGTCTGAACGAGAGTGGTCACGAGCGGGTCACCCAGATGTCGCTGAGTAACGAAGCTGCCGAATGGTTCGTACGATTGCGCGACGATCGCATGGGCGTGCGCCACCGCGAGCGCAACGTGCACTGGTTGAAACAGTCCCCGACCCACATTGCTGAATTGCTCCGCATCCAGCAGGTTTATCAGGTGCTGCGCGCCGCGAATGTGCAAAGCAATTTGCCGGGAGCGCCTCGGGAAAGCTCGAACGTGATCGAGCTGGAAGATCAGCGCGCGCCGGATTGGTCCGAGGCGCTGCAGCTCGACTTGATGGATGTTGCGCCGACCCGGCGCCGACAATCCCGCATTCAGCCGTGGAAGCTGGCGGCGGCGGTGGCCTGCCTCTGTGTGTCGTTTTTGCTGGGGTTCATGGCCAAGGTGGCGTGGCTGGATCGGAGCATCGAGACCGGGCTGGGCGAGTGGCGCTCGGTTGCATTGACCGATGGCACGCGAGTCCGGGTGGGCCCCGATTCATTGTTGAGACTCTCATTTGGCGACGATCATCGGACGATCCGCCTGGTGCGCGGTGAGGCTATGTTCGACGTCGCGAAGGACGCCACGCGTCCTTTCTATGTGAAGTCGGAGATGGTGGGCGTGCTCGCCGTCGGCACCGAATTTCGTGTCTCCCGGTTCGGCGGTAGAGATGTCGTTGCGGTCACTGAGGGCAGTGTCGCGCTATATCGCGATGGTCGCGATGCCATTCGTGGCGCAGTGTCCGCGGCCCCTGCGCAGGTCGCTGAAGCGACAGGCGGCGTTGCCCTGACCGCAGGGGATCAGGTGTCGATCACGCAGGCCACCCGCTCCAGGCCGGTTGTCAGGGAAAAGGTGAACGTGGATTACGAGCAGGCCTGGGCCGAAGGCTGGCTGGTGTACGAGGACAAGACCGTGGCCGAGGTGGCCAGCGACTTCAATCGCTTCAATCGGCTGAAGATCGTGGTCGCCGATCCGTCGATCGCCGCGCGGCGTCTGACGTTTTTCCGCGGCAGCGCCACCGATCCTGAATCATTCGTTGCGGCGCTGGCGACCAGTCCGGATATTGCGGTGGTACGGGACAATCCCAATGTCCTGCGCATCGAGCTGCGTCGTCCAGATGCCGAAACTCCCAAGTCGCAAGCCCCTGGCCAGCCACACGGCGATGTGCCACCGACCGTGAATCCAAATCCCATCTGAGACGACCCGCGCGGTTGCACAGTCCGCGTAAAGATATATTTTCGCTCGAGGCCCCGCCCTAAGTAACAAAGTCACAGCGCATTGCGGCGTCGTGCGGTAGATTCGCCCTTCATCAGCGGCGGGGCGGGTCCCCGGTATCAAACGGAACTTGCTGGGGAAGATGGTCGCGAAACAGGTCATCGCCGTCGTCGTGGCGGCCGTCCTATCCGGCTGTGTATGGCTCGGGACGGCGCTTGCCCAGCACGCGCGCGAACAAGCACCTGCTGCCCACGAGTACCCCATCGATATTCCGCGCCTGCCCATCATCGAGGCGCTGAAAGAATTCACGACACAGACCGGTCTGTTGATCAGCTTCTGGCCGGATGCGCAGACCGATCAAAGTCGGCTCGTAGGGCCGCTGCGCGGCAAGTTCACCGCGGAAGTGGCATTGACCCGACTGCTGGCTGAGAGCGGGTTGACCTATCGGCGTACCAACGATCGTTCGCTCGTCGTCATGGCGCCATCGCTGCTGGGCGCCCCTCGCAATGGGGTGACCGGCTCGGATCGGGATCGCAGCCGGCTGGCTGAAGGACAGCCCTATCTGCGAGAGCGGAATCATCCGCCGGAGCCCAATCTGACAGCCAGTGGCCGGCCTGGTTCGGGAGCGAGCATCGACGCGGCTGTCGAGCGAGTCGATGAAGTGATCGTCACCGGCTCACGTATCGAGCGCAGCGGCGAAGGGCCGGCTCCGGTGCAGGTGTTTACGCGCCGCATGATCGAAGATCTCGGTGCCGCTTCGATTCCCGATGTGTTGCGCTATACACCGCAACAGCCGTTCATTCGCGCCGAGCACTACTACAGCACCGGTGCGCAATACTCACAAATGCGCGGCATCGGTGTCGACACCACGCTGATTCTCATCAACGGTCGGCGCGTCGCGCCCACATCGAACAGCTTGATGCTCAATGGGTTCGACTTGAACAGTATTCCACTGGCGGCAGTGGATCGGATTGAAGTGCTGTCCGATTCGGCTTCGGCCATCTATGGCGCCGATGCCATGGGCGGCGTGATAAACGTGGTGCTGAAGAAAGAAATCCCACGCCCGGTGCTCGACGTTCAGTACGGCGGCGCCAGTGGTGGCGCAGATATGATGCGCGCGTCATTCAGCGCCAGTTACGACACCGAGCGACTGCGCACGGCGGCGATCTTCGATTACTACCAGCGGGATTTTCTGTTGGGTGCCGAACGCGATCTGTGGCGCGATCAGGACTATTCGCGCTATGGCGGGCTCGATTATCGATCGATGGCGGGCGTTCCTGGCACAGTGAGCTCATTGCACGGTGACAATCTGCCGGGCTTGTCGTCGTCCTTCGCGATGGTGCCGGAAGGCAGCACTGGCATCGGGCTGACGCCGCAGGATTTCGCCGCAACCGCTGGCGTACGCAATCGAACCGGCACGTCGAGCTCGCTTTCCATCGTGCCGCAGGCCAGGCAGCGCAGCGTGGCGCTCTTCGGCGAGTACGATCTGACGCCGGATTTGCTGGCCTTTGCCGAGCTGCTCTATACCAACCGGCAGACGATCTCGCAGCAGGGGCTCTATTCGGTACAGAGCGCGCTGGTGCCGGCGAACAATCCGTTCAATCCATTCCAGCAGCCGGTGCTGGTGGATTTCATTCTGGATGGCATCGAGCCGCGGCGCTTCGAACACGATATGAATTGGCTACGCGGCGCGTTCGGGCTGCGCGGCTCGCTGAGCTCCACATGGCGGTGGGAAGTCGCAGCGCTGGCCAGCACCGAGAGCGGTGATGCTCGCAGCACCATCGAGGTCAGTGCCGAGCATATCAACGAGGCGCTCGCACAGACGGATCCGGCGCGCGCGCTGAATCCCTTCGTCGATGGGCCTGCCGGCAGCCCGGAGCTGCTGAACTCGCTCATCGAGCCGGACGATGACCATCACTTCTCGCGCGGCCGGCAGCTTTCGGCCTTCATGCACGGCGACCTGTTCGAATTGCCGGCTGGGCCGATTCGAGCGGTGGCGGGGGGCGAGTGGCGCGATGAAAGGATGATCTATGACGACCGGTCGCTGCCCGTCAATGATGGTCGTGATATGCGAGCCGCTTTCACCGAGCTGCGCGTACCGCTGATCGGGTCTGCAGAATCGAATGATCGCGACGTCCTGTCGATGACGCTGGCCGCGCGGCTCGACCATTACAGCGACTTCGGCAGCTCGCTGAATCCACAGGTCGGATTGATGTGGCGTCCGGCTGCGGACATTTTGTTGCGCGGCTCATATAGCACCAGCTTTCGTCCGCCATCGCTGTTCGAGCTGCATGCGCCACGTACCACGCTGACGAACTCGGGCGTGCCCGATCCGGCGCGCAACGACGATCTGAGCACGGTGACGTTCGTCGCCGGTGGCAATCCGAATCTCCGACCGATCGAAGCAGACTCCATGACGACGGGGTTTGTGCTGACGCCGAGCGCGTTGCCGGGCCTGCAGTTGCTGACCAACTACTGGAGGATCAATACCGATCACCGCGTCACGTTCGTGCACTTCACTTCGCTGCTGTCCAATGAGGAGGCGTTCCGCGACCGCATCGTGCGCGATGTGCCGACCGAGGCTGATATCGCCGCGGGTATTCCCGGCAGGCTGTTGCAGCTGGATGTATCCCGAATGAATTTCGGGCGCCTGACCACGAGCGGTATCGATGTGCAGGCGAAGTACGAACGCAGCACCGGCTGGGGAGATGTCACGACGCGTCTGTCCGCCACGTGGGTCAACGAGTTCACGGCCGTCGATGTGCCGAAAACGCAGGCATTCGATCGCGTCGGCATAGCAAATCCCGCCGGTTCCATCCCGCGTTGGCGCGTCGTCGGCAGCCTCGGCTGGAAGCGCAATGGCTTCGGACTGTCGACCACACTCGATTGGTTGCCTGGCTATATGGACGCGAATGCTACTGGGCCCACGGGGCGCCACCTCCCTGCGCGCACCCTCGTGGATGTGCAAGCGAGCCTGGCCATGGACGAAGTGTTCGGTCCGAGTCCGGTGTGCGCTGACTTGAAGCTGCAGTTCGGCGTGAAGAATCTGACCGATGAGCTGCCGCCGTTTTCCGAGATCGGCTTCGCCGCTGGCTTCGATACCACGCAGGGCGATCTCGTCGGCCGCTTTAGTTATCTACGGCTGTCCAAAGGGTTCTGACCCTCAACTGGGCTGCAGTTGCGAGCCGCCGAGCCAGTGACGCGCCCACAGCTCCGAATCCAGATGGCGGAAGATTTCGCCCGGGTACACCGTGTTTTTGGTCGGACCGGCTGACAACACTTCCTCGAGCAGCGGGCGATCCAGCAGGCCATGGCGCGCCAGTACTCCATCCAGCAGTGTTTCTTTCAGGAAAGGGCGCTCGCGTTCGAGCAGTTGATCGTGAAAACCGGGTGCACGGTCTTTCCACAGGCGCCGCAGGATCGGCTCTGGCGTTTCCGCCACGAACGCTACTCGAGCCAGGCCTCGGTCGCGACCGCGATGGAAATGCGTGTGGATTGGAATCCGCAGCAGCAACTCGATCACGGGCTGCGAATATAGCGGCGAGACGACTTCCGGAACGGGCGCATCGGCGGGCACAGCGACGCCGTAGTAGTCGGGCGCCATCATCAACGTGCCGATCCGCCGTATTTTGTCCCAGGGCACGCGTCGCTGATCTCGAAACCAGGGATGCGAAACGCTGTCGTGGCCGCTGAACGCCTGCTTGATTTCGGGGCTGACCAGCTGACTTGCGGCGAGGATGCGATCGCGCGGTACGCCGGTGTTGTGGTTGGCAACGACCCGGCGAACCGCTGTGGTCAACACCGTCCAGCTGGATTTTTCGGTGAGCAGCGCGACTTGCGAGGCGAGCCGGAACAGGCGAGGGGTGATGCCATGTTGCCGCAAGAACTCCGGGACCGCATACGTCAGCGAGTCGCTGCAAAAGCCTGAATCGCCGCCGTCGCCACTGAATAGAGCGGTGGCCTGCGTGCGCTCGATCATCTCCCGCTCGATGGTGTTGCGCTGAATGAAGCCCAGCAGCGGCGAGGGTTCGGGAGAGGGCGGCATGCGCAGCCCGAGCGTCAGATCCAGATCGAGGGCGTGCAGCGGATATTCGATGTGCTCACAGCCGGCATGCGTAGCTGCGAGCCGTGCCCAGGGGCGCTCGTCGGAACGGCCGATAGGGCTGAAGTAAGTGTAGGCGGTAAATCGTTCCGTCGTGCCTTTGAGACAGCCCGCGACGATGGATGAATCGAGCCCGCCAGACAGTCTCAATAGCAACGAACGATGCATTCGCGCCAGGCCGGCGGTGGCGGCTTTGATGGCACTATGCATGGCCAGCGCGGCTGTTTGTGGATCTTCAATGAGATCCTCAGCTCCCCTGTAAGACAGCGGCGTCCAGTACATCCTGGTGGTGCTCTGCCAGCCGGTGCTGTGTTGCTGAAACTCGACGCACTCGCCCCGGCGCACCGGTGACGCTTCGTTGAGCGACGACGTGTCCAGAAAGCTGCTCCCCGCCATCATGTGACAGCGAAGAAACGTTTCGTTGGCAGTGAAGCGCAGCAGTCGCAGATCCAGGCAGTCGCCAATCCGCGAGAAGAAGATACTCACACCGCGATACTCGGTGCGCAGGCAAGGCAGCGAGCCTGTCGGATCCTTCAGTACCCATTTGTAGCCATTGGCATCGTAGCCGAACGCGACATAGTCGCCCCAGGCATGATCGATCAGCCATTTGCCGCGACTTTGCACAAACTCATGACTCTGCGTCGCGCCGAATTGAAACTGTTGGTCCGGGGTCGCAGAAAACAGGTCTCGGCTGCGAGCCAGCAGCGAGCCTATGACGATGCCGCCGTGGTCGCCGACTCGATGCAGCTGGAGCGCATCGTCGCGCACGCCGGCGCAAAACACCTGCATACCCGGCGCAGAAAATTCCTGTCGCCAGGTAGAGGAGAGTTCGCGCAACCGCTCGGCAATCAGTTGCGCGGTTTCTTGTTGTTGTGGATTCGTGTCGTCCCACACCATTCCCAGATATCGAAACATCGCCACGCTCCTTCGCGCGGTTCAGATCGCCAGAATGGGCGTGTATTCGCAAACCTGCTCGGGATTGGCGTCGAGGAGCAGTGTCCCTTGCTGTACCCAGCTGTGTGCCGCCCATGGCTTGGTGCGCACGCCGATCACCCAGGTCGGGTACACGTCGTAGTAGGCTAGAAACCGCACCAGCGCCAATGCATGAAACAAACATTGATCGCGGGCCGCAAAGGTGTGAGGTCGCAGCCGGCGAAAGATGCCGACCAGCTCGATTGCGCGTTCGTTATTGAATGACGCGCCGGCGACGTTCTTCTGTCTGCCGACGTCCTCGGCCGTCAGAAACAGCGTTCGCGATCGCACCGAGTGGCGCGCCCACGTGCAGGCGCGCAGAAAGCTGGTGAGGTGGCGCCAGCGGATCGATGATTTCCGGTCGATCTCATGGCCGACGCTGGTGAGCACGCTGTCGAGGTCCACTTGCGTGGGCGTGAACGCGGCGGGCTCTGGGGTGCTGTTGCTGAGCAGTCCGGCCTGGACCAGTTGGTCCGCGATCTTTACCGCATCTTGAAAGGGTAGCGGCTCGGCATCGCTGGCAAAACTGGCAGGTGCAGCCGCGAGGCTCTGCCAATTCCCGGCGAGGGCGCGTAGCGCGATCGTTTCTTTTCGCCCAACGCCAAAATAGCGATTGCGCCGCAGGTCCAGTATCACAGTGCCCGTTGCTGTCGAGCACGCCCGCACGTGCGACGGCAGCCAGTACGCTTTTTCAGTGTGCATGGGAGGGCCCGCCAAAATCGTCCCACCAGCTCTCGCCCGTTCTTTTTTGTCTGGGCAGGGCTCGCGCCGCGAGCCCCGCCCATCGATCTCACTTCAATGACTCAGGTATGTCCTTTGAGGGACGTCCTTTCAGGGCAGTCTTTCCCCCAGCAGAAATATCGAGTCGTAATAGATTGGGTACAAGCCGAATTGCTTGGTTTCGAGCGTCGCATCGCCGAGATCGAGCAGCTCGATCTCCGTTCCTTCTTGCCGTTCCGTCAGTTCCGTCATGATCTTTCCCTCGATGAAGCAACAGTCCTCCTGCATTGCCAACGCTGCAATGTTTGCGACCGGACGTCAATATACCTGGCAGCAGTCGATCAAATATTTCTGCGGCGAATCACGAATCGGTGCTCTTTCTGCCGTTTCCTATTAAGTAACAACCCTCACCAGGCGGCCTCGAGCGAGTTGCTCGCGAAGCAAAAAGCGCAACGCCTGTCACTGTCGCGATTCCCTCGACTATCGAGGCAATAGGCGTGCGCGCCCCGCCGCGGATGAAGGGCTATGGCATGTTCCGAACGAGGAGGGATGCCATGGTCGAGCTCAGAGCGCATCGGCGGGACGCTGCCAGTCACTGCAAACCCTGCGCGAGGCTTTGCAGCTTTTATGGTCGATCGCCAAGGAATGTGCGAAGTGACGATTGCGGCTGGCGCTTGCCGTTGTTGCGAGCGGCGCCCTGCTGGCGGCCGCAACGATCGCGTGGGGATTGGGAATAGCCGCCGGGGCGCCGCCGAGCTCAGCAACGCCCCACATCTTTTGCCCCGACTCCCTGCTGCTTACACTGCCTGCCGGTCCTCGTCGTCGCCGTCACGGGCTTCGGCGGCGCCATCCCAATAGTGAATCTTCATGCCGCCGCCGATGGGCACCAGCGGGGAAATGTCGTGCATGGCCGTGATCTTGAACAGCTCCGGCCGACGCGTGCGATAGCGGCTGATCGCCATCGAAAGTGTCGATGGATCGCGACGCAGGCAGCGCGCCACTTCACTCAATGTCGCGACACCACGCTCTGTCGCGTACCACGCGATCAATGCACGCACCAAGGTGAATTCGCGCTGGCGTGAATTCGACAGCACCAGATCGCGCTCCACGCCCATGCGACAGGTAACGGTGTGAATGATCTGATCCAGCGACGCCTTGCTGCGATAGGTGCGCGAGTTGCGGGGCAGGTTCTCCAGGAACTCGGTGCTGCCGATGACGCGCAAGTCGTTCGAACCGACGCGCTCGAACTGAACGACATCTTCGGGTTCGGGGCAGCGCGCCATGAACGTTTCGTACTCGGTGCCGCCATCCTTGAGCTCGAGCAGTCGTAACGTGTTGCGCGTCGTCAGCCAAGGGGTGGCGGACTGGCGTAGATACGTGCCATGGCTGGTGTGTTCAGCCGCACCGGGATGCTCCGCCAGCCCGCCCAATACCGGAACGTAGTGCAGATAGTGCAGCAGCTTGAGCAGGTAATGTTTCGGATCGATCAAGACCGCTTTATAACGCTGCCGGAAGAAGTGACCGGACTCGCCGATGCGACGATGCATGCTGCGCGCATAGCGACTGGTGAGGCCTTGCATGATGCGGCCCACCGAGATCTCGTCGATCTGCAAGATCAAATGAATGGCTTGCGGGGTCCAGCAATAGCCATGCACGCGAGCATTGGTGCGGCGCAGACCGGTCGCGAGCAGGCGTTCGAAGAGCGCATAGTCTTCGGGTTGAGAGAAAATGGGATGATGCGTGTTGCCATGTTGAACGACGTAGTACGTACCGCCCGCAACATGAAGCCGTTGCCGTCGAGACATCCTGCAAACCTCCTGGTGAGCTTCCCTGACCTCACGCACGATCGCGATCGATCGTTGTTATGCGCTCCGTGCCAAGGACTCTAGTCTGGCGCCAAGGGACATGCATTCATATATTTTGTTGTGTCAACGCTCGCTGGTGCGCGATGGCAGTGCGCGCAAACATTGCGGATATGTAACGTTCGATGGCACGCCGTCGCCGCTTAATACGTGATATTCCGAGTCCCACGGCATGACGATCATACGTTCGTCTTTGCGTATCTTGGGCAACACCGGCACGACGTCTCGCTGCGCTTCAGCAGCGAGGATTGCATTCAGCGAAACGTGCTGTCGCACACTGGCGTCAAGCTCCATCAGGTTGTAAAGCGTCGGCCGCGAAACCTTCATCGTTCCGTCATGCGCAGCTGCGATGAGCGACGCTGGCGTCATCCAGCACATCTCGGTCGCTTCGATGCTATCGACGGTCGCGCTCTGTTCCGGCGGCAAGCTGGCGAGGTAGAAGCGAGTGTCGAATCGCTTCGGCACCGGCGATGGAGTGATCCAGTGCGACCAGTACACCAGACGGCGCACGTCCAGGTACAGGTGTTCCTCCTGCAGCGAGGTGGCAAACAGCTCGGGTTGTGAGACGATTGCGCGTTGTCGGCCATGCAGTCGCGCCAGTCGCTCGCTCCCACAATGGTGTCCTTCCGCAGTCGTCGCCAGCAGCACACCCGTTTCCTCGAACGTCTCGCGAGCGGCCGCGACGGCCAGCCCCAAACACGTAGTGGCAGGCAACGCGTTGCCTGCCAGATCGCGCAGGCGATGGCAGCCGGCGCGCGCAATCTCCGGGATCAATGCGAGCGACTGCGCCGATGTGTCGGCGGGGCACAGCGTGCCGCCCGGAAATACCCACATACCGCCCATGAACGCGAGGTTTTCGTGTCGACGCGTCAACAAGACTTCGATCGCGCCCTGCTGTTCGCGCAGCAGGAGGACGCTGGCCGCGGGACGAGGCACAACAGGTTGCGGGTTGGTGGGTTGGCTCACGGTATAGGACTGCTCCGGTGAAGCGCGCTCACTGGATCGCGCTGCTGGTGATCGGGATTTTGCTGGTGGCCGTGGTGTTCGCGCCAGTCCCCGGCGACACGCGCTGGATCAGGACACTACACAACTCGGCACACGCGCCCATTTTCGGCAGCGTTTCGCTATTGACGCTGTTCATCGTGCGCGGTCATCCGCGCTTCGCGTCCATCGGCCTGGTGGGACAATATGCGCTGGCACTGGCGGCGGCGCTGTTGCTCGGCGTCCTGACCGAGCTGCTGCAGATTCCGGTGGGCCGTGACGCCAGTGTGGAAGACGCAGTACACGACGTCATCGGTGCCGCCGCGCTGCTGGGGATTTTTGCGGCGTTCGATTCGCGAGTACGCGCGACGGCGCATTCAAGCATCGTTCGACTGGTTGCTGCGACCATCGGCATCGTGGCGCTCATTGTCGCCGCTGCGCCGGTGACTCGAGCGGCCATCAAGTATCAGCAGAGGGAGGGGCGCTTTCCGGTGGTGGCGGACTTCACCGAGCGCTACGACCGCTACTTCATCCTGCAGCAGTCGGCTGAGTTCTCGCAGGCAAAGCTGCCCGAGCCGTGGGCGAGCAAAGCGGGAGAAGAGGCGATGCACGTGCAGCTGCTCGACGGTCCTTATCCCGGACTGGACTTCATCGAGCTGCGGCCGGACTGGAGCGGGTACTCGGCGCTGGCGGTCGACCTGACCAATCCGACGCCGCTGGCCCTGCATCTGGTGCTGAGAGTGCACGACGCCGCCCACAACAATCAGCCGACCGATCGATTCAGCCGTCGTTTCGAGCTGCCGCCCCGGACGCGTCAGGTCATTCGCATTCCATTGCAGGATGTGGCCGCCGGTCCGAGCACGCGTGAGCTGGATCTGCGCAATGTCGCGGAGATGATTATCTTCCGGACTGACGACTCGCCACGCGCGAACGAGCTTTATCTCTCGCGCGCGTGGCTGGAATAAAATGGGACAGAGCTAATTTCCCCTGCGTCAGCTCGGTAAGGCGGTCAGATCTGCGAAATTAGATCTGTCCCCTTTCAATCAGAGCACGATCACGGTGCGGATCGATTCACCCTTGCGCATCAGCTCGAAGCCTTCGTTGATTTGCTCGAGCTGGAGTCGATGCGTCACCAGCGAATCGAGATCGATTTTCTTGTCGACGTACCAGTCGACAATCTCCGGCAGCTTGGTGACGCGCGCGCCGCCCATGTAGCAGCCCGTCCAATGACGTCCCATCATCAGATGGCCCGGATATGAAGTGACCTCCGCGCCCTGCGGAGCGACGCCGACCACATAGCTCGTGCCCCAGGCCGGATTGGTGCATTCGAACGCCTGGCGCATGACTTGAGGATTGCCGATGCATTCGAAGGTGTAGTCCGCGCCGCCGGCGGTCAGCTTCATCAAATGACTGGTGAGTTTCTCGACCGCCTTGGGATTGACGAAGTCGGTCGCACCGAACTGGCGGGCGATGGCTTCCTTGGCCGGATTGGTATCGACGCCAATGATCTTCTTTGCGCCTGCCAGGCGAGCGCCTTGCACGACATTCAGGCCGATGCCGCCGAGACCGAAGATGACGACCGAGCTGCCAGCTTCGACCTTGGCCGCAAACAGTGCGGCACCCAGGCCGGTGGTGGCACCGCAGCCGATGTAGCAGATCGGATCGAACGGCGCGTCATCGCGCACCTTGGCCAGCATGTTTACCGGCAGCACCGAATAGTCCGCGAATGTGCCGAGCCCCCACAGCTGCGACACCGGCTTGCCGTTCAGCGAGAAGCGCGATTCGCCGGGCTTCAGGCGCGAGAACGCTTCGACGCACAGATTGGTCTTGGTGGAATGACAGTATCCGCACTTTTCGCAGTGAGGAATCAAGAAGGGAATGACATGGTCGCCCGGTTTGAACTTGGTGACGCCGGGGCCGCAGGCCACGACCACACCGGCAGCCTCATGACCCAGCAGAGCAGGGAACGCCCAGGGCAGCTTGCCCTCATACACGTGCAGATCGGAATGGCACAGGCCGGTGCTCTTGATGTGCACCAGGACTTCGCCTTCGCGCGGATCGTCCAGTTGCAGCGTCTCCATTACGAAGGGTTGGTTCGGGCCATGCACGACGGCGGCGCGGACTTCCATTGGCACGATGCTGATCCCCTTCGATTCGTAGAGTGGAGCGCGAGCCTACGCACATCGACCGGGTGGAGCAATCGGCCAGAGCACCGCAGTTTCTGGTCTTGATGAATCTCGACTTTCGGCGATGCGCTGTGCGGAATCCGGCAGGATTGTGCAACCCGCGTGCAGCGATGCCAGAGTAAGATCCGGCTCACTCCAGGTAGCCACTCGCCAACCCGAGGTCTCTTATGATCACGCTCGATATCAACGGCCAGCAGGTCCAGACCGACGCCGAGCCGGATACCCCATTGCTGTGGGTATTGCGTGACCATCTGGGCATGACCGGCAGCAAGTTCGGCTGCGGCAAGGCGCTTTGCGGGGCTTGCACTGTGCACATCGATGGCAATGCCACGCGCAGCTGTGTGCTGCCGGTGGCGGCGGTAGCGTCGAGCAAGATCTCGACCATCGAAGCGGTCGGTCAGTCGAAGGTAGGCAAGGCCGTGCAGGACGCCTGGATTGCCGAAGACGTGCCGCAGTGTGGTTACTGCCAGTCGGGGCAGATCATGAGCGCGACCGCTCTGCTCACCACCAATAACAAACCAACCGACGCCGATATCGATGCCGCGATGTCCGGCAATGTATGTCGTTGCGCCACATATGTGCGCATCCGCGCGGCGATCAAGCGCGCCGCTGGCACGTTGACGACCTGAGGAGACGAACATGAGCGCAGTCGAACAAGATACGGTGATACAAGCGACTCGTCGTGACGTGCTGAAGGGCGGCGCCGTGTTGACGGTAGCCATGTGGCTGCCCGCCAGCGGAGTGCGAGCCAACAATGCGGAGGCAACGAAGGCCGGCACATTCGTGCCGAATGCGTTCGTGCGTATCGATGAGGACAGCACCGTGACCGTGCTGTCCAAGCACGTCGAGATGGGTCAGGGCTCATACACGGGCCTGGCGACCATCGTTGCCGAGGAGCTCGACGCCGACTGGAGTCAGATCCGCGTCGAAGGCGCGCCCGCCGACGCGAAGCTTTATAACAATCTCGCGTTCGGCCCGTTCCAGGGCACGGGCGGCAGCACCGCGATCGCGAATTCGTACGATCAGCTGAAACAGGCGGGCGCTACTGCGCGCGCCATGCTGGTGGCTGCAGCGGCCAATCGTTGGAATGTGCCGGCGAACGAGATCACGATTGCTGCGGGCGTCGTTCAGCACAAGTCCGGCAAGTCGGCCCGCTTCGGTGAGCTGGTGGCCGATGCGTCAAAACTGCCGGTGCCGACCGAGGTCAAGACCAAGGATCCGTCGACTTACAACCGCATCGGCAAGAGCGCCGCGCGCGTCGACAGCAAGGCGAAGTCGACCGGCAAAGCCATTTTCACTCAGGACTTCAAACTGCCCGGCATGCTGACTGCCGTCGTTGCTCATCCGCCGCGCTTCGGTGGCAAGGTGAAGAGCTTCGATGCCAGCAAGGCGAAGGAGATCAAGGGCGTGAAGTCCGTGGTCGCCTTCGAAACGGCGGCGCGCTCGGGTGTCGCCGTGGTCGCGACGGATTTCTGGTCGGCCAAAAAGGGCCGTGACGCGTTGACCATCGAGTGGGACGAGTCGAATGCCTTCAAGCAAAGCTCGGACGAGATGCTGAAGGAATATCGCGAGCTGACCAAACGGCCCGGCGACATCGCGAAACAGGAAGGCGATGTCGAGAAGGCGTTTGCTTCGGCGGCACGCACCTTCGAGGCGACCTACGAGTTCCCGTATCTGGCGCACGCGGCGATGGAGCCGATGAATTGCGTCGTGCAGATCGGCCAGAACTCGTGCGAGATCTGGAACGGCGAGCAGTTCCAGACCGCGGATCAGATGGCGGTGGCGAAGCTGCTGGGCCTCTCGCCGAAAGACGTGAAGATCAATCAGCTCTATGCCGGCGGCAGCTTCGGCCGTCGCGCCAATCCATTGTCGGACTATGTCGTCGAGACTGCCGCTATCGCCAAGGCAGTGGGCACGACGGATCCGGTGAAACTCGTGTGGACGCGTGAAGACGACACGCGCGCGGGCTTCTATCGCCCGATGTACGTCCATTGGCTGAAGGCTGGCGTGGATGCGCAAGGCAAGATCGTCGCCTGGCAGCATCGCATCGTCGGTCAATCGATCACGCGCGGCACGCTGTTCGCGAGCCCGGGCAAGATCGATAACACTTCGGTGGAAGGCGCACAGAATCTGCCGTATCAGATTCCGAATCTGCAGGTGGAGCTGCACACCACGGAGCCGAAGGTGCCCGTGCTGTGGTGGCGCTCGGTGGGTTCGACTCATACGGCATTCGCTACGGAATGTTTCCTCGACGACATCGCGCGCGAGACCAAGCAGGACGCGTATCAGCTGCGTCGTGCATTGCTGGCGAAACATCCACGTCATCTGGCTGTGCTGGATCTGGTGGCCGAGAAGTCAGGTTGGAAGAAGAAGCGTGCGGCCGATGAGATTTATGGCCTCGCGTTGCACGAGTCCTTCAACAGCGTGGTCGGTCAAGTGGCCAAGCTGAAGAAGACGCCGAACGGCCCCAAGCTGGTCAGCGTGGTGTGTGCGGTGGACTGCGGTATTGCCGTGAATCCAAACATCATCGCCATGCAAATGGAGTCGGGCATCGGTTACGGATTGTCCGCTGCGCTGATGGGCGCAGTGACCTTGAAGGAAGGTCGGGTCGAACAGGGCAATTTCGACGACTACCCGGTCCTGCGCATCAACGAGATGCCGGCCGTCGAGACGCACATCGTGCCGTCGAAGAACAAGCCCACCGGCGTGGGTGAGCCGGGCACCCCGGTGATCGCGCCGGCGCTGGCCAATGCGTTGGCGCAGATCGATGGCAAACCGGTGCGCGTGTTGCCGCTCTCGGCGCAGGGAGTGAAGCTGGCATAATGCCTCGATGGCAGCCGCTTTTACTCGTCGGAAATTTCTACTCGGTGCGTCGTCTCTCACGCTGCTCGCTTTCGCCGAGCGGGCAGCGTGTGCGAGCTCGCTCAGCAAAAGTGCCGAAGATCACATCGAAGCACTGATCGCGAAAATGACCATCCAGGAAAAGGCTGGGCAACTCAGCATCTTTTCCGATGGTACGCGACGGGTGCCGGCAGCCGTGATCAATCCCGAAGCCGGGCCGCCGGTCGACGACGATCTCGCGCAGCGCGTGCGCGAGGGGCGCTTGATTGGCGTTTTCAACGGGTTTGGCGCAGCAGGTGCCCGTGCCATCCAAAGAATCGCGGTCGAAGAGTCGCGGCTGAAGATTCCGCTGATCTTCGGTGCCGATGTTTTACACGGCCTGTACACGATCTTTCCTATTCCCCTGGGTGAAGCAGCGAGCTTCGATCCGCAGCTGGCCGAGCGGACCGCGCGCGCGGCTGCTATTGAATCCACAGCCAATGGCGTGCACTGGACGTTCGCACCGATGGTCGACATCGGTCGCGATCAGCGGTGGGGGCGTGTCGCCGAGGGCTCGGGCGAAGATCCTTATTTGGGCTCAGTGCTCGCAGCGGCACGCGTGCGTGGATTTCAGGGCAAGAGTCTCACCGATGAGGACAGCCTGCTCGCGTGCCCCAAACATTTCGTCGCCTATGGTGCGGCCATGGGCGGTATGGATTACAACACCGTCGAGATGTCCGAGCAGACCTTACACGAGGTCTATTTGCCGCCGTTCAAAGCGGCATTCGATGCCGGCGCACTGTCCACGATGAGCTCGTTCAACGACATCAACGGCGTGCCGATGTCCGCCAATCGCAAGCTGATGACGGGACTGTTGCGGGACCAGTGGAAATTCCGCGGCATGGTGGTCTCCGACTACACCGCCGACATGGAACTGGTGAAGCATGGTGTCGCCAAGAACGATCGCGAAGCGACCAAGCTCGCCATCCTTGCCGGCGTCGACATCAGCATGCAGAGCGATTTCTACAACTTGTATTTACCGGAGCTGGTCGCGAGCGGCGAGCTGCCCATGGCGGTGGTCGATGAATCGGTGCGACGCGTGTTGCGTACTAAATATTTGCTCGGCCTGTTCGACAATCCGTATCGCTCGCTCGATCCGGAGGTCGAGAAGCGGAACACGATGACACCGGAGCTACGCGCCGTGGCGCGCGAGAGTGCGCGAGCTTCCATCGTGTTGCTCAAGAATGAAGGGAATGTGCTGCCGCTGCCGAAGTCCGGAAAGAAGATCGCGCTGATCGGTCCATTCAGCAACGACACGCTGAATCTCGCCGGGCCTTGGGCGCCATTCGCCAAGCCCGATCATGTCGTCAGTGTCGAGCAGGGTATGCGTGCGGTGCTGGCCGATAAGTCGCTGTTGACCGTGACGCTGGGCTCGATGATCGAGAAGCCCATGGACGGCGGTATCGAAGCTGCCGTAGCCGCGGCCCGTGCGGCCGATGTGGTCGTGCTCGCGATTGGCGAAGGGCAGGACATGTCGGGCGAAGCGCAATCGCGGACACAGATCATCGTGCCGCCCCCTCAGCAGCAACTGGTCGAAGCTGTCGCCAAAGTTGGCAAGCCGCTCGTCGTGCTGTTGCGAAACGGCCGCGCGCTCGCGCTCGAAGGCGCTGTGCGCAATGCGCAGGCGATCGTTACGAGCTGGTTTCTCGGCACCGAGACGGGCAGTGCAATTGCCGATGTGCTGTTCGGAGACTACAGCCCGAGCGGGCGGCTGCCGGTCAGCTTTCCGCAAGATTCCGGGCAGGAGCCGTACTTCTACAACCGCCGAACGACAGGTCGGCCGCAAGGAAATGAAGGCCCTGCGTTCAAAGCGCGTTATCGCGAGGTGTCGAACGAGGCGCTGTATCCGTTCGGTCACGGGCTCACTTATTCGCGCTTCGAGTACAGCGCGCCCAAGTTCAGCACCGAGAAGCTGGCTTGGAATGCGACCCTGACCATCACCGCCAGAATCACGAACGTGGGAGCGCGCGAAGCAGAGGAAGTCGCGCAGCTCTACATTCGTGATCGCGCGGCGAGCATGACTCGCCCCATTCGAGAGTTGAAGGGTTTTCAGAAGATTCGCTTGCCGCCGGGTGCGTCCACCGAAGTGCAGTTCACGCTGACGCGTCGGGAGCTGGCGTTCTATAACGAGCAGATGCAGTTCGTCGCCGAGCCAGGCGAGTTCGATGTCTGGATCTCACCGTCAGCGACCACAGGTGTCAGCAGGCGCTTCGAGCTGCTGGCGGGTTGAGTTGGCGTCAATGGCGTTGCAGGCTCACCTCCAGCGGCTGGCCGTTCCAAGCGGTGATTTCGATCGGGTAGTAGCCCTGAGCGGCGATTCGTAACGAGCTGCCAGCCAGGCCGCTGGGCAAATAGCTCACACCGTTCTGATCTATTTGCAACTGCATGACGACATTGGGTGAGCCGTTGTAAATCTCGACCACGCTGATGCTGGCTGGCGATTTGCCGCTGTCCCCGTCGCGTGCTCTGATCTGGACGCCGCGCGCGGGACGCATGTAGATCGCCATGTCCGAGATTGGTGAGCCGTACGAGAGCGGCGCTCGATAGAGCTCATAACCGGGCTTGTACGCAGTCATTACGAAATCGCCGGGTTGCAGCCCGCGAATGCCGAACTGGCCGAAATGATCGGAGCGGTCCAGCAGTGTGCTGTGATGCAAAGCAGGCCGCGCCGCTCGGACATTGACGAGCGCCCCTACCACAGGCGCTTCGCTGCCTTCTTCGAACACACGGCCTGACAGCTGCGCATCGGGTACCTCGATATCGAATACGGTGTCGCCGGAGACGTGCACGGGCGGACTGCTATAGGACGACTCCACCGCCAGCACGTACTCACCCTTCGGTACGTCCTCGATCGCATAGTCCCCGTCGTTTGACGAGATCGCGCTTAGCTGCAGCTGCTCATTCTCGTCCGCCGACAATGTGTTCGCGGCGAGCTGGACTCCGCCCAGTGGCTTGCCGCCACGGGTCACGCGTCCGGTCAAGCGCGCTCCCGTTCTGAGCTCGAAATTGACGGTGAGATCTTGGTTCGGACGCATCTCGACTTGCCTGCTCAGTCGTCCGCGCCGGGGAGTGATGACCTCGATCAAGACCTGACCGGGCGCAACGCCGCGGATTTCAAAAGCGCCACGCTCATCAGGATTAGCTTGCGGTGTCATGCCGGTCCCGCGGCTCATGGCATAGGCTAGAACCATCGTTTCCATGTGCTCGTCGGGTCGCAAGCCCGAGATCACGCCGCGGATACTGTGTCCGGCCGTCATGGGCAGCACGATGCCCTCGAGCTGTTCGTTGTGTGCCAGCACCAACTCGCGCTCGCCATTCAGTCCGCCGCCCCGGCCGGCGAGCCGATAACGGCCGGCGGGCAATTGGAAGAAGGTGAATTCTCCAGCCGGGCCAGTCGACGTCTGCATGGCGGTGTTTTCATCGAGATTGGAGAGGTTGACCTCACCTTGCACCGGAGTGAGTGCATCGGTGCCGGCGAGGTATCCGCTTACCGCGCCGCCCTTGGAGAGCGCGATTTCGACCGGCGCGTTTTTTCCGCCGACGAACGTCTCGATCTCTCTAGTCACATAGTTGTCCGCGTTTACTTCGAGGCGAATGGCGCCGGGTGGCACTCCGGCGAGAGTGAATGAGCCGTCCTTGTGTGAGCGCACTGATGGACGCAGGCGGAAGTTCCCTTCGTATCGGCCCACGGAGGCTTCACGAAAGACGATCGTTGCCGAGGCGATGCCATTCCTCGTGATCTCATCGACGATGCGGCCGCGCAGTGAGAGGCCCGTGAGCATTGGGATCAATATCTCTTGCGGTTGTTCGCCCTCGGAGATGCGCACATCGGGCATGTCGAATCGCTGGTAGCCCGCGGCTGTGGTGAAAACCGACCATGTGCCTGTGGGCAGGCCGCGGTACGTAAAACGTCCATCCTGGGTTCGGAACGATTGCTTGATCTGCCGTGGTGGATCTTTTGACGGGCGTGGCTGCTGCAACTCCACTGTGAATTCGCGAATCGGTTCGCGAGAGACGGCATCGATGACGCGGCCGCTAAACACGCCGGGGCCCATCGGCGCCTTATAGGGAACGACGTGATCTACTTTGGAATCTTTGCGCGGGGCCTGGACGATTTCAGCGATCTGTCCACTGGGCGTGTTCGATGCGGCGCCGACGGGTGAATCGGCGGGAGCCGCTTCGTCGTTGTCGAAGCGCACGACCCATCGACCTAGCAGCGCCAGGCACAGCACCAGCCCGAGAACGAGCGCGAGGGTGCGGCGGCGATCCATGATGAACAGCCTGAAGCGAAGCCCGCACCGAGCATACTCCTCGCATGGATTGCTCGCTTCAGGCCCGTCAGTCAACCCAGCAACTGTCGGTCTTCTTGCCAAATCACTCGCGCCAGTTTGTTGACGGATGCGCAATTCAGCGGCGCAGCAAGCGTCTGAGCGAGGCCGGCATGCAAATTGCTCCGACTGATCCGTCCAACGCTCGAGCTGCGATTCGCTACATGTCAAACGCCAAGTTCTTCGCTTCGATGATGTTGACTGCTCTGTGTGCGCAGGCGGCGCATGCGACCTCCGGGTCCACCAAGGCTCTCGAAGGCATGTGGTGCAGTCAGGATGCAGGTGCCGGCGAAACCATCGTGCAGTACTCGGCGACGGACTCTGCGGTGACTGCGTTCACCGTGCTGTCCGAAGCGGACCCTCGTCGGATCGGCAGCCAGGCATCGATTCAGTTGACGGCAGAGGCTCCGAACGTGTTCGTGCGTCGCGCGCTGGTGGGGGCGGATGAGGAATTCAGCGTGCAGAGCGAGCAGCTCACTGTGAACTCGCTGTGGATCTCGAATCGCGGCACCAGCAAAGAAACGCGTCAGGTGCTCGCCAGCCAGATCTATTACAAGTGCGATGTGGGTCAGGCGCTGCGCCGGGCCCAGGCGTTCATGTCGTCGCCAAAGGCAGAGCAGGCCACGAGACTGGCGCTGCTGCGTGACGAGCAGATTGAGCTGGATACCGTCCGCAACGCCAGCAAGGATGCGTACTACGCCGGCTTGATTCGCCAGTTGAAGCTCAACCCGCGGCTCTGAGCTGCGTCACCGACGCCAGCGGCTGCGATAACTTGAAGCCGGCCGCACCTGCGTAGATCAGCAGCTGTTCGATATTCATCAGCATGAGCACCGGCTCTGCCGCGTGCTCCGGCCGGACGGCGCGGTCGAGAATGGCGGCGCCGCGAACATTCAAATCGCCCACCGGCAGGATGCGGCTGACGGCAATCTCGGGAATGTCCGCCAGCTCCTCGACCAGCAGACCAAACAATTGCCCCGTTTCCACTGCGCGCACGACGATCACGTTGCGCGCTTCGGTGCCCGGGCCGGCATGTAGCAGCTGACCAAGATCGATCACCGGCAGCGGAGATTCTCGATACATCAGCAGGCCCGCGTGCCAGGCAGGTGCGTTCGGAATCGGACGGATGTGCGTACCGTCGAGCGCTTCGACGATATCGTTTCGTTGCAAGCCGAGGCGCTGCTGGCCGCAGTAGAACGTGGCGATATCGATCATGGGCTCTTGCGCGACCGCACGGCGATGGGTCTGCGTCTCGGCCCGTCGCACGACGCGCTCGATTGCCTCGCCCAGCGGAATGAGGATCAGGCTGAACGCGCCCATGCCGGTGTACTCGCGATATCCGGACGTCTTGCGCATGCCGACCGCGTAATGAGTGCCATTCATGCAAACGGTCTGCGGCGCGTTGCCATGCGCGCTCAGTAGTTCTCGAGGCAGATCGACAGTATCGCCGGGCTCATAGTCGGAGGTGGCCGCAATGACGGTCATGCGTGAGTCGACGAATAACCCGATGCATCCGCTGACGATGTCACCCGACTCGGTGCGAGGCAGCGCATCGCGCAGCATGGCTTTGAACTGTGGCGCCGAGTCGAACACGATGCCGATGCCGCCGACCACGCGACGGGCTTCGTTGTGAAGCGCAGCGCCATAGATCAACGTGTGTTGGCCGCCGTAGAGATCGCTGCGAGCGAATGCTGAAACCGCGTACTGCTGCGAGTCGCGAAGCTCCAGCGTGGCAGCAACCCAAGGTTCTTGGATCGTGCTGCCGACCTTGCTTGCATGCGCACGATTGGAAACCGCAACGATGCGGCTGTCGGCGTCGAACAACACTATATCGTGATAGACGGTGTAGAGGCTGTTGATGTGGCGCAGGATCTCGCCGGCATCGCGGTCGCCGCCGTTCGCAAGATGGCGGCTCAATGCGCCGTTCAGTGCCCACCAGCGGCAATCGTTCGCGCGCTCGTAGAGATTCCGATCGAGCACATCGACCGCAAGCGAGGCAAGCAGCTGCGCATCATCGAGAATCGATGACACGACCGTTTCCTGCAGCTCACTGATGGAGTGCTCGAATGTGTCCTGAGTGCGACGGCCGGCGTTGCCGATCTCGCGCAGCAGGACTTTGGTGAAATCGCTGCCAGTATCCGTGCTGGTCGCGAGGCGGACGTTGCCGTTCCACACCGTACGATTCAACTCGCGCTGAATGGCGTCGGCCTGCACAGGAATCTTGCGCAGGGCAGGGGAGAAGATGGTTTGACTCTCACGCAGGGCTGCGAGCAATTCACGCGGAATCGTATTCGCACCGTCGCCGGTCTGGCTGTCGAACGCATGTTCGATCGGCAGCATCGCATGTCCGTACCAACCAGGGCCCATGTAACCCTGATAACCCTGAGTGCGACACGTGACCGCGAGGTATTCGCGGCCCCCGAATCGAATGATGCGGCCGCCGGCATCGAGCACGACGGGCATCGGTGCGCCGACGGAAACCTGCCAGGCATCGCTGCTGGCGAGCACCGTTCCGTGCTCGTCGAGAAAGCAGAACACAGTCCAATCGTCCTCGGCGCGCAGCTTGTCGAAGATGCCGGCGACTTCATCTTCGAAGCGAAAGCACAGGCACAGCACGCCTTCCACGCGCGAGCCGTCGCCGACGCGGAAGGAGTAGACGAGATTGCGATCCGACTCGGGCAGCAGATCGATGCGCCCAAACGTCTCGACGTAACCCTGGCGAGTCGTGAGCGTGCGTTTCAGCAGTTCGTGCGACGTACGCTCGACGCTGTGCCGATCGTCCAGACGAACGAGGACTGCACCGTCCGCATCCAGCAATACGACGTCGTGATAGACAGAATACTTGCCGATGTACTCGCGGAAGCGACCGCGTAGACGATCGTTCAATTTCCTGAGCTGAGCGCCTTCGGTGCGGCGCTGGCGCAGATAGTCACGAATGTCATCGTCAATCGCGAGAAAGCCGATGTCGGCGGTGCGCTCGAACAGGTTGCGCACGATCACGTCGATGGCGATCTGGCCGCGCGCTTTCAGCGCCAGCATCGCTTTCTTATATGTTTCCTCGCTCAGGCTGTGCACGAGGTCGTTGGCCAGGCCTTCGAAGGCCTGGCGCGTGCCACTCATGTCGGCGCCGTCGCCGCGCAGATGTGACAACAACGAAAGTGTGTCCCACGAGCCCTGCAGGCTGGCCAGGCGGGCGCGATAGTCCTCTACTGAGGACATATGACGTACCACCGCTGCCTTGACCATTGATTGCTGTCCCTAGTTGGGGGCCTTGTCAGACAGATAACGGCCCGCGGCGCAGCAACCTTGAAAAGTAAAATGCGCGCTGGTTCGCGATTTCTCGCGTCCAGAGCATGCACGGTTATTGTGCAATCATCTGTATGTAATCAAATGCCTGCGCTCTGCACTGTCCAGGTGCGGCAGGCCGTTGAACATGGACAGCGAGACCTTCTCCGCGCTGTAGATCAAGCGCGTAATGGATGCGTTGTGAACGGCCCAGTTGAGCTCGATGCCGATGTGATTCGACAAGCCCATTACGTGCGCCACGACGGTGCCGATGACGCCCCCCGAGGTGCTGACGATCAACGTTTTCGAGCGACCTTCGGTGCGCATGATGTTTGCTAGCGCCGCGGTGATGCGCCCGTGAAAGCCGCGCCACGGCGTCATTTCTTCGGCTTCGATCTGCGCCTCCACCCAGGCGCGGGCGGCGCGTTCCAGGAAGAATTGAAACTTGCGACGGTCGGTTTTCAACTCGGGCCAACCTGCTTCCGCGAGTTGTTCCGGCGTCAGCGATTGCGCGAACGTGTGCAGGATGACGTCGCTTTCGTATTCATCGAACGCGGGCTCGATGGCAAGCGGCGGCGCCGCGCTGGCGAAGGATTCGGCGATGAGCTCGGCGGTCTCAGTTTGCCGGCGCAGTGAGCCGGAATAGATGCGGTCGATGGGTTCGCCCAGTGCCGCGAAATACTCGCCGAGCTGGCGGGCTTGTTCGCGGCCAGTGGCAGATAGTTGATCGTAGTTGTCGGTGCCAAAAGACGCCTGTCCGTGACGGACCAGATAGATCGTGCTCATGCGCCCAGTGTAGCCGGGCGCGAGCAATTACATCGGCATGCTGGTATTTCTGCCCAGCGGGACGTTGCCGGCGAACGCGGTCGGCGAGGGTCGAATCACGCCGACCGATTGAGCCGCGTGTTAGTGATTCGCGGCCGTGCGCTTCTCGGGCTTCGGCTCGACCGGGCCGAGGTCGGTGATCTCAACAGCCCACGAGCGTTCCTGCACCTGGCTGATTTCCACGCTCGGCACCTCCGAGGGCGGGCTGAAGAGAGCCGACGAGGCCCACAAAGCCGCTCCGACCAGCGCGAACGCGCCGGCAATGCCAACGATCTGTTGAGACTTGATCACCATGACTTCGGCTCCCCTAAGGCTGCATCCTGCGCTCGCTACGGCTGATCGACGGTCGCAACGATAGCTTCCTGAAGATTCCACACCGTGCTTCACATCACACGGCCTCGGTAAGCGCGCCGCAAAAAACTGCAAAACGCGATGCGTTTCTCAGCTTCATATTTAAGCGCCGTCACATCGTGGAAATATTTGCAGGGAAACGCCCAAGAGCGCAGTGCGGCGCCGACGTTATGGAATATCGCGAGGGAATAAAAAACGCCGTGCTGTTGAGCACGGCGTTGCAAAGCAAGGATCAGAACAGCTCGATATCGCCGGAGGTGCCGACGCGGATGGTCTGCGTGCTCTGATGGATGTGATCGCGAGCTTCGTCGGCGGACGCGCCTTCCACCATCATCTGGAAGATCTGTTTCTCTTCCTCGGTGCGATACAAGCGCTTCAGGGTCGTGAACAGACGACGCCACTGCTCGCGCTGCGTGGCCTGGGCGCGATCACAAACAAACAAGGCGAGTGTCGACAGGCTGTAACGCACGTGGCCGAGCCGTTGCGTGAGCTTGTCGTAGAACTGGAAGGCAACGACGGCGGAGGTCATCTGCCGTTCGATGGCTTCCATCTGCTTTTTCAGATCGAGATCGCCGAGCGCTGCGCGCTGTTCCGGCGTGAATTTGGCGGCGGCGGCCTTCATGGTGCGAGCGGTCTCGGCCAGCCCGGAAAACGCTTTGACCAGCGAGTCCACGGCCAGGTCGGATTCACACGTCGCCGATTCCACCTGCGCTTCGCACAGCTCGAGCATCTGCGCGATCTGTTGTTCGGGCGTCCAATCGGCGAGCGGCGCTGCTTCGGCGTTGGCGATTTCTATGGATGTGGGCAGCATGAACGGGTCACCGCGGCTCGTGGCTTGCAGGGGCTTCAGAGCACTCGGGCGATGGTCGCCAGCAGCTGGTCGGGATTGAACGGCTTGACGATCCAGCCGGTCGCGCCGGCCTGCTTGCCGCGCATCTTGGTTTCCGGACCGGACTCGGTGGTCAGCACCAGCATCGGCGTGAACTTGTAGGTGTCCAGGCCGCGCAGCTCCTTGACCAGCGTGATGCCGTCCATGCGAGGCATGTTGACGTCGGTCAGCACCAGATCCACGCCGCGACCCTTGGCCAGATCCAGGGCTTCGACGCCGTCGGCAGCCTGAATCACCTCGTAGCCAGCACCTTCGAGGGTGTAGCGGACCATCTGCCGCATGGACGCTGAATCGTCCACGGCGAGAATTGACTTCGAGGCTCCAGACATTACATGGCTCCAATTACACAGAATCTGGTCGGTCACAGCGGGGATGACCGCATCGTTTGCCGTATTAACGGCGCATGCTGCAGGGAGTTGAGTCGGGGGTTCCCGGAATGAGCGGCCGGTCGCACTCCGGCATCGCGATGGCTAGCGCACCAGTTCGGCCGTGAGGGCCGGCAGGGGCATGGCGTGCTTTTTCCGGTTCAGCGGAATGTCGTATGTCACAGTGGCGCCATAGCGCTCCGGTGCGTGCGGGTCGTGACGACGTTTGTCGAACACCAGCAACCGCGTGCCGAGCTGGAAGCTCTCCTTCAGATCGTGCGTGATCATGAAGATGGTCATGCGGTTGGCCTGCCACAGGCGCAGGATGATTTCATGCATATCGGCCGTGATGCCCGGGTCTAAAGCGCCGAACGGCTCGTCGAGCAGCAGGATCTTGGGCTCGCGGATCACTGACTGGGCTATGGACAGGCGCTGCTGCATGCCGCCCGAGAGTTGCGACGGATACTTGTCGCGCGCCGTGTGCAATCCGATCGCTTCGAGCAGGCTGTCGGCCTTCTCCAGCGCCTCGCGACGCCGGGTCCCGAACAGCTTGCCCAGCCAGCGTGAGCCGGAGAACTCCAGGCCGAGCAAAAGATTGTCGAGCACGCTCAAGTGCGGGAACAGTGAGTAACGCTGGAACACGATACCGCGATCGGGGCCCGGCTCGGGAGGTACCGGTCGGCCGTCGATCAGCAGCTGGCCTTTGGTGGGCTGCTCGACCCCGAGCAACATGCGCAGGAACGTAGTCTTGCCGCAGCCAGACGCGCCAATGATGGTGACGAACTCGCGATCGGCGATGTGCAGGTTCAGATTCTCCAGCACCACCTGATCGCCATATTCCTTCCACAGATGTTTGACCGTGACGGCAGCCATCTCAATGCATCTCCGCCCAGGGGAACAGCCGCGCTCGCGTCTTTCGTAACAACCAGTCCATGGTGTACGCGAGCAGCGTGATCCAGATGACGTAGGGCAGGATGACGTCCATCGCCAGATATCGACGTACCAGGAAGATGCGATAGCCGAGCCCTTCGGTGGACGCGATGGCTTCGGCGGCGATGAGAAAGAGCCAGGCAGAGCCGAGCGTCAGTCGGAGTGCGTCGATGAGGCGCGGCCAGAGTTGAGGCAGGATGACGCGGGTCGACAGCAGCCAGCTCGACGCGCCCAGGGTCTGCGCTTTGATGAGCTGCTCTTTGGGCAGTTCGCCGGCGCGCAATGAGACATCACGGACGATGCAGGGAGCCACGCCAAAGACGATCAATGCGATCTTCGCGACTTCACCGAGGCCGAGCACGATAAAAAGAATAGGCAGGATGGCCAGCGGCGGAATCATTGCGAGTGCGGCCACGAAGGGGCCCAGCAACGAACGCACGACGGGCAGAGCACCAATGGCGAGTCCACCGACGATGCCGATGAGTGCGCTGATGCCGAGCGCAATCAGCAGGCGCTTCATGCTCGCGCCGGTGTCCAGCCACCAGAGGACCTCACCGCTGCGTCGGTCCTCTTCGACGGCGTAGCTCTTCAGCGTATCCACCAGAGCGCTTGGCGCCGGCAGCAGCTTGTCGTCCGGATTGTCGGCGAGCCGGGTCGCCGAGCCGAATAAGTAGGCTGCGATCAACAGCAGAAACGGCAGCGCGCCGAGAGCCAGCGCGCCGCCGCGAGAGGGATAAAGATTGACCAGGCGTGGCATCGGCGGTTAGAGCGTGCCGTCCGCTGCCATCTTCATGTAGCTGGCGTCGAATCTCATCTTCACGCTCTTCGCGTTGCCCAGCGTCTTGCCGCCGGGGAACTCGATGCCGACTGCATCAATGGTCTTCGCGCCATCACCGAGGAGTCCATGATCGAAGGAGAACTTGCGCACCAGGTCCATGGTCTTGATTACCGCCGGGCCGGTCGCGAACGCGTGCGCTTCCGCCGGCGTCCAGAACATCTTCGTGGTCGCCAGCTGGCTGTTGAATCCCGCCAGGTCCGTGCCCGACGCCTTGGCCATGTGCTCCAGCGCTTTCGGATCTTTCGCCGCCATCAGCTTCATTGTTTCATACCAAGCACCGACCAACGCCTTCGCCAGCTTCGGGTTGTCTTTGAGCGTGGTGGTGTTGACGACCATCATGTCGATGATCTCGCCCGGAATCTTGCTCGAATCGAACACCAGCTGCGCATCCTTCGCTGCCACGATCTCACTGAGCTGCGGCTTCCACGTTACCGTCGCTTTCGTGTCCGCGGCGGCGTATGCGCCGACGATGTCGGCATCGGACGTGTTGACGACCTTGATGTCACGCTCCTGCATTCCGGCTGTTTCCAGCGCCCGGGCGAGCAGGTAGTGCGAGACCGAGAGCTCCACGAGGTTGACCGGCAGCCCTTTGATGCTGGCGAGTGTCTTGCCTTTGCCTTTCAACACCACGCCATCGTTGCCGTTGGAGAAGTCGCCGATGATCAGCGCCGTGGAGTCGACGCCGCCTGCTGACGGAATGGTCAGCATGTCCATGTTGGTCATCACGCAGCCGTCGAAGCCGCCGGCGGTGTACTGATTGATGGACTCGACGTAATCGTTGATCTGAGTGAGCTGAATGGAGATGCCGTATTTGTCGGCCCACTTCTTCAAGATCCCGCTCTGCGCCGCGTAGTCCCACGGCATCCAGCCGACGTAGATGCTCCAGGCGATCTTGAACGATTTCTTCTCGGCGGCGTGCGCCGCCGGCACCAGTGCCAGCAACGTCAGGGTCAGCAGCGCGACCCGCAGCAGGCGATACAGAAGCGATTGAGCGTGGGAAAGCATTCAGCGTCTCCTCTTATTGGACAGGCCACTCGAGTCGAGTGCCGGAAGACGCATCCCGCCAGAATAAATGGGGAGGCCGCCTGCCAGCGCGCAAACCTCCCGGGCTTTTATCCCGCCGTGTATCCAGCCTCGTCACTGGACTGCCTCTCTCGGACCAGCATCGCAAGCGACCGGAACCCTAGAGGCAAATTGCAATGTTTGAGTTTGCAAGGCGCGTGCCGGTCGCCGTGCACTGGATTTGCCGCCGCGCGCGTCGCGAGGAACGGTCATCGCTGCATTCAAATGGCGCGCCGAATTGTCGTGCTCGCACACAAGCGGTGCGTCTGTGTGGGCGAATGATCGCTCCAGCAAGTGGCGGTGGCGCTGAAATGCACGAGCAGCGTGCTTGGTACGCTCCTTGCTCTGGGCATCCCAAGTCAACGCGGACTTGTGATGGGTATGAGAATGGCCGAAGGCGCGCCGTACTGGATGCTTTGGGAAGAACTGGTCGTCGGCGGAGCCCATTGGTCTGGGCTGCTGCGGCGAGGCACGACCATGCGGCTGACCGATGTCGCCGGCGGCGGCAATGTCTCGGCGCTGTTCTACAACTACGACGACCGGATCGAGCGTTACAACATGGCCGACACGCTCAAGGCCCAACACACCGCTTATCTCACACGCGGATGCGTGTGCTACTCCGATATGGGCCGGGTGATGTGCTCGATCACCGATGACACCTGCGGGTGGCACGACACGTTATGCGGTGTTACGAGCGCTGCCATGGTCAGCTCGAAGTATGGCGACGCCCGCTATCAGGAACGTCGCAACGACTATCACCGCAATGCTTACGACGGCTTCCTCAATGAGTTGGGCAAGTACGGTCTCGGCAAGCGCGATCTCGCGGCCAACATCAATTTCTTCAGCAAAGTGACTGCCGACGATGACGGCAATCTCAAATTCCACGTAGGGCACTCGACTCCGGGCAGCTATGTCGACCTGCGCTTCGAGATGAACACGTTGGTGGTGTTGGCTGCGTGTCAGCACCCGCTGGACCCAGCAACCGACTATCGGCCCAAGGAGGTGCGGCTGACGACGTGGCATTCCCGTCCGGCCCCGCGCAACGATCCTTGTCGCACGCGCTGTCCCGAGAACGAGCGCGGCTTTCGCAATACAGAGATGTGGTACCGCTGATGCCGCTCAAAGAAAGTTCACTGGACGCGGCGCGGGCGATTCATCGCGAGATTGTCCCGGCGGGCGAACCGTGGATGGGCAGTCTCAAGAAAGGACAGCACTTCCGCATCGTCGATCTCGAAGGCAATCAAGCCGTCGACACGCTGTTCTACAGCGGGGCGTCGCTCGACGAGCGCTACAGCGCGCAGGACACGATCCGCGCGCAGGGAAACATCTATCTGACTGCGGGCACGAAGCTGCTGTCAAACGAAGGCAACGCGATGCTGACGATCGTCGCGGACACCTGCGGTCGTCACGACACCTTGGGCGGCGCGTGCTCGGCGGAAAGCAACACTGTCCGCTATGCGATGGACAAGCGCCACATGCACAGCTGCCGCGACAGCTTTCTTCTGGCGTTGTCGCACTGGGGCGCGAAGTATCACCGCGATTTCGGCAAGCGGGATCTGGCCAGCAACATCAATTTCTTCATGAACGTGCCTGTGACGCCGCAAGGTGAGCTCACGTTTGCCGATGGCATCTCCGCCGCGGGCCGCTACGTCGAGATGCGTGCCGAAATGGATGTGACAGTGTTGATCTCCAACTGTCCGCAGTTGAACAACCCGTGCAATGGCTTTAACCCGACGCCAGTTGAAGTGCTGGTCTGGGATTGACGGCAGGCGACGCTCACGTCGCCACTTGCGGGACGACCCGCGAGTTTCATGACAACGCCGGGACGACCCGGCACTGGGCTTCGGCTGGCACTGCCGGTCGGGTCGAAGGCGTTCTCATGTTCGATAAAGTGCTGATCGCGAATCGTGGCGCGATTGCGTGCCGGATCGTTCGCACGTTGCGGCGGCTGGGCATCCGCTCGGTCGCGGTCTATTCCGACGCCGATCGTCATTCGATGCATGTGGCGATGGCGGACGAAGCCATTCATATCGGCGCCGCGCCGGCCGCTGAAAGCTATCTCCAACAGGATCGCATCATTGCCGCCGCACGAGAGTCTGGCGCGCAGGCAATTCATCCGGGTTACGGCTTTCTGAGTGAGAACGCATCGTTCGCCGAGCGGTGTGCAGCCGCGGGGATCGTGTTCGTCGGGCCCAGCCCGCAGCAGATGCGCAGCTTCGGTCTCAAACATACGGCTCGCGAGTTGGCACAAGCGCAGGACGTTCCGTTGCTACCCGGCAGTGGATTGCTGAGTGGCGCCGAACACGCTGTCCGCGAAGCAGGCGCCATTGGCTATCCAGTGATGTTGAAGAGCACCGCAGGCGGCGGCGGTATCGGCATGCAGCTGTGTCGTAGCGCCGAGGACCTGGCGGCTGCTTATCACACGGTCGAGCGACTCGCTGCGAGCAACTTCAGTCAGGGTGGCGTCTTTATCGAGAAGTTCGTCGAGCAGGCGCGTCACATCGAAGTACAGATCTTCGGCGATGGTCGCGGCCATGTCGTGACGCTCGGCGAACGAGATTGCTCCGTGCAGCGGCGCAATCAGAAGGTGATCGAAGAGACCCCGGCACCCCGGCTCGATGATCGAACGCGACAGCAGTTGTTTGCCTGTGCCGAGCGGCTCGGCCGGAGCGTGGGTTACAAGTCGGCCGGCACCGTCGAGTTCGTGTACGACGATGCGAGCGGTGAATTCTATTTCCTAGAAGTGAATACGCGGTTGCAGGTCGAGCATGGTGTAACCGAGCAGGTGACTGGTGTCGACCTCGTCGAGTGGATGCTTCGGGTTGCCGCCGGCGAGCCACTGGATCTGGTCAGTCGAGTGCCGGCGCGCGGCCATTCCATCCAGGTTCGTGTGTATGCGGAGGATCCAGCGCATCAGTTCCGTCCGTCGAGCGGGTTGCTGTCGCATGTGCAATGGCCGGATGGCGTTCGAGTCGATCATTGGGTCGAGACGGGAGCGGATGTGCCGGCGCACTACGATCCCATGCTCGCGAAGATCATTTCGCATGGGGCCACTCGCGACGAGGCGCTGCAGAAGCTGCAAGGCGCGTTGGCGGCTACGCAGCTCTATGGGATCGAGACGAACCTCGCGTATCTCAGGCGCGTGATTGCTGATGAAGTGTTCCGCGAAGGGCGGCAGACAACCCGCTTTCTCGCGGGGCTCGACTATCGACCGGCGACGGTGGAGGTCATCCAGCCGGGCACGCACACGAGCATTCAAGAGTTTCCAGGGCGCGTGGGGTATTGGGATATCGGCGTGCCACCGTCGGGGCCGATGGATGATCTCGCGTTTCGGCTGGCCAACGAGCTGGTTGGGAATGTTGGAGCGACGGCGGGCCTGGAACTGACGGTCAGTGGCCCGACGCTGAAGTTCAATGCACCGGCGGTGATTGCGCTGTGTGGCGCTCCTATGAAAGCTGAGTTGGACGGCCAGCCGGTGCAGTACTGGACTGCGCTGAAAGTGGCGGCTGGCAGCGTTTTGAAGATGCGCTCGATCGAGGGAGCAGGGCAGCGAACGTATCTCGCCGTGCGTGGCGGGTTCGATGTGCCGACTTATATGGGCAGCCGGGCGACCTTTACGTTAGGCCAGTTCGGTGGACATGCGGGCCGAGCGCTGCGCGCAGGCGATACGTTGCGCTTGCAGGAGGGCGTAGAACTGACAGAGGTTGGTTCGCCATTGCCGGCGTCGCGCATACCGACGTACTCAAATACGTGGACCATTGATGTGATGTCGGGGCCGCATGGCGCGCCTGATTTCTTTACGGACCAAGACATTCAAACGTTCTTCGCCGCCGAGTGGGAGGTGCACTACAACTCCAGCCGCACGGGAGTGCGCTTGATCGGGCCCAAGCCTCAATGGGCAAGAGCGGATGGAGGTGAGGCGGGACTGCATCCGTCCAACATCCACGACAATGCCTATGCCATCGGCGCCATCGACTTCACTGGCGATATGCCGGTCATTCTTGGCCCGGACGGCCCGAGCCTGGGCGGGTTTGTGTGTCCGGCGACGATCATCAGCAGCGAGCTGTGGAAGGTCGGGCAGCTCAGGCCGGGCGATAAAGTCAGGTTCCGGCGTGTCGGTCCGTCCGAACCGGTGCTTCACACACATGCTGCGTCGGTGACGGGTGCGCCGGCTGTCTGCTATCGCCAGGCTGGCGACAACTATCTGCTGGTCGAATATGGGCCGCTGGTGCTTGACCTCGAACTGCGCTTCCGCGTGCACGCGTTGATGGATTGGCTGCAAAGGCAGCGAATTCCCGGCGTGCTCGAACTGACGCCGGGCATCCGCTCGCTGCAGGTCCATTTCGATAGTGCCAACATCTCACAGCGTGCCCTGTTGGACGTCTTGCTGCGCGCAGAAGATGAATTGCCCGCCGTGGATGACATCGAGGTGCCCAGCCGCATCGTATACTTGCCGCTCTCCTGGGACGATCCGGCCACGCGGGTCGCCATCGATAAATACGTGCAATCGGTGCGTAAGGACGCGCCCTGGTGTCCCAGCAATATCGAGTTCATCCGCCGGGTCAACGGTCTCGATTCCATCGACGACGTACGCCGCATCGTGTTCGATGCCAGCTATCTCGTCATGGGGCTCGGCGACGTTTATCTCGGCGCGCCCGTTGCGACGCCGCTGGATCCTCGCCATCGTCTCGTCACAACCAAATACAACCCGGCTCGCACCTGGACACCGGAAAACGCGGTTGGCATCGGCGGCGCCTATCTTTGCGTCTATGGCATGGAGGGCCCGGGCGGCTATCAGTTCGTCGGCCGCACGGTGCAGATGTGGAACCGTCATCGGCAAACGAAGGACTTCAAGGACGGCAAGCAGTGGCTGCTGCGATTCTTCGATCAGCTGCGCTTCTATCCGGTCTCTGCGGATGAGTTGTTACAGATGCGCGAGGACTTTCCCCTCGGCAAGCTCCAGCTGCGCGTCGAAGAAAGCACGCTGAAGTTGCGCGACTATCGGCAGTTCCTTGCTGATAACAACTTCTCGATCGCGGCCTTCAAGGCGCAACAGCAGGCGGCGTTCGAAGCAGAAAGAGAGCGCTGGCGCGCGAACGGTCAGCTCACGTTCGATTCAGAACCGGCCGTTGTCAGCGAAGTCGCGACGGCGACTGTTCCTGCCGGCTGCGAGGCGATCACATCGCCTGTCACCGGCAGCGTTTGGAAACAATCGCTGAGCATTGGTCAACGCATCAACGCCGGCGACGAGTTGCTGGTCATCGAAGCGATGAAAATGGAGATCCCAATCATCGCCGACCAGGCTGGCGAGATCGTCGAGATTCGTAGTGCCGCGGGCCGCGCCGTATCGGCCGGGGAAGTGCTCATCGCGATCAAGCCGGTCTGATCGTCGACTGACTGCTCTTGCAACATAACGTGAGGTTAGCTGAACGGGCTGGCTGAACAGCGCGCCCCCGCCGGCAGGAATTTGCATCCATCGCGCCTGCCGGCCCCGAAACTGCCAACTGTTTGGCAGAGCGGCAAAATGTGACGCAGTACAGTCCCGCGCTAGACCAGACATAAGGAAGGGCGGTAGCAACCTTCCCCAGTTCTGTGGAAGGCGCCAGGCTCCAACGTCAAAGGATTTCGATGGGTCTTTCCGAAACCATTATGGCGGCCATGATCGGTGCGTTGGCCACCGTCACCACCGCCTTGTTCCAGCTGTTCAGCAGTTTCAAGCAGCAACGTAGCAGCAAGGTCGACGTGCGGCCGAAGAAAGGCTCTACGTTGCGCTCGGTACTCGCCGTGCTCGCGCTGATGGTTGCTTCGGCGGCTGGCGGCTTTCTGTATTCCGAATTAATCAAACAGCGCGCAGAGGAAGACATGCGTGCCATGCGCGGCGAGCTGAAGGAACTGCGCTCACTGATCGCTGCCGAACAAGAGGCCGAGCGAGCGGACGTCGCAGCTGCCGCGAAATCGGCCGCTATGGATCACCATGCAGTGACGTTGCCTGCGGCGATGGAGAGCGTCGCTGACAGTGTGGAATCGGTTGTCTATGTCCCTGCGTGCCGCGCCGGCAATGTCACAACCGGTTGCAATGAGCAGGAAGCTCAGCGCATCGCGCTCTGCGGGACGATACCCGCGTATGCCCGGGTCGATCGCATTCAATTGTTTGCGCAGCCGGACGCCATGCAACACCCCTGGGACAAACATCAGGTGAGCTTCGACCAGGATCTCGGCGGCGCGCGCTTCACCGGCAACTCGTTCGAGTATGCGCAGGGCGAGGATTTGAAAGCCGTCTGTGTGAATTTCGTACAGTGGAGCAGCGAGCATCCGCATATCGCGCGGATTGTCGTGGAGTTCGGCTTCGGGAATGTGCCGGCGCCGGCCGCCTCGGCACCAGTGCCGGCAGTAATTGCCGCTGAGTCGCTGCATGCAGGGCCGACGCCTGCCGCTTTCGCCGGCACCGGCGCGACCCAGTAACCTCAGTCCGGCGCGGCGAGCGCCCCAACGACATTTGTGGTATCTCTTTAGAGAGAACCATGAACAGCGATGGGGGACGGCCATGTTCGGACAGATGATGGACCGGCCGCTGCTGATCAGCGGCGTCGCGCGCCATGCAGAACTGCAGCACCCTCGGCGGGAGATCGTTTCGATCACTGCCGACAATCCCCGCCACCGATATACCTACCGGGATGCATTCGCCCGCGCCCGCAAGCTTGCCAATGCGCTGAGTCGGCTCGGGTTGCAGCGGGGCGATCGCGTGGCGACGCTTGCCTGGAACGACTACCGGCACTTCGAGACTTATTACGCGGTGTCCGGTTCGGGGTTCGTCTGTCATACCATCAACCCGCGTCTGTTCGAAGATCAGATCGTCTTCATCATCAATCATGCCGAGGACCGCTGGTTGTTCCTCGATCCAGCGTTCGTGCCGCTGGTGGAGAAGCTGCAATCGCGCTTGCCGAAGCTCGAAGGTTGCATCGTCATGACCGACGATGCGCACATGCCTCAAACCCAGCTGCCTCGCGCGCGCAGCTATGAATCCTTCATCGCCGTCGAGAGCGACAGTTTCGAGTGGCCCGAGTTCGATGAGCGCACCGCGAGCTCGTTGTGCTACACGTCCGGGACGACTGGCGATCCGAAAGGCGTGCTCTACAGTCATCGCTCGACCGTCCTGCATTGCTATGCCTCGGCCATGCCGGATGCGATGGCACTGTCGGCGCATGAAGTGGTGATGCCAGTCGTGCCGATGTTTCATGTGAATGCATGGGGCCTGCCGTATTCGTGCGCGATGGTGGGGGCGAAGCTGGTATTCCCGGGATCTAAGATGGGGGATGCGGAAACGCTGCAGGCGCTCATTGAAGAGGAGCAGGTGACGTTCTCGGCCGGCGTGCCCACGGTGTGGCAGGGCCTGCTTGCGTATCTGGAGAAAACCGGCAAGCGCATCGACAGCCTCACGCGTGTGTTGAGCGGCGGTTCGGCTGTGCCCCTGGCGCTGATGAACCAACTGCGAGAGCGTCACGACGTCGAAGTCGTGCATGCGTGGGGCATGACCGAGACCAGTCCCATCGGCACGATTCGTTCGCTGTCGCCGGAGGCGAACAGCTTGCCCGAAGAGCGTCGCAACGCATTGCGCGCTCGACAGGGGCGCACTGTGTTTGGTGTCGAGCTGAAAGTGGCCGATGACGCAGGCAACGAAGTGCCTCGCGACGGCAAAACGTTTGGCGCGCTGAAGGTGCGGGGCCCCTGGGTGGCGGCCAGCTACTACAAGCGTAACGGCGATGATGTGTTCGAGAACGACGGTTGGTTCGATACCGGCGACGTCGCGACGATCTGCCCGCTGGGGTACCTGCAGATCACGGATCGGACCAAGGATGTCATCAAATCAGGTGGTGAGTGGATCAGCTCGATCGACCTGGAGAACCTGGCAGTCGCGCATCCAGCGGTGGCGCAGGCCGCGGCGATTGCGATCCCGCATCCGAAATGGCAGGAGCGGCCGTTGTTGGTAGCGGTATTGAAGCCCGGAGCGGCAGCGACTGCAGAAGAGCTGTTGCAGTTCTTTGCAGGCAAGGTGGCGAAGTGGTGGATTCCGGACGACGTGGTGTTCGTCGAGAAGCTGCCGCTGACGGCGACGGGCAAGCTCAGCAAATTGCAACTGCGGCAGCAGTTCGTGGGGTATCAGTTTCCATTGAGATGAAAAAGGCTCCTGCCCTGACGGGAAGGAGCCGGTTGGTTTTCTTGGGCGGGCCTCTCTCCTTGCGAAGAGAGGCCCGTCCTTCGACACGAGCTGTTTAGCGCTCGACCTTACCTTCGCCCTGGACTTCCACGTCGCCAGGGTTATCCAGCACGGCCATCACCACACGGCGATTCAAGGCGCGGCCCTCGTCGGTCTTGTTGTCCGCGATCGGCTGCGCTTCGCCGTAGCCCTTCGCGGTCAGTTGCGACGTGGGTACGCCCTGGCCCAGCAGGAAGTTGCGGACCGAGTCGGCACGTTGCTGTGACAACTTCAGGTTGTACGCATCCGGGCCGGCGCTGTCGGTGTGACCCTGCAGCTCGATCTTCAGTCGCGGATATTTCTTCAGATCCGCGGCCACGTTGTCGAGAGCGTTGCGGGACTCCGGCTTCAGCGTCGCCGAGTTGTACTCGAAGGTCACACCTTCCAGCGTGATCGAGCCCTTGCGTGTGCAACCGTACGCATCGACCGCAACGCCTGGAGGTGTATCCGGGCACTTGTCGACGTTGTCGAGCACGCCATCCTTGTCCTGGTCGCCAACAGGCGGCGGGGGCGGCGGAGGCGGCGGTGGCGGGGGCGGCGGCGGCGGAGCTGCTTCAACCGGCTTCGGCGGCGGCGCGCCGAACGAGTATTGGAAGCCCAGCAAGCCGAGATAATCGCGATAGTGTCCGTTGGCACCCGCGTCATCCCAGCGAGCCTTCAACTCGGGACGCAGCGAGAAGGTGCGTGAGCCATCGCTGTTCTCCCACGCCTTGATGAACATACCGACGCCAACTTGCGACATGAAGTCGGTTGCGTCACCGCCGTCGCTCTTCGGGCGATCGTTCTGCGCGACACCGAGACCGGCGCTCAGGAACGGTTGCACGACGCCGCCGCGATTGAACACACCCAGCAGGTCGATCGAGCCGCCATACAGGCTCAGATCGCTGTGATTCGGACCGCCGCCGATCTGCGAGCCGTTGAGATTGAGCTCGACGTTCAAGCCACGATTGACAACCTTGCCGACGGCCAGGCCATACAACCAATCCTTATCCTGCAAGGGGCGGTCGTTGTCGACGGAAATGCCGCCGATCTGCGGAGTGATGTACCAGTGGCCGACCTCATCGGCCGCAGCCATCCCCGGCGCGGCGATGACGAGCGCTGGCACGGACCAGCGTAAAGCCGGCCTGGCCAGGGCACGTAACGCGTGAAACACCTTCATATCGATTCCTCTTGTTTGTTCAACGTGCCTGCACACCCGATGCCGTTGTGTTGGACCGGATATGCCGACGGGGCGACACCTTAGCGACCTCAGCGCGTCGAACAAGCTTTGAAAACCGAAGTACCGGATTACGGTACTCTAAGCACCGCGGTGTTAGCTCTGTCGGGATTTATTGCAGTGAATGAGACCAAGAACCTGCTGGAAACTTTGAAGCGCTGCTTGCGCGCGCGTGGCATGACCTACCAGAAGCTCGGCCGCTCGCTGGGCTTGAGCGAGTCGTCGGTGAAGCGTTTGTTCTCCGATGAATCTTTTACATTGGTGAGATTGGAGCGCGTGTGCGCAGCCATCGATATGAGTGTCGCCGATTTGGTACGCATGGCCGCAGGCACGCGCGAAGCGCAGACCTTCAGTTTGTCGCTCGAGCAGGAGCGCACTTTGGCAAGCGATGCTTCGTTGCTCGCATTGTTTTATTTGCTGATGAATGGCAGACCGGTGGAGGCGGCGGAACGTCGGCTCGGCCTCAACCCACGAGCGATGCGCGGGTTGCTGGACCGGCTCGTGGGAGCACAGCTCATCACTCTCGATGCCAAGCGCAGGATTCACTTGCATGCGCGCCTGCCGATTGCATGGCGCCCGGACGGGCCGGTGCGTAAGTTATATGAGCGCCAGGTGCGGGCGGAATTTCTGCAAGGCCGCTTCACCGGCAGCAACGAGGCGCTGTCGTTTCATTCCGCTGAGCTGTCGCCGGCGTCGGTGCGCATCCTGCTCAAGAAGATCGACAAGCTCGCGGCTGACTTCGCCGACCTCGCGGCGCTCGATGTGCAACTGCCAGCACGAGACAAGACCAGCATTGCGCTGCTGCTCGCGTGCCGCCCGTGGGTGTTCTCGATGTTCTCCGCATACCGCGCCAAGGCAGCGTAGCTGCACTCAAAAGAGGCGGGTCGTTCGGCCCGCTGATTTAAGCCGGTGCGGGCCCGCGTGTCGGTGCCCGCCTGACTGCGATTACCGACAGCTGCGCTGGCCCGCACGATATTTGCACCATTCACGCCGTTTGCGGACTACAACAAGCAGGTACTGTCATGGCCACGTCAATGCAGCCAGTGGAAAGCCAGCCTTACGAAGACGAGCGCACGGCGCTGACCAAGGAGGCGTTCAAGCACGCCTTCCTGGACAACTTGTTTTACGTGCAGGGGAAGTTCCCGGCGCTCGCCACCCAGAACGATTACTACCAGGCGCTGGCGTGCGCGGTGCGCGATCGCCTGTTGCAGCGGTGGATCAGCACGGCGGCTGCTTACACCAAGCAGGGTTCGCGCACGGTCGCGTATTTCTCGGCCGAGTTTCTGATGGGCCCTCATCTTGGCAATAACCTGATCAATCTCGGTATCTACGAACAGGTGCGCGACGCCATCACTGAGCTGGGCCTGGATTTCGATACCCTGTTGCGCCAGGAGGACGAGCCGGGACTGGGCAATGGCGGTCTCGGGCGCCTGGCGGCATGTTTCATCGATTCGATGGCGACGCTGGAGATTCCTTCGCTCGGCTACGGCATCCGCTACGAGTTCGGCATCTTTCATCAGGAGATCGTCGATGGCTGGCAGATGGAGCGCACCGACAAATGGCTGCGCTTCGGTAATCCCTGGGAGATCCTGCGGCCGGAGTGGGCGGTCGAAGTAAAGTTAGGCGGTCACACCGAGCAGTATCGCGACGAGCAGGAGCGTCTGCGCATTCGGTGGGTTCCGGACAAGGTCGTGGTCGGCGTTCCGTATGACACGCCGATTCTCGGCTATCGAAACAACACTGCGAACACGCTGCGCTTGTGGAAGGCCGAGGCGCCGGAGTCGTTCGATTTCTCCACCTTCAACCGCGGCGACTATGGCGGTGCGGTCCGACAGAAGGTGTGGTCGGAGACGCTGAGCAAGGTGCTCTATCCGAACGACGAGCAGATCCAGGGCAAGACCTTGCGCCTGGAGCAGCAATACTTCTTCGTGTCCGCTTCGCTGCAGGACATGCTGCGAATCATGCGGGTGCAGAAGCTGCCGCTGGAGCGCTTCCACGAGAAGTTCGCCGTGCAGCTCAATGACACCCATCCCGCGATTGCCGTCGCGGAGCTGATGCGGCTGCTGGTGGACGATCATGTGATTCCGTGGGATCGAGCCTGGAGCATCACCTGCAAGACGTTTGCATACACCAACCATACGTTGTTGCCGGAAGCGCTGGAGTGTTGGCCGCTCGAACTGTTCAAGTCGGTGCTGCCGCGGCATTTGGACATCATCTACGAGATCAATGCGCGCTTCCTCGATGAAGTACGCATTCGCTTCTATGGCGACGAGTCGCGCCTCGCGCGGTTGTCGTTGATCGATGAGCACGGCGAGCGCTACGTGCGCATGGCGCATCTGGCGTGCGTCGGCAGCCACACGATCAACGGTGTGGCGGAGTTGCACTCCGAGCTGCTCAAGCATGACGTGCTCAAAGATTTCTACGAGATGTGGCCGCACAAGTTCAGCAACAAGACCAACGGTGTGACGCCGCGTCGCTGGATGGCGCTGAGCAATCCGCGCTTGACGGGCCTGATCAGCGAAGCGATCGGCGACTCCTGGCTCAAGAATCTGGACGAGCTGATCAAGCTCGAGCCGCTGGCCGACGACGCGGCATTCCGGCAGCGCTGGCGCGAGATCAAGCACGCCAACAAGGTCGATTTTGCTGCGTTCCTGAAGCGGCGCAATGGCGCCGACATCGATCCGCAGTCGCTGTTCGACGTCCAGGTCAAGCGCATTCACGAATACAAGCGGCAGCACTTGAACATCCTGCACGTGATTGCTCTGTATCACCGGCTGCGCTCCGACCCGAATGCCGACCTTCAGCCCCGCACGTTTGTGTTCGGCGGCAAGGCGGCGCCGGCGTATCACCTGGCCAAGCTCATCATCAAACTGATCACTTCGGTGGGCGATGTGGTGAACCGCGATCCGGCGGTCAAGGATCGATTGAAGGTGGTGTTCCTGCCGAACTTCAATGTCACCAATGGTCAGCGTGTGTATCCGGCCGCCGATCTGTCCGAGCAGATCTCAACGGCGGGCAAGGAGGCGTCGGGCACGGGCAACATGAAGTTCTCCATGAACGGGGCGTTGACCATCGGCACAATGGATGGCGCCAACATCGAGATCCGTCAGGAAGTCGGTGCGGAAAACTTCTTCCTGTTCGGCTTGACCGCGGAGCAGGTGGCTGAAGCCAAGGCTCGCGGCTATCGACCGCTCGAGTACATGACGCCCGAGTTGCAGGAGGTGATCTCTCTGATCAACAGCGGGTTCTTCTCACGTGGCGATGCGGAGTTGTTCCGCGCGCTCACCGATGGGCTGTTGTGGCACGACCCCTATCTGGTGTTCGCAGACTTCGAGTCGTATTCCCAATGTCAGCTGCAGGTGAGCCAGGCTTATCGCGACGTCGATCACTGGACCCGCATGTCGATCTTGAACGCGGCGCGCAGCGGCAAGTTCTCTTCGGATCGCACGATTCGCGAGTACTGTGCGGATATCTGGCACGCGCCTTCTGTGCCGGTGCGCCTGCTGTCTCAGGAAGACGTGAAAGTCGGCTTCATGCAGTGAGCAGGCGCGCGGCGAACAGCGCCCACATCACGTACAGCACGATGCTGCTGGCGAAGAACAACTGGAAGCGTCGGATGACGCGGTTGCTCGTGAGGTGCACGTACGTGTGCGCTGCTCGCAGCACGACGTAACCCCAGGCGCACGCCAGCAACAATGCTGTCGTGAGCTGGGTGATCGCGAGGAAGCCGCACAGCGCATAGAACAGCACCGGCACCTCGAACAGATTGCGGAAGTGGTCGGAGGCCGCCACGTTCTGCAGCGTCTCGTGCACCTGTTTGGCGTTCGCCAGTTGTTGGGGATGAATCCGCCGAGACCGCATCTCGGCGATGCGGTCTCGATACAACTTGATAAAAACCGCCCCGGTCAGCAGGGCGAGGGCGGTGGGGGGCAACAGGATCGCGTGCTGGATCTGCATGGGTCCCTCCACCGCGTTGTTCTTTACACCACTTTGACGGGGATGCCGGCGATGCGCTTGCGCCATTCCGCAGGGCCGGTCTCGTGCACCGACTCGCCGCGAGCGTCGACGGCGACGGTTACCGGCATATCCTTCACTTCGAATTCGTAGATCGCTTCCATGCCCAGATCGCCGAACGCGACCACGCGGCTGGAACGAATCGCCTTCGACACCAGATACGCCGAGCCACCGACGGCCATGAGGTATGCAGCCTTGTGCTTGCGAATGGATTCGATGGCTTCGGGACCGCGCTCGGATTTGCCGACCATGGCGATCAGACCGGTCTTGCCGAGCATCATGTCGGTGAACTTGTCCATGCGGGTGGCCGTGGTCGGGCCGGCGGGGCCGACGACTTCGCCTTTCACCGGATCGACGGGGCCGACGTAGTAGATCACGCGATTCTTGAAATCCAGTCCCGCTGGCAACGGCTGACCCGATTCGATCAGCGTGTTGATGCGTTTGTGAGCAGCGTCGCGACCGGTGAGCATCTTGCCCGACAGCAGCAAGCGCTCGCCCGGCTTCCACGAGGCCACGTCTTCGCGCGTGAGCGCATCGAGATTCACGCGGCGCGATTCAGCGGAGGCTTGATACGTGAGCTTCGGCCACAGCTCGAGATCCGGCGGATCGAGCTTCGCAGGACCCGAGCCGTCGAGCACGAAGTGCGCGTGACGAGTCGCGGCACAATTCGGAATCACTGCGACCGGCAGCGACGCGGCGTGCGTCGGACAATGTTTGATCTTTACATCGAGTACGGTGGTGAGGCCGCCGAGGCCCTGCGCGCCGATGCCGAGGGCGTTGATCTTGTCCATGAGCTCCAGGCGCAGCGCTTCGAATTTGTCCTTCGGGCCGGCTTCGCGGATCTCATGGATGTCGATGGCTTCGAACAACGATTCCTTGGCCATCACCATGGCTTTCTCGGCGGTGCCGCCGATGCCGATGCCGAGCATGCCCGGCGGGCACCAGCCCGCGCCCATCTGCGGCACGGTCTTCAGCAGCCAATCGACGATGGAGTCGGACGGATTCAACATCACCATCTTGGATTTGTTTTCCGAGCCGCCGCCCTTGGCCGCGACTGCGATGTCGAGCGTATCGCCGGCCACGACTTCCATATGGATGACCGCAGGCGTGTTGTCCTTGGTGTTCTTTCTATCGAACAAAGGATCGCCGACGATCGAGGCGCGCAGCATGTTGTCCGGATGGTTGTAAGCGCGCCGCACGCCTTCGTTGATCATGTCGCTCAACGACATCGTGGCGTCGGTCCACTGCACGTTCATGCCCACCTTGACGAACACGGTGACGATGCCGGTGTCCTGACAGATCGGGCGGTGGCCTTCGGCGCACATGCGCGAATTCACCAGAATCTGTTTGATCGCATCCTTGGCTGCCGGGCTTTCCTCGCGCTCGTAAGCGGCCGCCATGGCCTGGATGAAATCGGGCGAGTGGTAATAGGAAATGTACTGCAGGGCGTCGGCGACGCTCTGGATCACATCGTCTTGCTTGATGGCTGGCATGGTCGTGGCGTGGGAGCTCGAAGGGCTCGCGAGGGGGCGGAATCTACCATTCGCGTCCTGATGCGGCCACCACGCGGAGCGCGAACGCAGGCATCACTTTATGCGAAGGCCCGCCAGCTCCCGGATGCGTCGCAGATAAGCCTGCTCGTCGGGCGGCCGACCGGCGCGCTGCGCTTCCCACAGCGCCTCTGCGAGGCGCTCGATGATCTGATGCTCGGCGTCGTGGGGCTCGCCCAGGCGCGCCGCCAGCGCCTCGAAAGCGGCCCGGATGCCGGGCGGACGATCGGTGCCGATCTGATCCCGGACCGCCAGATGCAGGCCCATGTGCAGGAACGGGTTGGACTGGCCGCCCTCGGGGCTGTAATCGCGGTCGACTACGTCGTCCGAGCGTTCCAGCGCCGCCTGATATTCAGGGTGGAGCGCGACCACGTCGGCGATCTGCGCTTCCAGCGGCTCCATCGGGATGCCCTCGCGATGCTTGCGCCAGGCATCGATGTACATCTGGCGCAGTTGGTCGCGGGATTGGGTGTCGAAGATCGGCATGCGGCGATTCTAGCCGCTTACGCGGGTCTTCAGGGCAGGGCCACCCGATAAAGCGTGCCGCTCGACCCTGTCCGGAAATAAGCGACGCCATCGGCTTGCATCAACGCTGATGGCAACGTATCCAGCCAGAGCCGCGTTCCGTTCGCGGAGCTCCACGTATGCATCCGGGTACCGTCTGTGAAGGTCACGCGACCGTTCCTGATAGTGAACCAGTTGATGTACGGGTTGTCCTGCGCGATCAGTTCTGTCGTGACCGAGCCATCGTTCACCTGCAGCGTGTTGTCACGATCGATCCAATAGACCACTCCGCCTTCGAGCGAGGCAACGCGGACATCCGAACTGAGCATGGCGGCCGCCGCAGGATTGCTCAGCGGTGCGATGAATAGTTCCGTGGTCGGAGGCGCGGGATCGAGCCAGATGAGGCGCATGCCATCGGTGGTCGGGCGGGTGACAGAGCCGCTGACCAGCAGCTGCGTGACATTCGTCTGCAGATTGTGGCTGTAGATTCCGGCGGTGCCATTGAGGGTAGTCTCGAACAGCAGTTGCTCGTTTCCCGGGGTGGCAACGATGTCGTGCCAGCCACCTGCGATCACGTTTCCGACCGGTACATCTCTGGAGATGCCGGTCTGCAGGTTGTAGACCCTGAACATCGTCGGAGCGCCAGCCTGCACCCAGCTCAGCCACGGGCCGCGCAGCCGTGGCAGGTTGGTGGGGGTGAAGGCGGGAGCAATCGGCGATTGTGAGATATCAGTCGCCTGTCCGGAGGCGTCGAGCAGGTAGATACGTTGATTTTGTCCGTACGCCACGATGCGCCCTTCGCTCATCCGGTACGTCGCGCTGCCAAAGGTCGCGGCGGGAAACTGTGTTTCTACGCCGGCGGGATTTCTCAGCACCACTGCACCGGAAGCCTTTCGGTACAGCAGTGAGCCTCGGTCCGCCGCCAGCAACTGTTCCGCGTCCCTGGCGAGCAGTTCATAGCTCAACGACGTGGAGGGCACAATGACGTTGTAGTAACGCGAGGTCATCCTGCCGTATCCGTCCTGCAGTCGGATCGAGACCGAATGCTCTCCGGGCGGCACGCCGGCGAGCGCGAAATCCACGGCGAATGGACTGGTCTGGGTCCTCAACACCCCCAGATCGCCTGCGTCGATGGTCAGGTTCGCGCCGGGGAGGTCGTCACTGAAATCCCCGCGGATGCTGACCCGGTCGCCCGATGTGATCATGCCGTCGAACAGTCCTGTGACATCAAACGTGGCAGGCGCATCCACCGTATACGTGCGCTCGACCTCGGCGGTGCCAGTCGCGTTGTCGGTTGCGACGACGCGAAATACATTCACGCCCGGCGGCAACGTTGTGGTGTCGAGGTCATAAACGTACTCACTGCTGCCGCTGCTCGGCGCGCTTGCCACGTGCACCGAACTGCCATTGATAAAAAATTCCACGGAGGCGATGCCGGCGTCGGAGGACGCATTCGCCACGAGTTGCAGAGGATGGGCGGGCGTGGGAGAGGGGGCGACCAGATGAAACAGTATCGCGGCCGCCGGGTTGTCTACTTGCAGCGCGCGCGTCCAGGCGACCCTCAGGCCAGGAGTCATCTCGACGAACGCACGTAGTTGGCGCGTGCCGTCGACGAGCTGTTGCGCCGGCAGTGTTGCGGCGAATGTTCCACCGCCTGTCACGCGGGCAAACTGCGTGCCGTCGAGAGAATACGAGACCGATAGCGCAGATTCGGCGTCCTGCACACTGACGCGAGCCGCACCACGTATCGGCTCGGCCTGGTCGATCTGAATCGTCACGGGATTGCTGGGGGCCAGGTCGATGGCGATCTCGGTTTCGTTGCCTGGCGAGTGCAAGGGTAACGAGCGTTCTTCCAGAGTCGCCATCACCCGATATCGGGCGGAGGCGGGCACGGTCCGAACCCAGAAAGTCTCCCCTCCCTCCATGGGCCGCAGCGTATCCACCAGTTCCCAGCTGCCTTCGCCCACCCGCCGCTCCACGCGATAGTTCAACTCGTCCTCGAACATATCCACCCAGGTGATCACCAGCTGCGATCCGGTCAAGAGCATGCGCAGGCGTGCGTTCTCTGCGCTGTACTGTTCCCAGTCGATCGGCGGTGGTGGTGGGGGAGGCGGATTGTTTGGTGAGCCACCGCCAGGGGGCGGGGTCGTGGTCGGCGGATTGTTGCCGCCACCACCTCCACCACCACAGGCGGCGAGGACGAACGCAAGCAATGCGAGAACCAGAGTCCGCTGAGCGATCACTTGAATCTTCCCGAGGGCGGCCGTGCCCGCTGCAATTGATTGTTGTTCGGCTGGGCCGTCAGCCGTGAGCGGGAGATTCTAGCGCCAGGCGGCGCTGCTAGTAAGCGTTCGGATCAAGTGAGGTGGTGTCGTGTCAACTCTGTCGACACTTGCCACAATTTTGCAGACATGGCGCGATCGGTTTGATGAGCGCTTTGTGGCGCGGGATTGCAGTCGGAAAAGTATTCGCCGTTGACCTGTTTCAGCGTGGGATGAGCGGCGACATAACAAACCGTGGCCGCGCCCTGCGCCGGCGACTTGAGATTGGCCGGCGTGGCGCTGGCGGGCAGGTCGCGCCGGATGTTGGTGTCGACGGGCCCTGGCGAAAGGCAATTCGAAGTCGCGCGAGTCTTGCTGAGGCGCTGTGACAGCTCCAGCGAGTACAAGCCATTGGCGAGTTTCGAATGTGCGTAGCCGCGGCGATACCAGTTGCGGCCAGAGAGATCGTTGAACTGAATGCCGCCCTGGGGCGCGTCACGATGATTGCCGCTGCCGACCACGACAACGCGGCCCTGCTCCGCCGAGATCACCCGATCGAGCAGCCGCTGCGTGAGGATGAAATGACCGAGGTGATTGACCACGAATTGTTTTTCGATGCCGTTCACTTGCTGCCAGTCGTCGAGAATAATACCGGCGTTGAGAATCAGCATGTCGATGCTGACATTCATGTTGCGAATGGTGTTCGCGCAAGCAACCACGGAATCGAAGTCCGTCAGTTCCAGTACGACGGGTGTCGTTTTGCCGCTGATTTTGCCGCAAGCCTCTTTACCTTTGTCGAGCGTGCGAGCGGTGCCAATGACATGAGCGCCGCGTAAGGCGAGCACACGCATTGTTTCAAAGCCGATGCCGGAGTTGCAGCCAGTGACCACAGCGGTCTTGCCGGCGAGATTCAAGCCGGCCGTGACTTGCTCCGCCGTGGAGTTGCGATTGAACTGACTGTGCGGAGTGTCGGCATTCGCAGAGCAGGGCAGCTGAGCGGCGATGCCGGCGAGCGCGGCCTGATGAATGAATGTGCGTCGATCCATGATGTGCTCACGCGCGTCGCTTGCGAAGTTTCTGAGCGAGCTTCGCCTTGGTTGCCGCGACGGTCGGTTTCGTGACTGCTCGTTTGGGTTTAGACGGCGCAAAGATGCTTCGCTTCTCAGGCTTGATCTCCGGCGGCGTCTTTTCCTTGTATTCGCACAAGTCGAGAATCACACACTCCGGGCACTTCGGCTTGCGGGCGATGCAAGTGTAACGACCGTGCAGGATCAGCCAGTGATGAGCATCGTGCGCGTACTCAGGCGGCACGACTTTCAACAAGTGGTCTTCGACCTCGCGCACGTTGTCGCCCGGCGCGAGGCCGGTGCGGTTCGAGACGCGGAAGATGTGTGTATCCACGGCGATGGTTGGATGGCCGAACGCGGTATTCAAAATCACATTCGCGGTTTTGCGGCCGACGCCCGGCAATGCTTCCAGCGCGTCGCGCGATTCCGGCACCTGGCCGCCATGCTGCTCGACCAGAATGCGACAGGTGGCGATCACATTCTTCGCCTTGGTGTTGAACAGCCCGATGGTCTTGATGTACTTCGAAAGCCCATCCACGCCGAGTGCCAGGATGGCCTGCGGCGTGTTGGCATGTTTGTAGAGCTCGCGCGTGGCCAGATTGACGCCCTTGTCCGTGGCCTGCGCCGACAGAATTACGGCGATCAGCAGCTCGAACGGCGTTGAATATTCCAGCTCGGTGGTCGGCTTGGGATTGGCGGCCTTGAGGCGTTCGAAAATCGCGGCGATCTTTTTGCGGTTCATGATGAGGTGGATTTGCGGCTGGCTATCCAGTTGCGTGCGGCGATCAGCAGGCCCAGCGAAATAAACGCGCCCGGCGGCAGCAGGGCGAGCAGAAAGCCCATGTCGACGCTGAAGACCTTGAGCTCCAAACGATCGGCCCAGGTGCCCAGCAGGGCGTCTGCGCCGCTCAGCAATGAGCCGCGGCCAACGAGTTCGCGAGCGACGCCGAGCGCGATCAATGTCAGAGCGATGCCGAGAGCAATGCGCACGCTGCGGATGAGTGCAGTGCCACGGGCCGCGTCGGGTGTTTGCAGGTGATCGATCACCACGATGTTCACGGCCAGCAATGGCAGGAACACGCCAAACGACGCGCCGAGATCGTGAAACCACGCGCGCATGAACAGTTCCGCCGCCGTGACGAGTCCTGCGGTGACGAGCAGGCTGCCGGGCAGAACGATCGAGTCATCCAGCCAGCGACGGATGGCGCCGAGTAGCAAGGTCGCCAGGGGAAATATCACCAGCACCAGAGCGCCGAAGCCGAGTCCTTTGACGACGGTGTCGCTCACCGCGAGCAGTGGGCACAGCGCGAGCAGTTGCAATGTGCTGCCAAACGCGCGCTGTCTCGCAGGCGGCGGCGGGAGGTTGCTGACTGCGCCTGGCCTGACGCTCAAGCCTTCCGCGTCGTCATTGGGGGTTGCCGGCGTATTCATCGAGGGTTGCCGTCCTGATACAAACGGTCCTCATTGCCTTGATAAAACTCCAGCGTGCGTCGCACCGCCTTCACGATGGCTCGCGGCGTAATCGTCGCGCCCGTGAATGCATCGAAGTCGCCGCCATCCCGACGCACGGTCCAGCGCTGCTGCGGCGGCTTGGTCAGCGACAGGCCACGAAATTTATCCAGCCAGCCGGCGTCACGATTCTCGAACGCGTCGCCGAGGCCGGGGGTTTCGTTGTGACGAATGACCTGGACGCCGATCAGCTGGCCGCCGGGCGCGATGGCGACGAGCAATTCCAGCGGCCCGCGATAGCCGTCGGGAGCGATCGAGCGAATGGCGACCGCGACCGGCAGTCCGTTCTTGCGCATGCGATAGGCGGTGACCGGTGCAGCTGTGCCGAGCTGGTCGGGCGCAGTGACCTCGGTCGTGTCGGTGAGAGGGTCGTTGTCGTAGCTCTGCGGAGCAACGAGTGCGTCCAGATGCTGTTTGATCCAGACCTCTTGATTGCGGGCGATACGATCGCGCGTGAGGTTCGCAAACGTCACCAGCCCGACCGTCAGCACGGCCGCGATGACGACGAGTGTCACCGTCGGTCTGACGATCTTGCGCTTGTCAGCGGGCGTGGCCATAGATGCGCGGAATCGTGTAGCGATCGATGAGCGGCACCGACAAGTTCATCAGCAACACGGCGAACGCGACGCCATCGGGATAGCCGCCCCAGGTGCGGATCATGTAGGTCAGCACGCCAATGCCGGCGCCGTAAATCAACCGACCCCGATCGCTGGTCGCGGCCGAAATCGGGTCGGTCGCGATGAAGAATGCGCCCAGCAGGCTCGCGCCGGAAGTGAGATGAAAGATCGGGCCGGCGTAGCTGCCCGGATCGACCATGTACATCAGCGAGGCGCTGATCGCGATGGCACTGAGCATGGCGACGGGGATGTGCCAGCGGATGATGCGTAACCCGAGCAAAGCGATGCCGCCAGCGAGCGTCGCCAGATTGATCCATTCCCAACCGCGACCGCCGAGCGTGCCGAAGATCGGTGCCGCTTGCGCCTCGGCCATCGTCATGCCCATTTTCAAACCGGTACGCAACGCGTCGAGCGGCGTCGGCGACGTGACGGCGTCCCAGGTGAGTCGCGACGGCAGCGATCCAGTAAGAATGGTCTGAATCGTTTCGCCGAGCGTCAACTCGATGTGTTCCATGTCCATGCCCGCGGGCGGCAGCCACTGCAGCAACTGCACAGGAAACGAAACCAGCAGCACGGCATAACCCACCATCGCCGGATTGAACGGGTTCGCACCCAGGCCGCCATACAAATGTTTCGCCAGCAGAATGGCGAACGCCGTGCCACTCACCACCAGCCACCACGGCGCCAGCGGCGGCAGGCACAGCGCCAGCAGTATCGCTGTCACGATCGCGCTGCCATCTTTCAGGAACGGCTCGATCGGCTTCCCTCGCAAGCGCAACGCCAACGCTTCGGCGACCAGCGCCGTTGCCGCGCCCAACGTGATCTGCACCAACAAGCCCACGCCAAAGAACACCACATGCAATGCCACCGTCGGCAGCAATGCATAAATAACGATCCGCATGACTCGCCCGACGCTGTCATGCGCGACCACGTGCGGTGCGGGGGCGGTGGGGAAGGTCATGAGGTGGGCTCGTTCTTGGGGCGCCGCTTCTCCGCCAGTTTCGCACGATGTTCGGCTTCGAGGCGCGCGAGGCGTTCGTTGCGAGCGAGGAAGCGGGCGCGGGCGGCGTCGGCGGTGCGATGGGCGTCGAGCTCGCGAGTGAGCAGAGGCTTGGCTTCGCGGAATCGTTCGGCCAGCGGGATCTGGCTGGGGCAGACGTAATCGCAGCAGCCGCATTCGATGCAGTCGAGCAGGCCGTGGCGGGCGAGTTGATCGCCATCGAAAGGTTGTAAGTACCAGTGCAGTTGTTGTGGCAGCAGGAATGCAGGGCACACTTGTGAGCAGTTGCCGCAGCGAATGCACGGCATCTCGGCGCCGCGTGGTTGTAGATCCAACGCGGAAGCGGCGATGATGCAATTGGTTGCTTTCACGACTGGGAGATCGTCATGAGGCAACGACGTCCCCATCATCGAGCCGCCCATGATCAGCCGCGCCATGCGCTCGGTGTAACCGCCGCCATCGGCAATGAGACTGGAGAACGGCGTGCCGATCCGCGTTTCCCAATTGCCAGCCTCGGTGACGCCGTCCCCTGTGACCGTCACGATGCGACTCACCAAGGGTTGTCCATCGCGAATCCAACGCGCGATGGCGGCGACCGTGCCGACGTTGTGAGAGACGATGCCGATGTCCGAGGGCAAGCCATCGTGAGGCACTTCGACGCCGAACACCGTGGCAATCAGTTGCCGCTCGCCGCCCGCGGGGTAAATTGCTGGGACGACTTTGATTCGAATTCTGGAATCGCCGGCTTGCTCGATGGCCCGAAGCAGAGCGGCCTGCGCTTCCGGAACATTGTCTTCGATCGCGATCGTGCAATTGGGTGCGGAGAGCGAGTGAAGCAAAGCTCGGGCGCCGAACACGATGTCCTCGGCGCGCTCGCGCATCAGCATTTCGTCACAACTGATGTATGGCTCGCACTCCGCGCCATTGAGTAGCAGCAGCGGGCCGTTCTCGCACAGCGAGCTTGCGAGTTTGTTTGCAGTGGGAAAAACAGCGCCGCCCAATCCGACGATGCCTCCGCGCGCGATGTGCTCGCAGGCTTCGATTGGGGAAATTTGCTCGAATGAACAGACGGCGGCGGCGTTCTCGAACCGCTCATCCCGACCGTCATTGGCGATGACGATGCTGAGCGTGGGCGCGCCGAGTCGATGCGGCGCCGGCCGAGGTTCGATCGCAATCACTTCGCCAGACACCGGCGAGTGCAGCCACGCGCTGATGCCCGGCGCGGGCTGAGCGATCGGCTGCCACATGCGCACGCGATCCGATGGCTTTACGAGCGGGAGTGCTGGCAGGCCCGAGTTTTGATCGAGCGGAATCACATAGCGCTCGGTCAAGCTCGCGGCACGGATCGGGGCTTTGGTGGAACGCTGCTTGTGCGCTTCGAGGCGCAGACCGCCGGTGACTAATTCCCTGGCGGTCATTGTGCGACCGTCGGTGCCGGCCGCATGATGATGCAATCGACCGGGCAGGGCGGAATGCACAACTCACACCCGGTGCAGTCCGCCGCGATCACCGTGTGCATGTGGCGAGAAGCGCCGACGATGGCGTCGACCGGACAGGCCTGAATGCACTTGGTGCAACCGATGCAGGCGTCCTCTTCGATAAAGGCCACTGCCGGATGATCGGGAACGACGCCGAATTCCTTACCGACCGGCTTGGGTTCCACGCCCATCATGCTCGCCAGTGCCTTCGCGGTGCGTTCGCCGCCTGGCGGGCACTGGTTGATATCGGCTGCGCCTTGCGCAATGGCTTCTGCGTAAGGACGGCAACCTGTGAACGTGCAACGACGGCATTGCGTCTGGGGCAGCAAGGCGTCGATGCGATCGACCAATGAGATTTCTTTGGGCGCGCCGGCGGCGGCGGCCGTCGCCAAACCAGCGAGGGCCGCAAGCACGATGATTGTGACGAGCGCGGTAATCATCGCGAGGTCGTCATTCCTGAATCAGTCCGGTGAAGCCCATGAACGCCAGCGCCATGATGCCGGCACTGACCAACGCCAGCGGCGCGTCCCGAAACACGCTGGGTACATCGGCATGCTGCAATCGGTCGTGCATGGCGGCGAATGCCAGCATCAAGAAGCCCAGCGCTACGGCCATGGCGACGGAGAATGACACGGCATCGACGATGTTCTGCATCCGTGCGTCCACCATCAGCGCGATGCCGAGCACGGCGGAGTTGGTGGTCACGAGCAGCGTGAAGCCGGGGCGCTGCGGTTGCAGGCGACCGTCGCGTCGCATGATCAGTTCGACCACCGGCACCACCGCCACTGCGACGATCACGAATACAAACGTTCTGAGATAGCCGAGCCCGTTCGGTTTCAGCACCCACGTCGACAGCGACCAGCTGATCGCTGCCACCAGGGGAATGGCAAGCAGCGATGCGATTGCGAGGCCCTGCGCGCCCTTGAAGGTGCCCGTGACGGCTTCGAACGGCCGCCACGAGGGCAGGCGCGTCAGTGCCATCACGTTCACCAGGACGGCGCTGAGCAGAATGAGCAAAAGCGCGGACATGGTTTGAGCGGTGCCGCCGCGGTGCTATTTCACCTTCATGCCTGCGGTCGCGCCGGAGTCGGGCGAGAGCAGGAAGATATCTTTGCCGCCTGGGCCTGCGGCCAACACCATTCCCTCGGAAGTGCCGAAGCGCATCTTGCGCGGCTTCAGGTTCACCAGGACCAGCGTAAAGCGGCCGACCAGTTGCTCGGGCGCATACGCCGAGCGAATGCCGGAGAACACCGTACGCTGGCTGTCGCCCACGTCCAGCGTGAGCTTCAGCAACTTGTCCGATCCCTCGACGCTTTCGGCCGCCACGACCTTGGCAATCCGCAGATCGATCTTGGCGAAATCTTCGATGCCGATTTCGCCCACCGGTTCGTCGGCGGACGCCTTTGTCTCGGCCGGTTTGGCCGGAGTGGTCGAAGCGACCGTCGTGGCCTTGGCAGTCGGCTTCACTTCCGGCTCGCCGGTATCGAACAGCGCGACCAGTTGTTTCGCATCGACGCGCTGGAGCAGATGTTCGTAGGTGCCGATCTCGTGACCCGCCGGCAGCCACTGGTGTTGGCCCCAGAGCATCTGTGCATCGCTCAGCCGCAGGAAACCCTGCACCTTGCGGGCAGTTTCCGGCAGCACCGGCGCCAGCAGCACAGTGAGGTACCAGAAGAAATTGAGCGCAGTGGAGCAGACCTGATGCAGTCGCTGCTCTTCGCCCGCGACCTTCGCCAGTTCCCACGGCTTGGCCGAGTCGATGTATTGATTCACGCGATCCAGCAACGTGCCGATCTCGCGCATCGCCTTGCCGAATTCGCGGCCTTCATACAGCTCGCCGATACGATTCCAGCAGTCGGCGTCGCTGACGAAGTCCTGCTGCAGCTGTTGAGCAGCTGGATCGAGCGCGCTGAGCTTGCCGCCAAAACGTTTGGTGATGAATCCGGCGCAGCGGCTGGCGATGTTGACGTACTTGCCGACCAGGTCCGAGTTCACGCGCGCCACGAAGTCATCGGGGTTGAAGTCGATGTCTTCGACGTTCGCATTGAGCTTGGCGGCGAGGTAATAGCGCAGCCACTCGGGATTCATGCCGAGGTCGAGATAACGGACCGGGCTCAGGCCGGTGCCGCGAGATTTCGACATCTTCAGGCCGGACACGGTGATGAAGCCGTGCACGTACACGTTGTCCGGAATCTTGCGGCTTGCGAATTTCAGCATCGCCGGCCAGAACAGCGTGTGGAAGTAGATGATGTCCTTGCCGATGAAATGAATCTGCTGCACGTCATCCGCAGCGATGAACTGCTCGAAAGTGCGCGACTCACCGTTGGCTTGCGCTTTACCGGTCGTGAAGTAGTTCTTCAACGACGCGAGATAGCCGACCGGCGCATCCAGCCACACATAAAAATATTTGCCCGGTGCGTCGGGAATCGGAATGCCGAAGTAGGGCGCGTCGCGGGAGATGTCCCAATCGCCCAGTTCCTGATCGCCCTTGCCGCTGAGCCACTCGCCGGCTTTGTTCGCGACCGACGGCTGCAACCGTTTGGTCCACTGCGTGAGGAACTCGACGCAGCGCGGGTCGGACAGCTTGAAAAAGAAATGATCCGAGCTCTTGCGCACCGGCTTGGCGCCGGACAGGGTCGAGTACGGATTGATCAGATCGGTGGGCGCATACACCGAGCTGCAGTTCTCGCAGGCGTCGCCGTACTGATCCTGGGCATGACAGTTCGGGCACTCGCCTTTGATGTAACGATCGGCGAGGAACATGTTCTTGACCGGATCGAAGAACTGCTCCACCGGCTTGTCATAGATCAGATCGTTGGCCTTGAGTGCGCGGTAGATCTCCTGCGACAGCTCGGTGTTCTCGGGCGAATGCGTCGAGTGCCAGTGATCGAAGCTCAGCAGGAAGCCATTCAGCGAGCGCGGCCGGCCGGCGGCGATGCGCCCGACCAGTTCCTCCGGCGTGATGCCTTCGGCTTCGGCCTTGAGCATGATGGGGGCGCCATGCGCGTCGTCCGCGCCCATCCAGTGGACCTTGTGCCCCTGCAAGCGCTGGAACCGCACCCAGATGTCGGCCTGGATGTACTCCATGATATGACCGATGTGGAACGGTCCATTGGCGTACGGCAGGGCGGTCGTGACGAAATAATTACGAGGTGCGGCAGTCATTTAGGCGCGGGAGGCGGCGGCAAAGGACTGAAATTATGCCTGACTTTGGGTATTCAATGCCGATTGGTAGCGAATACCAATTGGTAGCGAACCCTCAGAGGAAATCCCCGCACCCGGGCGCTGCTTGCCTCAGCCCACGTCCTTGAACTGCTCGAACTTCGCCTTGTTGATGGCCTTCTGGTAGGCGTGCTTGCCGCTGATGATGGCCTTGTCCAACAAATCCTGAATGGCGCTGTCCATCAGGCGCATGCCGAAGGCGGCGCCGCTCTGCATGGCGTTCTCGAGCTGGTCGAGCTTGCCCTGGCGGATCAGGTTGGCCACGGCCGGGGTGTTCACCAGGATTTCGTGGGCGGCGACGCGGCCCGGCTTGCCGGCCCTGGGAATCAGCTGCTGCGAGATCACGCCTCGCAAGGAGGTCGAGAGCATCGCTCGTACGTGCGACTGCTTATCCGCCGGGAAGGCGTTCACGATGCGATCCACTGTGGGCGCGGCGCCGTTGGTGTGCAAGGTGCCCATCACCAGAATGCCCATCTCGGCCGCGGTGACCGCGATGCTCATGGTTTCGTAGTCGCGCAACTCGCCGACCAGGATCACGTCGGGATCTTCACGCAGCGCGGAGTGCAGCGCCTCGGAGAACGACGGGCTGTGCGTGCCGATCTCGCGCTGACTCACCAGGCAGTTCTTGCGCTGATGTACGAACTCGATCGGATCCTCGATGGTGAGGATGTGGCCTTTCAAGCGCGCGTTCATGTCGTCGATCATCGCGGCCAGCGTGGTCGACTTGCCGGAGCCGGTCTTGCCGGTCACCAGGATCAGGCCGTTGTTCACTTTGCACAGGTTGCGGATCGCATCCGGCACACCGAGCTGATCCAGCGTCAGGGCTTTGGAAGGAATGGCGCGGCACACGCAGCCCAAACCATACAAATGGCGCATGACGTTGACGCGGAAGCGCGAGACACCAGGAATAATGTACGCGAAGTCGGCGCCATGCTTTTCTTCCAGGCGCATCTGCGCGGCGCGCGGCATGATCTCGCGCAATGTTTCTTCCACGAACTGTGCTGCCAGCGGCTCGGGCCGCAGGTTGTGCAGCTCGCCATACAAACGAATGCGCGGCGGATCGCCGGCGATGAAGTGCAGGTCCGAGCCGTTCTTGCTCAGCACTTCCTTGAGGAACTCGTCGATCTTACGCGGCACGTATGTGCTCTGCGTCGCGCCCGCTGCTGCGGCTTGGCTAGCTTCAGTACTCATAATCAGCCGGGGGCCAGGTCGAGCTTGGGCAATACGCTGGTATCGGTGACGAAGCGCGCGAACAGCTTCTTGTCGTTCGCGTACACGTAGGCGTCGTCGGGATCGATTTCCTTGGCCTGCACATTGGCCAGCAGCGACTGATCGAGCATCTGCATGCCCAGATCCTTGCCCATCTGCAGCTGCGAGGGGATCTGGTGGGTCTGATCGGTCTGGATCAGCTTACCGATCGCGCGGGTGACGACCATGATCTCGCAGATGGCCTTGCGGCCGCGTTGATCGGCGGTCTTCACCAGCACCTGCGTGACGACGGCGATCAGGCTGTTGGCAAGGAACGCCTTGGTCTGTTCGCGCTCGTCGGCGGGCAACGCGTCGACGACGCGGTCGATGGTCTTCACCGCACCGGTCGTGTGCAGCGTGCCGAGCACCAGGTGGCCGGTTTCGGCGGCGGTCATGGCCCAGCGAATCGTATCGGCATCGCGCAACTCGCCGACCAGGATCACGTCGGGGTCTTCGCGCATGGCCGCGCGCACGCCTTCGGAGAACGACGGCAGGTGCGTGTTCAGCTCGCGCTGGATGACCTGGCTCTGTTTGCTCTTGTGCACGAACTCGATCGGGTCTTCCAGGCTGATGATGTTCAGCCGGCGCGTCGAGTTGAGGTAATCGATCATGGCCGCGAGCGTGGTCGACTTGCCCGTACCTGTAGAGCCGGTGACCAGGATCATGCCCTGGTGGTTGTCGCACAGCTTCTTGACGATGGGCGGCAGCGACAGCCGGTCGATGGTCGGCACGTCGGACGGAATGGCGCGGAACGTGGCGCCGACGCCCGTTTCCTTGCGGAACACGTTGACGCGGAAACGCCCGCCGTTGGCGGCGACGTAGGAGAAGTCAACGTCGTGGCCTCGGCGCAGCTGCTCCTGGTGGCCGCGATTCATGATCTCGACGATGTAGCCTTCCAGCTCGGCCTGGCTCAGGTCGCGGAATTTGATCGGCAGCAGATCGCCATGCATTCGCAACATGGGCGGCAGGCCGACCGCGAAGTGGATGTCGGAACACCCTTGATCGGTGCCGAGCTTGAGAAAGGCGTCTATTCGGGCCATGCAAAGAACTTGAGGTCCGTGGCGGGCAGGAGCCTACCGTGTAAAGGCGGGTCGCCGCTACTCAGATTGCGACCAACGGGGGAGGACGGGCGATCAATGGCACTGCCAGGTGCCGCCGTACCGTCAAAAATCCGTCGCCCGCTACCGATGCCGCCGGGCAGGGGCGCGCCGGCGCACCGCTCAGGCCAGCGCTTTTTCCAGCGCGATGCGCAGCTCGTCCATGCTCTGGAAGCGCTTGGTCTTGTCCACCGCCATGGCCTTGCTGACCAGGTCGGAGAGCGGCGGCGGCAGCTGCGGGTTCACCTCGATGGCCGATTTCGCCTTGCCTTGCACGTGCTGGTACATGACCGACATGTGGTCGCCGCGGCTGTAGGGCGGCACACCCGTAACCATCTCGTACAGGATCACGCCGACGCTGTAGATATCGGCACGGTCGTCCACCTTCTTGCCGAGGATCTGCTCGGGCGCCATGTATTTGGGCGAGCCGATCACGTAACCGGTCTTGGTGAGCTGCGTGTCGCCTTCCTTCTGCGCAGCGGCCACGCCGAAGTCCACGATCTTGAGCAGCCCCTCGTTATTGATGAGGATGTTCGCAGGCTTCAAGTCACGGTGCACGATGCCGGCGTGGTGCGCGACGGTCATGCCGGTGCAGATATCGATGCCGTACTGGATCGCGCGCGGCAGCGGCAACGGTTTCTCGTTGACGATTTCGCTGCCCAGCGTGTGCGACGGGAAATACTCCATGGAGATGGCGTAGTTGCCGCGCATGTACAGGAAGTCATAAATGCGGATGACGTTCTTGTGCGTGATCTTGCGCGAGTAGCGCAGCTCGTGCACGAAGCGCTTCATCATCTCTTCGTCCTGCGCCACGTTCGGGTTCAGGAACTTCAGGATCAGCCGCTCCTCGACCACCGTGTCTTCCATCAACAGCACGGTACCGAAAGCGCCCTTGCCGATCTTCTCGATGAACTTGTAGCGGCCTTCGACCACATCGCCCGGCTTGAGCGTGCCGATGTCGAGCTTGGCGGTGGCCGCCGCCGCCTCTTCGGCCTTCTTGATGACCTGATCGACGTCGCCGCGATCGATCAGCAGCGTGCGCGCCGGTTCTGCGCCCATGGTTCGGCCGGCGCCACGCGCCGGCTCGGAGCCGGTGCGACCGGCCTTGATGGCGGCAGCGACGGCGGTGCTCGAGTAGCGCAGGTCGATGTCTTCGATCGCGCGAATCGCGGCGTGCTCGATGGTCGGATCGCTGGTATTGGAGCCCGCAGCTTGAATGTAGCTGCGTACTGCATCGGCGCGCTTGTCGTCCGCGAGACGGGCGAGGGCGTTGATGGCTTCGACCTTGATCTCTTTCTCCGGCCGATCCAGCAGATGCACGAGCGACTCGATGACGCGCGTATCGCCCAGCTTGCCGAGCGCTCGCGCCACGGTTGGCAGGGAGCGAGTGTTGTCTGTTTTCAGCAGATCCATCAGCGCGGGCACGGCCTTCTTGCTGCCGATTTCCGCGAGCGCATCGACGGCGCGTTCGCTGACCCACCAGTCCTTGTCCTTGGTGGCTTCGATCAGGAAGTTGATGGCGCGCTCGTCCTTGGTCTGATTCAGGATCTCGATGGCGGCACGGCGCACGTCTTCGTCTTCGTCGCGAATCAGCTCGATGACGGCGTCGACGACGCGCGGGCCGCCGATCTTGCCGAGCGCATCGGCGGCGCGGGTGCGCACCCACCAGTCGTCATCCTTGATGACTTGCAGCAGATGTTTGATGTCGTTGGCGGTGCCAAGATGGTTCAGCACTTCCACGCCGGCGCGGCGGGCGTACTCGTTCTCGTCCTTGAGGACCTCGATGAGATATTTCATCGTGTCCGGGTCCTTGGCGCGCACCACCACGTCGATGGCGCGGTTGGCGACTTCCAGGTCCGGGTCACGCAGCAGCGCGCAGATCGGTCCGATGTGCAGCGGGCCGTCCATCTTCGACAGCGCATTCAGCGCGGCTTGCCGAATCATCTTATTCGGGTCGCGCAGCTGGGTCTGAATGGCCTGCGACACCTCCGGCCGGTTGAAGCGGGCCAGGATGTTGATGATGTGGATGCGGGCGGTCGAGTCTTTGCCTTCGATGCGGCTGATCAGCTCGGGCAACGAGCTGTCGTCGGCCAGCTCGCCGACGATCTTGAACAGCGCGGCCTTTTCGTTCGCTTCCTGACTGTAGGCGTGCTGCAGCAGGTCGCGCACGGTGAAGCGGCCCTTCTGGCCTGCGATCACCTCGAGAATGGTCGGCTTGGGCATGTCGTCCCGCCCGAGCAGCTCGATCAGCAGGGCGGCGCTGTAATTGCGGCTGGCGGACAGCGCCTGGCCGATCGCGGCGACGGTGCGCGGGCTGCCTTCGGCCATGCCCTGGGCGAGGATGGGAAAGCTCTTGTTGTCGATCAGCTGGGTCAGCGTATCGATGTAGACGGCGGTTTCCTTGCGATCGGCCACGGCCAGCGCGTCGAGGATCTTGGGAATCGCGCCCGGGCCGATCTTGATGAGCTTTTGTAGCGCTTTTTGCGAGTCCGGATGCAGCGGGTCCCCAATCCCGCGGATCTCGGCGATCAGGCGCTCGGCTCTGAGATCGGAAAAAAAACTCATCGAGGGTCTGGTATCCGTTTCTTAGTGGCGCCGCTGCCGTGCGCGTGCATATTGCCGCGCATTATGCCACGGCTAACATGGATCAAGTTCAGGTCAGGCATTTCCCCTCCAGGATCCCCACGGCCTTTTTGGCCAAATCCGCTACAATCCGCGGCCCGCCGGCAGCGTCCTGAACGGCTATTTCGATGAGCTCCGAAACTACTGTGCACGAATCCGAGCTGCGCCAGCTACTGGGCGCCTATGTCGACCCCTATCTCGGCCTGACGCTGGAGCGTGCCGATACCCTTAAGACCGTCCAGGTCAGCAATGGCGACGCGGTCGTCAGTGTCGAGCTGGGCTTTCCCGCCGGCCGCTATGGTACCGAGCTTGCCGCCGAGTTGGAGCGTCGCGCCCGCTCGCTCAGCTGGCTGAAGCAGCTGCAGGTCAATGTCGGCTGGCGCGTTGCTTCGCACTCCGTGCAGAAGAATCTGAAGCCCGTTCAGGGGATCCGGAACATCATCGCGGTGGCCTCGGGCAAGGGCGGCGTGGGCAAGTCCACGACCGCGGTGAACCTGGCGCTCGGTCTGGCACATGACGGCGCCGCGGTCGGCTTGCTCGATGCCGACATCTACGGGCCGAGTCAGCCGCAAATGATGGGCCTGAGCCAGGAAAAGCCCACCAGCCCGGACCAGAAAACCATGTTCGCGCCCGAGGCCTACGGCATCAAGGTCATGTCCATCGGGTTCCTGGTGGATGTGGAGCAGCCGATGGTGTGGCGCGGACCCATGGTCACGCAGGCGCTCGTGCAGCTGCTCGAAACCACTCGCTGGGGCGAGCTGGACTATCTGATCGTCGACATGCCGCCGGGCACGGGCGATACGCAGCTCACGCTGTCTCAGCGCGTGCCTGTGAGTGGCGCGGTGATCGTGACCACGCCGCAGGACATCGCGCTGCTCGACGCCCGCAAGGGATTGCGGATGTTTGAGAAAGTCGAGGTGCCGGTGTTGGGCGTGGTCGAGAACATGAGCACCCATGTGTGCTCGAACTGCGGCTTCGAAGAACATATCTTTGGCGCCGGCGGCGGGCGCCGCATGGCCGAACAATATGGCGTCGAGCTGTTGGGCGAGCTGCCGCTCGACATTCGGATTCGCGAACAGGTCGACGGTGGTCGTCCCACGGTGGTAAGCGAGCCGGAAAGCAAGATCGGGCGTGCTTACATCGATCTGGCGCGGCGCACGGCGGCTCGTCTGGTCGTTGCCGGCCTGCAGCCCACCGCGGCGTTTCCGAACATTTCGACCGAAGATACTTGAGCCGCGCCTCGGCGCCAGTCATCAATCCTTAGTCATTGGTCATTTCAAAAACATGAGCATCAAGTCTGATCGCTGGATTCGTCGCATGGCGGCCGAGGGCATGATCGAGCCGTTCGAAGCGGGGCAGGTGCGCACCGCCAGCCACGGCAAGATCATTTCATACGGCACGTCCAGCTACGGCTACGACGTGCGCTGCGCGAATGAATTCAAGATCTTCACCAACATCAATTCGACCATCGTCGATCCGAAGAACTTCGATTCGAAGAGCTTCGTCGATGTGACTTCGGATGTTTGCATCATCCCGCCGAACTCGTTCGCACTGGCCCGCACCGTCGAGTATTTCCGCATCCCGCGCAACGTGCTGACGATCTGCCTCGGCAAGTCCACCTACGCGCGCTGCGGCATCATCGTGAACGTCACGCCGCTGGAGCCCGAGTGGGAAGGTCACGTGACTCTCGAGTTCTCCAACACCACTACGCTGCCCGCGAAAATCTACGCTAATGAAGGCGTCGCGCAGATGCTGTTCCTCGAGTCCGATGAAGTCTGCGAGACTTCATACAAGGATCGCGGGGGCAAGTATCAGGGCCAGCAAGGCGTGACACTGCCCCGCGCCTGAACCACGTCAGGGGTTCAACGTAGCGGCCTGCCTGTTTCGGGCCTGACGCGATCGCCGCTACGTTCCTGGCCGGCGAAGATCTCGGAAGGGACATCCGAGTGCGCCAGAGCATTGACCACCCGCTTGCGACCCAGCATTGCACCGGCAATTGCTGCGGCCAGCGACACGATCAGCGCGACGAAGGTGATCCACGCCGCCTTGGTCGCTCCTGCCTGGGCTCGCTCTGCCATGGCGGGCAGTTGTGCACGGGCCCGGTCCATCAACTGCGCGGTGCCTTGCCGGACTTGCGCCGCTGCTTGTTGCGGATTGTCGCGCACGGCCTCAACGCGTCGTGATACGTCGCTCAATTGCGCGCGTACTTCCTGCTCGGACATACCGGTGGCTGCTGCGATGGTCTGAGCGGTCTGCGGATCGTTCAGGCGGTTCAGTATCTGCTGCACATCGCCGGTAGACAGATTCTCCATATTGGAAAGCGATGCGCCGACGGTCTGGCCGATACCGCCGAACAGACTGGAGATGCCGCTCGCCAGCAGTTGTACGCCACTGCTGGCCAGCCATAACACCACCAGCATGCTCAGTACCCACACCAGGGCACCTTCGAATGCACCGGCGGCTCGGTCGAAGACCATGCCCAGTCGCGTCGCGGCCATTCCGCCTACGAACAGGGCGATCAATAGAGAGATGCCGCTCCAGATGGCCGCGCCCGTGCCGAATGTGCCGGCCTGAGTTTGTCCGGGATTGACGGCCGAGACGCCGACCGCGACACCCAGCGTCGTCAGCACCAGCAACGTGCCCAGCACGGTGAGCATGCCTGCCCAGATGCCGCCCCAGGAAATCTTGAAGCCCGAAACAGGAATGACGTCCAGATGCTCGTGAACTACTGTGGCCATGGCAGGTCTCCAAAGGGCGACGTGCCTGAGCAATGGGTGGAAAATAAACAAGTTCCGCCGTGCGAATCGGCGCTTGTGGTCGAATCCCGGCGGTGGGCGGCCCGGTTGCGATAGAGCGGGGATTCTTGATTATCGAATCGTTATCAAATGATAACGGCGCCGGTCATTTGACCGACTGCAGCACCATCACCGTCTCGACCTTGCCTTTGCGGATCTGCTCGGCCCGGGCCGCGACGTATTCCATGCTGGGGATCATCCAGAAGCGGGACTGGCGATCCGAGCCCTCGCGGGTGCTTTCGTAAACGACGGCGTCGAGTTTGCCAAGCTTGGTGTCGATCGACGTTGTTTCTTTCTTCACATAGTTATAGCGTTTGACGCGGTTGTCATCGATCAGCGGAATGGTGCCGGGTTGTTCGCCGCGCAGCAGGGAAGTGACCACGTCGACTTGAATGGAGAGCCGATCCTGCAGGCCGGGCTCCAGCGGCAGTTCGATCTTCTCGCCTTCGATCTCGCCGGTGGCGACATTGCGGGCCCAGTCGAATTTGAGGTGACCGTCCTTCGCGGTGCTGGACTTGCCATCGTCGAATTGCCATTCGAGGGGCCGCACCCCGTCGGGGCCGATCTCCATGACGGTGCGCTCCATTGCCGCGCTGCTGACGAAGAAGCGCGCGAGCATGGAAGGATCGGCGGTTGTTTGATACGTATAACGACCGGTCGCATCATCCCGCGACAGCTTGAGCGTCAGCAGGCCGGCGCGCATGCCGCGATAGCTGACTTCATAGACCGCGGTAAAAGGCTTGGGAAGAATGACGTCGGACTTCGCTGCGGTTGCCAGCAGCAGCGTCGCGAATAGAAACGTGGTCACTCGAACCAGTCGTCGCATTCGTCACCTCGATCGCTCAATCGGCCAGCGGCTGGATTACCGGAGCTGCCAGCGGTTGGCCATCGAGCCAGGCCCGCTGTTCGCGCAACTGCAGGCGACCGCGGGCAAACCAGTCGATGGCCTGCGAATAGATCCTGTGTTCCTGCTGCTGAACTCGCGCTGAAAGGCTGCTTTCGCTGTCACCGGGCAGGACTTTCACCTGCGATTGAATAACGAGCGGCCCTCCATCAAGTTCCTCTGTGACGAAGTGCACACTGCAGCCATGCAAGCTGTCGCCGGCCTCGAGCGCGCGCCGATGGGTGTGCAGGCCTCGGTACAAAGGCAGTAGCGATGGATGAATGTTGAGGATGCGATCGGCAAACGCGGCGATGAAGCCGGGGCTGAGGATGCGCATGAAGCCCGCCAGTACGACCAGCTTGGGCTCGAAGCTCTGCACCAGCGCTGCCAGCGCCTGGTCATAGCTCGGCCGATCCGCAAACTCGCGCGCTGCCAGCGAGCGAGTGGGAATATCCATTGCCGCGGCCGTGGCGAGGCCGGCGGCTTCGGCCTTGTCGCTGATCACCGCGCGGACTTCGACGGGCAGCTCACCGCTCGCCGCCCGTTCCGCGATCGCGTGCATGTTACTGCCGCGACCCGAGATCAAGATGACGATCGGAAGTTTGGTTTGCGGTGGACCGCCGGCGACGGACGTCATTCCTGAGTGCGTCAGCTGCGAATGACTACGCCGCCGTCGCCACGGCGCACTTCGCCAATGACGATCGGCGTCTCGCCGTGTTCAGCAAGCGAGCGCATCGCTTTGTCGCAATGTTCAGCGGCGACGCACACCGTCATGCCGATGCCGCAGTTGAACGTGCGATACATCTCGGCTGCTGGAATGCTGCCGGCCTTTTGCAGCCAGCTGAACACCGCGGGCTGCTGCCACGTTTGCGAGCTCAGCATCACTTCCAATCCGCTCGGAATCACGCGAGGAATGTTCTCGGTGAGCCCGCCGCCGGTGATGTGCGCAAAGCTGCGGACCGGCACGGTCTTCGCCAACGCGAGCAACGGCTTCACGTAGATGCGCGTCGGCGCGAGCAGCGCGTCGTACAGCAGGCCGCCGTCGATCTTGGTGGCCGGGGTGGCCTTGCTGGTCTTGATCAGCTTGCGGATCAGCGAATAGCCGTTGGAATGCGGGCCCGAGGAGGGCAGGCCGATGATTACGTCGCCGGGGCGCGTGCTGCGGCCATCGATGATGCCGTCCTTCTCGACGATGCCGACGCAAAAGCCGGCGAGGTCGTAGTCGCCGTCGGCGTACATGCCGGGCATTTCCGCCGTTTCGCCACCGATCAGGGCGGCGCCCGCCTGAATGCAGCCCTCGACGATGCCCTTGATTACGGTCTCGGCGACTTCGACGCTGAGCTTGCCGGTGGCGTAGTAATCGAGGAAGAACAGTGGCTCGGCGCCTTGCACGACGACGTCGTTGACGCACATCGCGACCAGATCGATGCCGATCGTGGCATGCCGGCCGGTCTCGATGGCCAGGCGCAGCTTGGTGCCGACGCCGTCGGTGCCCGATACCAGCACCGGCTTCTTGTAGCGGTCCAGCGGAATCTCGAACAGCGCGCCGAATCCGCCCAGGCCGCCCAGCACCTCGGGTCGCATCGAGCGCTTGACCGCCGGCTTGATGCGCTCGACGAGTTCATCGCCGGCTTCGATATCGACGCCAGCGTCTTTGTAGGTGATCGGCTCGGAGGGTTGCATGGTTGGATCAGTCGATCGTTGATGACGGGCGGGTGCCGCGGGGGTGGATAGGGGGTGTGTTATTTTACACGCCGTTGCTCGGCGTTGGGACCTCGCCGTTCAGGGTGGACTTTGTAAAGGATGGGCTTCCGAGAGATGAGTAGGACAAAAGCGTTGATTCGCTGGCTGTCGTTGTGCACGGCATGGGCGCTGCTGGCGGCCGCTTTGCCCGTGGGCGCGGTGACGCTTGGGGACCTGTACGAAACCGACCAGCCCGTGCTGAACAACGCGCGCGACGCTGCTTTCGTCGACGCATTGAAGACGGTGGTGGTGCGCGTCAGTGGTCAGCGTGAGGCGCCGGCGCGGCTCGGCGCGGCGCTGAGCGACCCCCGCAAATATGTCCAACGCTTCGGCTACACCGCGGATAACGTGCTGCAGGTGGGCTTCGACAGCGTTTCGGTGGACCGGCTGCTCCAGGACGCGGGCCTGCCGATCTGGGGGCGCGAACGTCCCGCGACCCTGGTGCTGTTGAACGTGATCGATCCCAGCGGCTACAGCTACTGGATCAGCGGCGATCAGCCGAATGCGCTGAAGGACAGCCTGGAAAAGGTCGCTCGCGAGCGGGGCCTGCCGTTGAAGTGGCCGGCCGTGCCGCCGCAAGGCTTCGACGAGACCAGCGCGCTTCAGGAAGCCGAGCGTTATGGCGCCAACGCGGCCTTGCTCGGCCGTTCGCAAGGCGCGGCGGTGCGCTGGACGTTGCTGTCGAGCGAGGGTTCGGCGCAGGCCAGTGGCGGCATGGAGGACGGCATTCATCTGGCGGCCGACACGTTCGCCCGGATGTTCGCCGCGTCGGGCTCCTCGCTGGGCAATGTGGTCGTCGAGGTGTCCGGAATCGGCGATCTCGACGCGTACGCGAGCACGCTGAATTATCTGGAAGGCATGACGCTGGTGCGCGCCGTCGCCTTGGAACAAGTGTCCGGCGATACAATGCGCTTCAAGCTCGCCGTGCGCGGCGACGCGGCCACACTGCGTCGTGCGATCGCGCTCGACAGCCGACTGGTAGCGCAAGACGATGGCGCCGCACCGACGGGTGCGCGGCTGTCGTTCCGGTATCGCCCCTGAACCATTCCTAAAAAGTAGGCGTTCGCCATGCGGCACATTCCCAATGCATTGTGCATTTTGCGCATGCTGCTGGTCGTGCCCATCGCCTGGCTGCTGAACGCCGGCGAGTACAAGCTCACATTGCTGGTGTTCGCGTTCGCCGGGTTCACCGACGGACTCGACGGCTTTCTCGCCAAGCGCTGCGGCTGGATGTCGGAGCTGGGCAAGGTGCTCGATCCGCTCGCCGACAAGATTTTGCTGGTGAGCGTGTTCATCATCCTCGCAGTGCTCGACATCGTGCCGGTGTGGCTGGCCGCGACGGCCGTGCTGCGCGATGTGACGATCACCGCGGGCGCGATCGGTTACAACGCGCTGTACGGCTATCCGCATGGCAATCCGACCGTCATCAGCAAGATCAACACGCTGTGCCAGATTCTGTATTTGCTGCTGGCGGTCGCGGCGCGAGCGGGTGAGTGGCAGCCCGACATTGCGTTGATGATTCTTGGGGCACTGGTGTTCGTGACGACGGTGGTGAGTGGTATCGATTACGTCGTCACGTGGTCGCGCAAGGCAATCGATGCCAGTCGTCAGCAACGCGGGCTCACTTGATGATTCAGTCGACGCAGTTGTCGTTAGGCGTGCGATTGCCGGACAGCTCGGTATTCGAGAGCTATTACGCCGGCCGCAATCGGCTGGCCGTCGATGCGCTGCTGGCATTGCCGGGAGGCGAGCGATCGCGCGCTCCCACGTGCACATGGCTTCATGGCGCGCCCGGCACCGGGAAGACTCATCTGTTGCAGGCTGTCTGTGCTCGCGCGACTCGCGAAGGGCAGACCGCCGCTTATTTGCCGCTGCCGGAAGTGATCGAGCTCGGCGAAGAGCTGCTGGCCGGTTTCGGTGAGCTTGCCATTGTTTGTCTCGACGATGCGCAAGTGCTCGCCGGGCGCGAGCAATGGGAACGGGCTTTGTTTCGCTTGCACGTCGAGCTGGACGAGCGGGGCGGGAAGTTGCTCGTCGCAGGTACGGCGCCGCCGGCCGCGCTGCCGTTCAAGCTGCGCGATCTGGGCTCGCGACTGAATGGCGGGCTGGTGCTGACACTGCAGCCTCTGGATGAGCCGGAACAGATCGCAGCGTTGCGATTGCGGGCGCAGCTGCGCGGTCTGGAATTACCCGATGAGACCGCGCAGTTCATGTTGCGACGGCTGCCCCGCGACATGACTCATCTCTATGCCGTACTCGATGAGCTCGACGCGGCGTCACTGGTGGCACAACGCCGTCTGACCGTGCGCTTCGTGAAAGAAGTGCTCGAACGTCGCCTCGCGCTTTAATTGTGCCCGCGTGTCAGGCGCAGATAGGCGATCAGCAAAACAAACAACAGGAACGCCACCACCAGGCACAGGCCGGCCCAGAGGCGCCCGGCGGGATTGGCGACCGCTTCGGTGATCGCCACGATCAGAAATGGCGTCACGGCCAGCGACATCCAGGCGTAGGTTCGCCGATGGCCCGCCAACAGGCGCGGCAGTGCGATCAACAAAGGCAGTGTCAGTACCACGATCAGCACGCCGTCGCCGACGGAAAATCCGCTCTGCACTCGCCAGGCGACCAGCGACGCGATCAGGATGCCGATGGTCGAAACGACCACGATGCGCGCCCGCGCGATCAGGGTTTCATTGCTCAAGAGGGTGCGCTCAACGTTCCGGGGACAAACGAACCGCGAGCTCGGCGACTCGCTTGCCGAGCAGTGCCGCCAACAAACGTTCGTCGTCGGTGAGCTTACCCGGAGTGAGGCCGGCGACATGACTCGCGCCGTATGGCGAGCCGCCGGAGCGAGTGTGCGTGAGCGCCGGTTCAGTGTAAGGCAGGCCGACGATATACATGCCGTGATGGATCAACGGCATCATCATGCTGAGCAGCGTTGTTTCCTGGCCGCCATGCATGGTCTGCGTGGAAGTAAACACAGCGGCCGGTTTGTTGGCGAGCGCGCCACTGGCCCACAACGCGCTGGTGCCGTCCAGAAAGTACTTCAGGGGCGCGGCCATGTTGCCGAACCGTGTCGGGCTGCCTAACACCAAACCGTCACATTCGCGCAGATCTTCGTGCGTCGCGAATGGCGGACCTTCGCTCGGCACCGCCGGCTCCAGTTGCTCGATCACCGTGGTGACTTGCGGAACTGTGCGCAATTTAGCCTTTGCGCCGGGCACGGACTCGATGCCCCGGCACACTTGCCGAGCCAGCTCGGCCGTCATGCCTTTGCGTGAATAAAACAGCACCAGAATTTCAGCCATGCGCGCGATTGCTCCGAAAGGCCTTCGCTGCACGCGTCATGTGGGTGGAATGCAACGCGAGGCGCACAGTCGAGGCGCGTGCATTGTATTCAGGTGCTCCTTGACGGTGTAGATTGTGATTGCTACGGTCGATTGCAAAAATCGCCATGGTAAGTCAGTCATTCCTTCGTTGTTTGGCGTTACTCATGCTCGGCATGGGCCTAAGCGTGGGCGTGTCTGGCTGCGCCGGCGCTCCAGTCCAGGAGATGAGCAACGCTCGCCAGGCCATCAAGGCGGCACGCGATGCCACCGGTCCGTCGACCGCTGCGCCCCCTTCCCTGATCGAAGCCGAGACCTTGTTGAACAGCGCGGAAGACAACCTGCAGAAGCGCGCTTACAAACAAGCCCGCCGGGATGCGATCGCCGCCCGCGGCAAGGCCGCCGAAGCGCTCAGCTCCACCCGCACTGCCGACGACCGCGGCTCCAGCTGATCTGAGCGGTTATCATTTCGCGATGTCGACTCTCATCGCACGTCGTTGCTTCGTTTCCGGCCGGGTTCAAGGCGTGTTCTATCGCGCCTCCACGCGTCAGAAAGCTACCGAGCTGGGCTGCGCTGGCTATGCCCGCAATCTGCCCGACGGGCGGGTGGAAGTGTTGGCAGTCGGTGAGCCGCAGTCCGTGCAAGGACTGCTCGACTGGCTCTGGCGCGGCTCGCCCGCCTCGGAAGTGAAGCTCGTGGAAGTTCAGGAACTGGTGCTCGAGGATCTCGAGGACCTGCCGGTGGGCTTCGCCCAGCGCTGAAATTTTCAGTTGTATTGCCAGCGGTTGGCCAGTCTTACGAGCACCAGGTCGGAGTAGTTGCGACGCCCGACGCTGCCGTTGTAGCGCGCCAGCGCCTTGGTGTAGTCGCCCTTTTCCCGATCCAGGTAGAACTTCAGGATGGTGCAGCCCATGCGCACGTTCTGCGGGATGCGCACCAGCTCCTGGTTGGTCATGCCGAGCTGATTGGGCCAGAACGGCATCACCTGCATCAGGCCGACGGCGCCCGCCGAGGACACGGCCCAGCGATCGAAGCGGCTTTCGACGTCGATGACGGCCATCACCAGGCCGGGCGGTAACTGCAGACGGCGGGCTTCGCAGAACACGTGATGCAGGATTTCGTCGCGCTCGGTGTCGTCCTTGACCACCTTGAGCAGCTTCGGCTCCATCGCCGCCCGCCACACCTTCTTTTCGAATTCATCTTCGAAACAGGGGCTTTCGGCCAGGGTGTTCTGCAGGAATCTGCCGAGCGCAGGATCCTGCTGCCGATCGGCCAGCGCGGGCAGGGCAAGCAGGCTCAGCAGTGTCGGCAACAGGCAGCGCAGTGCAATCACTCTTCGACCGTGTATGTTGTGCGCATTGCGGGCCGCACAATATCATGCGCGCAAACAGCGATAGATCGAGCGCGTCACACCGGCCATCCTGTGCCCCGATGGGGGGCAAGGCGGAACCTGGCGCGTGTCGGCACATTCATCCAGCATCCGCCGTTCCTAAGGAGCGGCGCTGGACAGGATGTCCGCAGGACCGCCCTGACGGACTCGCCTCAACAGGACTGCCCGAAACACATGAGCGCCGAATATCACAGTAGCGACGTTGAGCAGCCGGCCGAGACCCGGCAGCCGAGCCGCGGCGTGTATTGGTTGCCCAATCTGTTCACCACCGGCACGCTGTTCGGCGGCTTCTACGCCATCGTGGCCGCCATCGACGGCAATTTCTCCAACGCAGGCATCGCCATCTTCGTGGCCATGATTGCCGACGGCCTGGATGGCCGCGTCGCCCGCTGGACCAATACCCAGAGCGACTTCGGCAAGGAGTACGACAGCCTTTGCGACATGGTCGCCTTCGGCCTCGCGCCGGCGATCGTCGTGTACCAGTGGGGCATCGAGCGCATCTACGGCTACGGCAAGTTCTGGGGCCGGTTCGGCTGGCTCGCCTGCTTCTTCTTTGCGGTCGCCGCGGCCTTACGCCTGGCGCGCTTCAATGCTCGCGCCGCTACCGCCGACAAGCGCTACTTCGAGGGTTTGCCGAGCCCGTCCGCGGCGGCCACTGTCGCCAGCTTCATCTGGCTGGTCAGCGAATTCCCAGTCACCGGGCTGTGGGCGCTGGCGCTGGCGTTCAGCATCACGATCTGTAGCGGCGCGTTGATGGTCAGCAAGTTCTCCTACTGGAGCGGCAAGGAGCTGAACATGCGGGGCCGCATCCCGTGGATGTACGCGGCGCTGATCCCATTGATTTACGTACTCATCTCGCTGGCGCCGGTCTCACTGTTCACCCTGTTCGGGCTGTACGCCGCGTCCGCGCCACTGCACTGGTTGTGGCGCAAACTGACCCGCAAGAAGCGGGTCGCGGAAGGCCCCTAAGGCGTTAGAGCCTCAGCCGGACGCTTCGACTACCCGGAACTTGATGACGCCCCTGTTCGCGAGACCAAGTCAATCGAAGCCGCCTCCCTAAGGGATCGCGATTTGGGTTGTGGGTGAATGCGATTGCCGATGGTCTAGCGGGGCGGGTGCCGGTAAGCTTCCTCCATAACCATCTACAGCGCATCGTCCCGCATGGATTCCCGCCGCCTTGCCTACCTGAAGGCACTCGAAATCGACGTCTGGGAACGTCGAGACGGCAGCGCGCGCCCAGCGGTTGTGCAAGAGGCAGCGGTCGCCGCTCCGGTTGCATCGGCGCCAGCGCTGCGCGCCGTGCCTGAACCTGCCGTCGAGCCCAGGATTGTCGTTCCCGGACCCGAGGTCGTCGTTCCCGGCGACGATGCCGGGGTCTCGACGCTGGGCTGGGACGAACTTGCAACCGCAGTGCTTTCCTGCACGAAGTGCCCGTTGCACGCCACACGTACCAATGGTGTCTTCGGGGTTGGCAATCGCAGCGCCCGTTGGATGATCATTGGCGAAGCCCCCGGCGCGGACGAAGACCGCCAGGGCGAGCCGTTCGTGGGGCGCGCCGGCCAGTTGCTCAACTCCATGCTCAAGGCCGTGGGCCTGGCACGGGAGCAGGTTTTCATTGCGAACATCCTGAAATCGCGACCGCCCAACAACCGCGATCCCAAACCCGAAGAAGTGCGCGCCTGCATTCCATATCTGTATCGGCAGATCGAGCTGGTGAATCCGGCACTGATCCTGTGCGTCGGGCGCATTGCCGCGCAGACGCTGCTCGATGTCGACACGCCGATCGGCAAACTGCGCGGCGTCGTGCATAGAATCGCAACCAACCGGCCGATGGTGGTTACCTACCACCCGGCTTATCTGTTACGCAGTCCGGTGGAGAAGCGTAAATCATGGGCCGATCTGTTATTGGCCATGCGTACCTTCGAGACGTTGCAAAGTGGGGCAACGGCGTGAGCGCCGAACTCGACCGTAGCGCGCTGTATCAAGCGGTCCGCTTTCGGCCGATGACGCTGGTCGATGTTCCCGCAGTGGTGACGGTCGAGCGCGCCTCGTACCTGTTCCCCTGGAGCGAAGGGGTCTTTCGCGATTGCGTGCGCGTGGGCTATCTGTGCCGCGTGGTCGAGTTCGACGGGCAGGTGGCTGGCTACGGCATCATGTCCTACGGCGCCGGCGAAGCTCACATTCTCAACATCTGTATCCGCAATGATCTGCGTGGCGGCGGCGTCGGCCGGCGCTTGATGGACTTCCTGCTGAGCCGTGCCAGGGAAGCCGAAATGCAGGACGTGTTTCTCGAAGTGCGGCCGTCCAATCCGGTCGCCATCAAGCTGTACGAGTCGCTGGGTTTCGTCAAAGTCGGCGTGCGCAAAGCCTATTACCAGGCCGCCGGCGGTCGCGAAGACGCGCTGGTCTACAAGCGCGTGCTCGGCAACCCCTGAGTAATTGCCCGCCCTTGTGACCCACGCCCGGCTTTGCGGGTGGGGCCTGTGTATCGTGAAAAGCTGACACGTGTCACACGCGGATCGGCTTCATGCACGCTCTCGCTGCCCCAGAAAAACAACCGGCCCTGCTGGCCACGGCACGTACTCTGCTGATCATGCTGGTGGCCGCCGACCTGGCGTTCATCCTGCTGCACGTGATTTATGTCGAGACCGGGCTGTTGCGCGGCCGGCCGTTTTCTCTGGAAGCCGACAATGGCGTGCCGGAGGCCTATCAATACGTCAAACAATTCTGGGTCGCGCTGTGCATGGTCGGTCTGTTCCGACGCACCCGCGAGGTGAGTTACATCGGCGTGGCCGTGGTCTTCACTTTCTTGCTGATGGACGATGCGTTCCAGTTCCATGAGCACTTCGGTAAATGGCTGGCCGCGCAGTATTCGTTGCCGGTGGCTTTCGGACTGCGTCCCGATGACATCGGCGAACTGCTGTTCGCCGCGTTCGTAGGTGGCGTGACCGCGTTGTTGATCGGATTTGGCTACTGGCGCGGCGGGCCGGATGCACGCATCGTGACGCGCGATATCTCCGTCCTCATTCTCTTGCTTGCCGGTCTGGGCGTGGGCGTCGATGTCGTCCATGTCGTCAGCTACTACAAGGCGCCGCTGCTCGCCCAGTTCCTGCTGATCCTCGAGGACGGCGGCGAGATGCTGGTGGTGAGCGCGACCGCGGCTTACACCTTCAATGTCCTGATCCACGGAGGGCGTGCGCCCGTGGACTTGTGGGATATCATGCGCAACTTTGCCAGCCAACGCTTGCTTCGCCGCGCCTGACACCGCCTGTAAGGTGGTTGCGCGCGCCGGGGCGCGGAATCACCATGTCAGAAGATTTAGCCAATAGCCTAAGTACCCGGGAGATAAGCAAAAGAAGAACTTTTGCCATCATCAGTCACCCGGACGCCGGCAAGACCACCCTGACCGAAAAGCTGCTGTTGTTCGGCGGTGCCATTCAGCTCGCCGGCACGGTGAAGGGCCGCAAGGCGGCCCGGCATGCGACCTCGGACTGGATGGCGCTGGAACAGCAGCGCGGTATCTCGGTCACTTCCTCGGTCATGCAGTTTCCCTACGACGGCCACATGGTGAACCTGCTCGACACGCCCGGCCACGAGGACTTCTCCGAAGACACCTACCGCACGCTGACGGCGGTGGACTCGGCATTGATGGTGATCGACTGCGCCAAGGGCGTCGAAGCGCGCACCATCAAGCTGATGGAAGTCACGCGCCTGCGCGACACGCCCATCATGACTTTCATCAACAAGCTCGATCGCGAAGGCCGCGAGCCCATGGAGCTGCTGGATGAAATCGAGAAGGTGCTGAAGATCTCCTGCGCGCCCATCACCTGGCCGATCGGCATGGGACGCGAGCTGCAGGGCATCTATCACCTGACGGAAGATCGCATCTATATCTATCAGGCGGGCGAGAAGGGCCGCGCCGGCACGCATGCGACGATCGACAAGCTCGACAGCGATGCGGCGACGGAATTTCTCGGCGCGCGCGCGAAGTCGTTCCGCGAAGAAGTCGAGTTGGTGCGCGGCGCCGCGCCGGAATTCGATCTCGAGCAGTATCTGGCCGCGAAGCAGACGCCAGTGTTCTTCGGCTCGGCCATCAGCAACTTCGGCGTGACGGAGCTGCTGGCGTCATTCGTCAGGAATGCGCCAGGCCCGAAAGAGCGCGAGACGACCGGCCGGGTCGTGCAGCCGCTGGAAGAAAAGCTCACCGGCTTCGTGTTCAAGATCCAGGCGAACATGGACCCGGGGCACCGCGACCGTATCGCCTTCATGCGCATCTGCTCGGGCAAGTTCACCAAGGGCATGCGGTTGTTTCATGTGCGGCTCAAGAAAGAAATGCGCATCAACGATGCGCTCACGTTCCTCGCGGCCGATCGTCAGCACACCGACGAGGCGTTCGCGGGCGACATTCTCGGTTTGCACAATCACGGCACGATCAACATCGGCGACACCTTCACCGAAGGCGAGTCGTTGATGTTCACCGGCATTCCCAACTTCGCACCGGAAATGTTCCGTCGCGTGGTGCTGCGCGATCCGCTGCGCATGAAGGCGCTGCAGAAGGGGCTGGATCAGTTGTGCGAAGAAGGCGCGACCCAGGTGTTCCGTCCGCTGCGTAACAACGATCTGATTCTCGGCGCCGTCGGCCAGCTGCAGTTCGACGTGGTCACGTTCCGTTTGCAGGACGAATACTCGGTGCAGTCGTCGTTCGACAACGTCAACGTGTACACCGCGCGCTGGGTGTACAGCAAGGATGCGAAGAAGCTCGATGAATTCCGCACCAAGGCTTACGAGCACCTGGCGTTGGATCATTCGGGCGCACTGGTCTATCTCGCCCCGACGCGGGTCAACCTGCAGCTGACGCTGGAACGCTGGCCGGATCTCGATTTCCGCGAGACCCGCGAGCATCTGGCGGCTGCCGCTTAACGAACAGCCAGACATGAAGTCACCGCTCATCACCAAGAAAGTGTTCGCCTGGGCGCTCTACGACTGGGCGAACTCGTCGTTTGCGACCACGGTGATGGTCGTGTTCTTCCCGCTGTTCTTCAAACAGTTCCTGACGCCGGGTCAGGATGCGACCACCAGCACCTTCTGGCTGGGCATCGCCAACGGCGTGTCGAGCTTCGTGCTGGCCATCATGGCGCCCTGGCTCGGTGCGTTGGCCGATCGTGGCGGCAAGCATCTGCGCTTTCTCGCGGCGTTCACCGCAATCGGTGTGATTCCGACGGCGATGCTGGCGTTCGTCGGCGTCGGCGATTGGCAGGCCGCGGCGGTGTTGTTCGCGATTGCGTCGTTGGGCTTCTGGGGCGGGTTGATCTTCTACGACTCGATGCTGGTGACGGTCGCGCCGGCCAAGCGGCTGGATTCGGTCTCGGGCTTCGGTTACGCGATGGGCTATCTCGGTGGTGCGCTGTTGCTCACCGTCAACGTGCTGATGTTTGCGAAACCGGCGATGTTCGGTCTGGCCAGTCCCGAGGCGGCGATTCGCGCTTCGTTCGTTTCGGTCGCAGTGTGGTGGGTGGTGTTCGCGATTCCCCTCTTCAAAGCGTACCCACGCACCGCAGAGCGTGCGCCGGTAGCTGCTGGCGGCGCACTGCGTGAAGGCTTTCAGGAGTTGCTCCGGACGTTCAAGGAAGTCCGCACCTATCGCCCGGTGATTTTGTTCCTGCTCGCTTATTGGATGTACATCGATGGCGTGAACACCATCATGAAGATGGCGGTGGACTACGGCCTCGCGCTCGGCTTCCCGGCGGACAGCCTGATCTCCGGCATCTTGATGATCCAGTTCATCGGCTTCCCGGCCACGTTGCTGTTCGGCGCGATCGGCGACCGCATCAGTCCGCTGGTGGGCATTTTCGTCGGCATCGGCGTGTATGCCGCTGTGACCTTCTACGCCGTGTTCATGACTACCGTGTCCGAGTTTTACGTGATGGCGGCCGCCATTGGCTGCGTGCAGGGCGCAACTCAGGCGATGAGCCGCTCGTACTACGGACGCTTGATTCCGCAGGAGCGCGCCGGCGAGTTCTATGGCTTCTACAACATGATGGGCAAATTCGCCGCGGTGCTGGGCCCGCTGCTCATGGCCTTCACGGCCTTGCTCACCGGCAGTTCGCGCATGGCGATTCTGTCGGTGGCGGTGTTGTTCGCAGGCGGCGCGATCGTACTGGTCATCGCGGCACGAGCGGCTCGCGAGGTCACGCCTCCAGCTGGTTTACCAGAAACTTCAGCCGGCTGAGCTGAGTCGGCAACGGCGTCGGGCCATAACGTAAGCTTACGTAGACCGATTGCACTTCCGCCAACTGCGCGGCCAGTTCCGGCCGCGCCTGCGCCGCACGCGCGACGTAATCATTCGGCCCTTCGTGCGGCTGCCGGGGCACACCCAGTTTCGCGAGCTTGCGGCACAACTGCTCGTAGACATGCGCGACCGGGTCGCGGGCTCGCGGCTTGAACTTCCAGGTGAGATAAACCGACAGGATTGCGAAGAAGCCGAGCAGGGCGACGATCAGTCCGACGGCCAGATATTCCAGGCGCGGGTTGTCGATATTGAGCTTCTTCAGCAGCCAGTTCTGCTGAGCCTCACCGAACTCGACGATCTGGTCGTTCCAGAACGTGTTGGCCGCGTCCCACGCCATTCGCATCTTCGAGAACAGCGCGCTCTGACGCAGCACTCTGCCTGGCACGTCTTCCTCGGCAGAAATAGCAGCATCCAAACCGCGCTCGATGCGCTCGGGCGCGATCGCTGCGGTGGGGTCGATACGCTGCCAGCCACGGCCATCCAGCCACACCTCCGACCAGGCATGCGCATCGGACTGGCGCACGATGAAATAGCCGCCCATGGGGTTGAATTCGCCGCCCTGATAACCGGTCACGATGCGAGCTGGAATGCCGACGCTGCGTGCCATGACGGTGAACGCCGACGCGAAGTGTTCGCAGAAGCCGCGCTTGGTGTTGAACAGGAAGTCGTCGACGGCGTTCGTGTCCAGCGCTGGCGGTTGCAGGGTGTAATAGAACTCTTCGCTGCCGAACTTGGTGAGCACGGACTGGATGAATGCTTCGTCACTGCCCGCGCTCTCGCGCATCTGACGCGCAAGCTCGATGGTGCGCGTGTTCCGATTGCGTGGAATGTATGTATCCAGGCGCCGCTGGTCATTGCGCAGCTCGCTGGTGGTGACGTACGTGGGCGTCGATTCCAGATCGAACGACGTCAGCACGGCGATCTGTTCCTGACGCGCGTAGAGCTGAAAGTCCTCGGCGCGATGGGCACGCGCCCGATCCCAGCCCGTGACCATATCGAGCGCGAAGATCCAATTGCGCTGCTGCGGCTCCAGGGAAATTCGATAGCGATACGTCGAGCCGGACGAGGCGATCTGCTGGGGCTGGTAGGACGCGCCCGTGTAACGCCAGGTGCGTCCGTCGAACAGATGCATCACCGGGCCGCGCCAGTAGCGTTCGCGCGGTGGCGGCGCCTCGCCCTCGAACTTCACTCTGAATGCGGTCGCGCTGGACAGGCTCAGCTCGGATACGTCGCCGGGCGTCATTTGCTCGCTCAAGCCGGTGATGGCCCGTTCGCGCGCCGGCACCGCCCAGAACTGTCCGGGCAGGCGAGGGAAGAACAGAAACAGCAGGACCGCCAGCGGCACTGCCTGTAGAAACATTTTTGCCGTGGTCGTGGCCGCTTCGCGAACCGGCATCGCCTCGGTCTGATGGATGCGCATCAGCGTCATGGTCAGCAGCCCCGCCGTGAGCAGCATATACGGCAGCAACAGCATGCTCTGGTTGTAGAGGAAGGCGGCGAACAGCGCGAAGTAGGAGAGGAATACCACGACGGTGAGATCGCGCACCGTGCGGGTCTCGAGCAGCTTCATGCCCGCCATCACGATCAGCAGCGAGGTGCCGGCGTCGATGCCGTTGAGCGTGCGATAACTGGCGAGCACGCCGAGCAACGAAGCGAATGCGATGCCGGTACAGGCCCACTTCGGCGGCAACGGCCAATGCTTGATTTCGGCAGTCATGCGAAATGCCGCGGCGACCGCGGCGGTCAGCAGCGTCCAGACTGCGATGTGGTCAAAGTGCGGTGCGACCGCCAGCGCCAGGCCGGCAATCACCCAGACCAGCCGCTGCCCGATCGGCGTCAGTTGCTGCAGGCGGTTTTCCAGCGTGGCCGCGCTCATGGCTCGAACAACGCCAAAGCAGTCAGGCAGCGCTGCCGATGACCGGGGCCGATGTTTGCTGGAATGTCCAGGCCGGGCAGCTTCAAGGCGAAGGCGCGGCCTTCGGCGTAGGCGTCCTCGATCCAGCGGCACAGTTGCGACAACCGCGCTTCGGTGCCGAGACCAGTGAGCCCATCCCAATCGAACACGTGCGATGTGACCGCGGTGCCGGCGTACAGCTTGACCTGCAGCCCTTGCTCACGAGCATAGACTTTCCACGCGATGCGACGGGGTGAGTCGCCGGGATTGAACGGGCGCAGGCCCGCGAACTCTTCATCGCCTCGCGCCGAGTCTTGAGCCCCGCCTGTATCTGTTTCCACAGGCGGTGGCGACAGGCCGCGAGCGGCCGGTTTGGGATAGACCACGCAGGTGAGATTCATGTGGACATGAGCCCACGCGCGAAACAGGCTGAATGGATGCCGTGTGACGATCTCGAAGTGGTCGAGCGTGAGCATGCCGCGCTTGGGTGCAGGCAGGCGCAGGTCGAACACGGCGCGCCCATTCGCTGCAATCAGCTGTGGCGTCGTGAGGCCGCCGTGATCGTTCGCGACGCTCAACTCGTGACGGGCCAGCGGCGCCGTGTTCTCCAGTGCGATATGAAATGTCGCCTCGTTCCCCGCGAACACCGGCTCGCTGCTGGCGGAGCGGATCACGATGCCGGACAGATTGCGATGACAGTAATGCATGGCGGTGAGCGCCAGCGAGCCGAGCAAGAACGTCAGCCCCAGCGCCAGATTGTTTGCATAGTTCATCGCGCCGATGAACATGGCCGCCAACATCAGTGCGAACGCAACGCCCATGCCGCTCGGCAGGATATAGATGCGCCGGTTGGGCAAAGTCAGCGGATCGACATCGATGCCATGACGCTTGCGAGCCCAGCGACGAGAGAACTGTCGCAGCCGGCGCATCAGGCCGAAATCCAGATTGAGGCTCAAGTTCATGGCCGCTGGACCACTCACGCGCCAGCGACTAAGGGACCGCGACTTCTTTCAGGACGAACTGACCGATTTCGGTGGGCGTCTTGGGTGCGGTTTCGTCGCGAGGCTTGAGGCGATGGCCGACCACCGCAGCGAGCACTGCCTGCACGTCTTCGGGCATGACGCCCGGATGGCCATGAATCAATGCCCAGGCTTGGGCTGCTCGCAGCAGGCCAATGGCAGCACGGGGAGAGATGCCCGCTTCGAACAACGGAGACTCGCGCGTGTAACGAACGAGAGCCTGCACGTAGTCGAGCAACGCATCGGATACGTGCACCTTCGGCACCATCGTTTGCATCAACAGCAATTGCTGGGGTGACAACGTTGGCGCTAGCGTCGCCACCAGATCGCGACGGTCCTGGCCGAGCAGCAGCTGACGTTCCAGCGCCGGATCGGGATAGCCGAGCTCGATGCGCATCAGAAAGCGGTCGAGCTGCGACTCGGGCAGCGGATACGTGCCGATCTGATACACCGGGTTCTGGGTGGCGATCACGAAGAACGGTGCCGCCAGCGGATACGTGTTGCCATCGGCAGTGACTTGATGCTCTTCCATGGCCTCCAGCAGTGCGCTCTGCGCTTTCGGCGTGGCGCGATTCACTTCGTCCGCAAGCACCAGCTGCGAGAACACCGGGCCCTTGTGGAACTGGAACGTGCTGGTCTCACGGTCGAACACGGAGATGCCGATGATGTCGGCGGGCAGCAGGTCGCTGGTGAACTGGATGCGTTGATAAGAGAGACCGAGCGATTCGGCGAGCGCGTGCGCCAGGGTGGTCTTGCCGACGCCGGGAATGTCCTCGATGAGCAGATGACCGCGCGCGAGCAGGCACGAGATGCACAGTCGCATCTGCTGCTCCTTGCCCAGGATGACCCGATTGAGCTGCGCCGTGGTGGCGGCGATCAGCTCGATGGGGTCGGCCTGCGTGATCAGAGTGGGAATGGCGGAATTCATGCGCTCTCCGGCTTTCGCTCGCCGGTCAGTGTCGGCACTACGGCGTCAAATGCAAGTAGGTAGTTCGCATTCGCGGCAGAGCGTATGGCAGATTCGCCAGATGGAGACAACGGAGAGCTGAGCTTAGTGGTTAGCGTCGCCTGCGGTGGGTGTGCCCTCCCGGCACCGCGACACACGCCGTCGCTCCGCTTCGCTCGCGCTAACGCGCGCGACTCTGCTGCACCTTACGCTGCGCAGTCCTGCTCCGCGTAAGCCCAGGGTGTACATCCATGTACACCCGCTCGGCGGAGCGAAGCATGCTTCGCTGAAAACACCGCCGAGCCCATGTGGCTGCTAATGGACCACCATCCCTGGATGGATCCATTTGCCGGGAGGGCACACCCACCGCAGGCGACGCCTTGGGGGCAGTGGGTGCGTTGATAGAGAAGAGAATGGTCTCTTACAACTTGCTGACCATTTGTTCCTGCTCATCCAGTTGCGCGACTTGCCGTTTGAACTCGGCGATACGGTCATGCACTTCGGCGACGACCTCGGGCTTGGCGTTCGCGACGAAGTTCGGATTGTTGAGCTTGCCTTCCTCTCGCTTGAGGTCCTGCTCGACCTTGGCTTTGCGCTTGCGCAGGCGCGCCAGCTCGGCTTGCGGGTCGGAGATCAGGCCGGCCAGCGGCGAGGAGACCGTGCGGCGATCGATGATGGCGGTCGCGGACGGCGGCAGGGAAGCGTCACCCGGGAGGATGGTCAGTTCCCCGATCTTGCCGACCCCGCGGACCACGTCGAGGTTCGCCTGGATCGAAGGTGCATCGCTCGCCTCCGGCGACTGGAACGCGACAGCGATCTCGCGAGACTGAGGAATATCCAGCTGGCCCCGAATCTGGCGGGCGCCCAGGATCACGGCCTTGATCGGCGTGATAGCGGCTTCAGCCGCGACGTCGCGTGAGAACTCGGCGGCAGTCGGATACGACTGCAACATGATCGTCTCACCTTTGATGCCGGCCATCGGGGCCACCGACTGCCAGATCTCTTCGGTGATGAAGGGCATCAGCGGATGTAACAAGCGCAGATACGCTTCGAGCACGACCGCCAGCGTTTCGCGCGTGCCGCGCTTCTGTGCATCGCTCGACTGTTCGGACTGCAGCGTCGGCTTCGACAGCTCCAGATACCAGTCGCAGTACTCGTACCAGGCGAACTCATACAACGCTTGCGAGGCGAGGTCGAAACGATATTCGGCTTCGGCCAGGCGAGCGCGCACGTCTTCGATCGTCGCGCCCAGGCGCGAGCGGATCCAGCGATCAGCGGCGGAATATTCAACCGGACCCGTGGCAGTCGCCGGCGGCGCGCTCTCCAGATTCATCATCACGTAGCGCGCGGCATTCCACAGCTTGTTACAAAAGTTGCGGTAGCCCTCGATGCGGCCGAGATCGAAGCGAATGTCGCGGCCCATGGTTGCGAGCGCGCAGAACGTAAAGCGCAGCGCGTCGGCACCATAGGACGGAATGCCGTTCGGGAACTGCTTGCGCGTGGCATTCTCGATCTTGTCTTTGGTCTGCTGGGGCTGCATCAGCCCGGTGGTGCGCTTGGCGACCAGCGACTCCAGGTCGATGCCGTCGATCAGGTCGAGCGGATCGATGATGTTGCCCTTGGACTTGGACATCTTGTCGCCGTTCTCGTCGCGGATCAGGCCGGTGATGTACACCTCCCGGAACGGCACGTCGCCGGCGAACTTCAGGCCCATCATGATCATGCGGGCCACCCAGAAGAAAATGATGTCGAAGCCCGTCACCAGCACGCTGGTGGGATAGAGCGTCTTGAGCTCGGGGGTCTGCTCCGGCCAGCCCAGGGTGGAGAACGGCCAGAGCGCGGACGAGAACCACGTGTCGAGCACGTCTTCATCGCGCTTGAGCGTCACATCGCGGCCCAGCTTGGCGCGCGCCTGTTGTTGAGCCTGCGCTTCGCTGTGGGCGACGTAATGATTGCCTTGATCGTCATACCACGCCGGGATCTGATGTCCCCACCACAGCTGGCGGCTGATGCACCAGTCCTGGATGTTCTCCATCCACTGGTAGTAAGTCTTGGACCAGTTCTCCGGCACGAAGCGAATGCGGCCGTCCTGCACGCACTTGATCGCCGGCTCGGCGAGCGGCGCGATGCGCACGTACCATTGATCGGTGAGCCACGGCTCGAGCACCGCATTGCTACGATCGCCGCGCGGCACCTGCAACTTGTGAGGCTCGATCTTCTCGACCAGCCCCAGCGCTTCGAGATCGGCGACGACTTGCTTGCGCGCGGCGAAGCGGTCGAGCCCGCGATATTTCTCGGGCACCTGGTCGTTGAGCGCGGCGTTGGCGTCGAAGATGTTGATCAGCGGCAGCGAATGACGCACGCCGATCTGGTAGTCGTTGAAGTCGTGGCCCGGAGTGATCTTGACGCAGCCGGAGCCGAACGCCGGGTCGACGTAATCGTCGGCGACGATGGGAATGAGTCGGTTGGTCAACGGCAGGCGGATCTTCTGGCCGATGAGATGTTTGTAGCGCTCGTCCTCGGGATGCACGGCCACCGCGGTGTCGCCGAGCATGGTTTCCGGGCGCGTGGTGGCCACGACGATGTGCTGATCGCTGCCTTCGACGGGATAAATGGTATCGCCACTGCCCTCGATGGGATAACGGAAATGCCACAGCGAGCCTTGCTCCTCCTGTGAGATCACTTCCAGATCGGACAGGGCGGTGTGCAGCACCGGATCCCAGTTCACCAGACGCTTGCCGCGATAGATCAGCCCGTCTTCATACAAACGCACGAAGACATCGGTGACCGCCTCGGACAACCCTTCGTCCATCGTGAAGCGGTCGCGCGACCAGTCCACCGAGTTGCCGATGCGGCGTTCCTGGCGGGAGATGGTGTCACCGGACTGTGCCTTCCATTCCCACACGCGCTTGGTGAATTCTTCGCGGCCGATATCTCTACGGTGCACGCCCTGCGCATTGAGCTGTCGCTCGACGACCATCTGCGTGGCGATGCCGGCGTGGTCGGTGCCCGGTTGCCACAGCGTGTTCTCGCCCTGCATGCGGTGCTGGCGGGTGAGCACGTCCATCAGCGTGTGCTGAAAGGCGTGACCCATGTGCAGCGTGCCGGTGACGTTCGGCGGCGGAATGACGATGCTGTAGGGCGCACCCTGGCCCGAGGGCTTGAACCAGCCGTGCGACTCCCATCGCTGGTAGGTGCGCTGTTCGATGTCCTTGGGGTCGTAGGTTTTTTGCATATCCGGGCACAGGCGGGAAACCGCGGGGCAGTGAGCGTGAAATAGCTGGGTAGTATAGCCGCCCGACGCATCCTCGCGGGCCGCCGCCGTATCCCATAGAAGCTGCGGGCCGGCTCTGCCGGCCCGCTCCTACCCTTACCGCGACTTACAGGAACATGCCGCCCGAGACCTCGATGCGCTGGGCATTGATCCAGCGGTTTTCCGGCGACAGCAGCGAGGCGACTACGCCCCCGATGTCGTCCGGCAGGCCGACCCGTCCGAGCGCGGTCTGCGAGGCGATCAGGTCGTTCACCTGCTTGTTGTCCCGGACCAGGCCCCCGCCGAAGTCGGTTTCGATGGCGCCCGGGGCGACGATGTTCACAGCAATGCCGCGGCCGCCGAGCTCTTTGGCCTGATAGCGCGTCAGCACTTCCATGGCGCCCTTCATGGCGGCATAAGCCGCGTAGCCCGGCAGCGCGAAGCGGGCGAGGCCGGAAGAAATATTCACGATCCGGCCGCCGTCGGCCAGCAGCGGCAACAGCTTCTGAGTCAGGAAAAACGGGCCTTTGAGGTGGATGTTCACCAGCTCGTCGAACTGCGCTTCGGTGGTTTCGGCAAAGGCCGCGTGAATGCCGATGCCGGCGTTATTCACGAGGAAATCGAAGCGGTCACGCTGCCAACGGTTCTTCAGCACTTCGCGAACCTGCGCCACGAACTGATCGAAGCTCGAGGCGACGCTGACATCGAGCTGCAGCGCTGCCGCCCGTCGACCGGACTTCTCGATCTCGGCCACCACGTCTTCGGCTTCCTTGCGATTGCTCCGATAGGTCAACAGCACATCGATGCCCCGCCGCGCGGACTGCAGAGCCATGTTCCGGCCCAGGCCGCGGCTGCCGCCGGTGATCAGGGCGATGGGGGCGGAGGTGTTCGAGGTATTCATTGCTGGCTCCTTCTGCGATGGGGTTGAGGCGACGGAGAGCAGCTTATTGATCCAAGATCAGGTGATAAACTGGCTGGCATTGATCGCAGTGTTCGTATAATCCGAACAATCAGCCGGTAAGCTACCCCCATGAATCAACTCGAAGCCATGCAGATCTTCGTCCGCGTCGCCGAACTCGCCAGCTATACGCGGGCGGCGGAAAGCCTGGGCATGCCCAAGGCGAGCATGTCCACCGCGGTTCAGCAGTTGGAGAGCGAGTTCGGTACCCAGTTGCTGCATCGGACCACTCGCAAGGTTCAGATGACGCTGGACGGACGCGCTTGCTACGAACGCTGCAAAGACCTGCTCGCCGACATGGACGAGCTGCGCTCGATGTTTCAACAAGGCCCGCAGGAATTGCGAGGACGATTGCGGGTCGATATGCCTACGGGCATCGCACGCACCACGGTCATTCCGCACCTGACCGAGTTCATGCGCCAACATCCGTTACTCGAGATCGAGCTGAGTTGCACGGATCGCAAAGTGGATTTAGTGCGCGAAGGATTCGATTGCGTGATGCGCGTCGGCTCGGTGGACGATGTCAGTTTGATCGCGCGCCCGCTCGGCGCATTTGCTGTCACGAACTGTGCGAGTCCCGAATACGTTCGCACCCACGGCATGCCGCGCACGGTGGAAGATCTCGCGCAGCATCAGCTGATCCACTATGTCGGCACGTTCGGCGCGAAGTCGATGGGATTCGAATATCACGATGGCGTTGCCTACCGCACGGCGGACATGCCCGGTGCAATCACGGTCAATAGTGCCGAGGCGTATCAAGAAACCTGCCTGGCAGGCTTGGGCATCATTCAAGCGCCAGGGCCCGGCATGCGGAAGTTGATCGAGCAAGGCTTGCTCGTGGAAGTCGCGCCCGAGTTGCGCGCCGAGCCGATGCCCGTGTGGCTGCTGTACGCGCAGCGACGCAATCTGTCCCGCCGCGTGCAGGTCTTCATGACTTGGATTGCGGATCTGTTGAAGCCGCATTTGTTGCCGCTGGCTGTCTGATTTGGGACGTTATTATCTCGGCATAGAGAGTCGAGGAGCGACGATGAGCCGGTTCCGTTATTTCTTGCGAGTACGTTACAGCGAATGCGATGGGCAGAAGGTCGTGTTCAATTCCCGCTACGGCGATTACACCGATCTGGCCGCGGCGGAGTTCTTTCGCGCGCTGGGCTATGAAAAGGAAATGCAAACCGGCGAGCTGGATTTTCAGCTGGTGAAACAAACGACGGAATGGCGCGCGCCGGCACGCTACGACCAGGTGCTGGAAATTTCAGTGTCGACCAGGCATCTCGGCAATACGTCGTTTACGTTGGCGACGGAGTTTCGGCTGGCCGGCGATGAGAAGGTGACAGTGACTGTGGAAACGGTGTACGTGCACGTCGATCACCACACGCTTCAAAAGATGCCACTGCCGCCAGCGCTACGCGCGGCGATGGAACGCGGCGCGTCGAATGTGACGATCGATCACGCTGCGTATCTCTCTTAACGTTTGGGTCGGCTGTGGAGTTGAGGTTGTCGCCGGAGGGCGTTGGTGGTTTGCGCCGCCGGGAGCGACCTACCTCCTTCCGGCACCGGGCACGGCCGGAGCGCACTGCGCTCCTCACCGCACGTCCATGGTGAGCCCTGCTGTTGGGGCCCCATCCCTGTGCCCCAAAGCTGCCGGAAGGAGGTAGGTCGCTCCCGGCGACGCCGAAAGGTCATAGAGATAGCTGGCGGAGCGACGTTCGTCGCCGCTATCGCGCTCTAACGAGCGCTTGCGTTTCTTGCTGCCGCTCGAAACTAGATGAGTCGTCTTGGCGACGCCTCGCGACGGAGAGCTGGCCGATCGCATGCTGTGACATCACACGAGCGGCCGCGCTAAGCGCGGCCGCAACTGCCGTTGCGACAACGATCAGCCTCAAACTCACAATCAACGGTTGGGGGCCGGAGCAGAGTCACGCGCAAAACCGCTGTGACGTTTCGGCGGCGTCGGGAGTGTCCTAGCTCTTCCCGGCAGCTTTGCGGTACAGGGACGGGACCGCAACAGCAGGGCTCATCATGGACGTGCGGTGTAGGAGCGCAAGCGCTCCGGCCGTGCCCGGTGCCGGGAAGAGCTAGGACACTCCCGACGCCGCTGACCACCGACGCCCTCTGAAGCCTTAAAGGTTGTGCGACTCCATAGCACACCCCTGCTCGCGATATTGTTTGAAACGCTCGCGAGCAGCGCGCTTCCGCTCCGGATCGACGTCGACGATCTCAGCGATCCGATCGTATGCATTCACGTCCGACGGCATGGCGTCCGTCAAATTGATCAGCAGTCCTCGATGTGACTGCGGCCCCAGCTCCGACCCGACCATGACCATCACCCGCGCGTGCGCCGCCGCCTGGCCTTGGTAGACCTCATGCGGCAGGAAGCTGCCATCGCTGAACGTCCACAGCATGTCGTCGAGTCGTTGCACGTCGGGTGTTTGGATGTACACCTGACAGCCTTGCTCGACGGCGCGCTCGGCCAGCCTGCACGCATAGCGCAGGCGGGCATCGGGCGCGTCCGCTGAGAGGACGTAGAAGTCCACTCGACTCATGGCAGGTCGATTACTTCTTGTTGATGAGGTAATCGACCAGCAGCGGCACCGGTCGACCCGTGCTGCCCTTGTTCGCGCCCGCTTGATACGCCGTGCCCGCGATGTCGAGGTGCGCCCAGCGCAGGCCGTCGGTGAACTTGGCGAGGAAACATGCGGCCGTGATGGCGCCGCCTTCGCGACCGCCCACATTGGCGAAGTCGGCGAAGTTGCTCTTCAGCTGATCGGCGTATTCCTCGCCGATCGGCATGTGCCAGGCGCGATCGTCGGCGCGGTCGCCCGCGGCCTTCAGTTCGCCCGCCAGCTCGTCGTCGTTGCTGAACAGACCGGACATGTGATTGCCGAGCGCGATCACGCAGGCGCCGGTGAGCGTCGCCAGATCGATGACTACATCGGGCTTGAAACGGCGCGAGTAGGTGATGGCGTCGCACAGGATCAGGCGGCCTTCGGCGTCGGTGTTGAGCACTTCGATGGTCTGGCCCGACATGCTCTTCACGATGTCGCCCGGCTTGGTGGCACGGCCGCTCGGCATGTTTTCGCATGCCGGCACGATGCCGATCACGTTGAGCGGCAATTCCAGCTCGAGCACGGCTTTCATGGTGCCGAACACGCTGGCGGCGCCGCTCATGTCGAACTTCATTTCATCCATGCCCGGCGGCGGCTTCAGCGAGATGCCGCCGGTGTCGAATGTCACACCCTTGCCGACCAGCACCGTCGGCGCCTGGCTGCGCTCGGCGCCGTAGTACTCGAACACGATGAACGCGGCCGGCTCTTCGGTGCCGTGGGTCACCGACAGGAAGGAACCCATGCCGAGGCGTTTGCATTCGGCTTCATTCAGCACGCGCACGTTGAGCTTCTTGTAATCCTTGGCCAGATTCTTGGCCGTGCGGGCCAGATAGCTCGGGGTGCAAACATTGGCCGGCTGGTTGGCGAGATCGCGCGACAGTGCCATGCCGGTGACGATCGCCTCACCGTGCGCAATGCCGCGCTCGGCCTGGCCTTTGTCACCGCGACTGGCCACGGCAAGACCGAACTTGATCAGCGCCGGCTTGGGGCGCTTGTTGCTGGTCTTGTGATCGGGAATGCGGTACTGCGACGCCGAGACCGCCTCGACCACGATGCGCGCTTGCGTGTACGCATCGGCGTCGGCGATTTCGTCCAGGCCCAGATAGCTGATCGCATCGCGAGCGCCGGTTTTGGCCAGCAGGCTCAGCGCGCTGGCCAGCGCCTTGCGATATTGCTTGCGCTTGAAGGCGCCGCGATTGCCGAGGCCGAGCACCAGGACGCGCTCGACCGGTGCGCCGCTCAGATCGGCGAGCAGAATGGCGTCGCCAGTCTTGCCGCGCAGATCGCCACGCTTGACCAGCTTGGCGATGCGGCCGCCGATGCGGGCATCGAGATCTTCGGCGGCGGCGGACAGCACGCCTTTGTCGTAGACGCCGACGATGGCGCAATCAGTGCGCTGACGGGAGGCTGAGGCGGTGCTGACGAAAAATTCCATGAACCTTCCTCGCAAAGGGCGCGAAAAAGAGGCTAGTCTACTCCATTCCGCGCGCCTGACCGCCGCGGAAACTAACCTCTCGCTGCGGGTAAAAAGCGGAACGAGCATTGCGCACTTTGGATCGATACCTCCTGAAGGAGGTCACGGAAACCTGGCTGGCCGTCACCGGCGTACTGCTGGTCATCCTGCTGTCGAATCAGCTCGCGCGGGTGCTGTCGCAGGCCGCCGCCAACGATTTTCCACGCGATGTGGTGCTGTCGCTGATCGGCCTGACCTCGGCCGGCTATCTCACCGTGATCGTGCCCATCGGCTTCTTTCTCGCCATCATGCTGGCGCTGGGCCGCATGTATCACGAGAGCGAAATGGCGGCGATCCAGTCCTGCGGCGTCGGGCCGGTCGGCCTGTACCGGCCGATCGCCTATCTCGGCGCGTTCATTGCTGCTTTGCTGATCTGGCTGTCGTTCTGGGGGATTCCCGCGGCAGCGGCACGAGCGCAGCAGATCCGGACCGAAGCTTTGCAGAATGCGCAATTCGGGCTGCTCGAGCCCGGTCGCTTCCGCACGTTTGGCGGCGGCAATGTGGTGTTCTATGCCGAGCGCGTCGATGACAACGGCATTCTGCACAACGTGAATGTGTTCGTGGATCGGACCCAGGAGCCGGACAGTACCGGCGAGCTGGAAGTCTGGGTGGCGACACGTGCCGAGCAGCGCGGCGCCGGGCAAGCCGATCAGATGTTCGTGCTGTATGACGGCGATCATTACAAGGGCGTGCCAGGACAAGGGGAATGGCAGATCACCCATTTCGCCGAGGGCGGTTATCCGATCCGGCTGGGTGAGATCGGCGGGCGTGCCGGCAAGGCCGGCATGAAGTCGACCGACGAGTTGTTACAGTCCAGCGACCCGCGCGATCGCGCCGAGCTGCAGTGGCGCATTTCGACGCCGCTGATGGCGCTCATCCTGATGCTAATCGCGGTGCCGTTGGCTCGACTGCGGCCGAGGCAAGGCCGCTTCGGACGGATTGGCATCGCCATCCTCGTATATTTCATCTATTCGCAGCTGCTGGCTGCGGGGCGCGCATGGATCGAAGGGGGCATGTCGGAATGGCTCGGCATGGGCTGGGTACACGCGGTCGCGCTGACTCTGGGCCTGTGGCTGCTGTCGCGTGAGGCGCCGTTCCGTAAGCCTCGGACTGTGGCGGTGCCGGCATGACCTCCATCCTGTCCCGATATGTAATCAAAGCGATCCTCGGCAACACCGCGCTGGTGTTGCTCGTGCTGCTGGCGCTGAGTGCCTTGTATCTGTTCATCACGCAGCAGGACGAGATCGGCATCGGCAACTTCTCGGTCGAGAACGCCTTCATGTTCGTCGGCTTGAACCTGCCGAAGTACGCATTCGATATGTTGCCGATCGCAGCGCTGATCGGTGCGTTGCTGGCGTTGGGCAGTCTGGCGCGCACGCTGGAATTGATTGTCGTGCGGGCGGCGGGCGTGTCGACGATGCGCATCGCGATGTGGGTGGCGGGCGCGGGTGTCATCTTGATGATTTTCACTGCGCTCATCGGTGAGGTGATCGCGCCGCCGATGGAGCAGTACGGCCGGCAGATGAAGACCTTCGCCAAGTTCAACGACTACAGCATGGCAGGCAACAACAGCGCCTGGGCCAAGGATGGCGAACGGATCATCTCGGTTCGCCAGCAGTCGGCGGACAATCGCTACGGCGGCGTGTACGTGTTCAGCTTCGACGGGCAGCGCCGGCTGCGCAGCGTCGGGCGCGCGAGTAGCGCCAGCATCGATAAGAACAATCTGTGGCGCCTGGAGAACTACCTCGAATCACGCATCGGCAATGAACGGGTGGTGACGAGCGAGGCGGCAGAGACGCAGCTGCAGACCGGGTTGTCGCCGGAATTTCTCGGGCTGGCCGTGCTGGATGCGGACTCGCTGACCGGGCGAGGCCTGTATAGCTACATTCAGCATCTGAGGGCGAACGGTCTGGATTCGCGTGCGTACGAGACTGCTTTGTGGGCGCGCATCGCACGCACAGTCGCCGTGGCGATCATCGTGGTGCTGGCAGTGCCGTTCGCGTTCGGGCCGATGCGGTCGACGGGCACGGGGGCGCGCACGGTCGTGGGTATCATGATCGGTGTCGTGTTCTTCCTGATGGCGAAGATGTTGGAAAGCGGCGGCGAAGTGTTCAACATGCCGCCCTTCCTGGTCGCCTGGCTGCCAACTGTGCTGCTGACGATCGTTACCACTATCGCTATCTCACGCGTCCGCTAAAGATGACTGACTCCGTTTCGACCGAGCGCTTGCCCAGCGCCGGCCTGCTGCGCCGGCTAGGCGCGATGTTTTATGACCTGCTGCTGGTGCTCGCGGTGATGATGGTCGCGACGGCGGTGTTCTTGCCGCTGACCGGCGGCGAGGCAATCACGAGTGAGCGCTATGGCGCGTGGGAGTACGCGTATCAGGTGCTGTTGCTGGCGATCATCGTGCTGTTCTTTGGATTGTTCTGGACGCGTCGAGGTCAGACGCTCGGGATGGCAGCCTGGCGGCTTCGCCTCGAGCGCGAGGACGGCTCTGCGTTGAACTGGGTGGATGTATTCAAGCGTCTGGCGGGCGCGACGGTGTCGCTGACGCTGGCGTTCGCCGGGTATCTGTGGATCTTGATCGATCGCGACAAGCTGGCCTGGCACGATCGCTGGACCCGGACGCGGATGGTGGTGCTGCCCAAGAATCGCTGAGGGCTCGCTGAGGCAGCGAAGAGGCGTAGTGGCTTGCGTAGGCCAGGGCGGGGGGACTCCTCCGGGCACCGTGCTCCCCGTCAGCCGCGCCTCGGCGCGGCTTCCTCGGGTCCCGTCCCTGGGCGCACTGCTCCGACAAGGTCCCTCTTGTTCGAAGCTGCCCGGAGGAGTCCCCCCGCCCTGGCCTACGCCGAAACGTCAGTGGTAACGGCGGTGTCACGGCAGCTTGGCTCGCTACTTCCTGTCTTATTGCCAAGCCTTCCGATCAGCGACCCATTTCTGGGTCGCTGATCATCGTGGTTATTTCTTGATCAGCTCGTCCATGGGCTTGAAGATCGCTTCGTACTTGTACGCCGGAATCTCGTAAACCCAGCCATTGAGCTGCGCGTTCGCCTTGGTCGACTCTTCCGCGACATTGCGACTTGCCGGCGGGTCGGCGGGCGGGGCGCCTTCGCTGTTGGCGTCCTTCTTCTCCGTGTCGGCGGTCGCGACTTTGAATTTGTCGGCCAGCGCGGCGTCGTAAGACGTCTTCAGTGCCACGTAATGTTTGTCGTCCTTCGTCCAGCCGCTGGCTTCGGTCACCAGGCCGTCGAAGGTTCTGATCGTGGCGCGCGCGCTGGGCGGATCGGTCACTTCGCTGGCGGCTTTGACATCGCTCAGCGTCAGGCCGGCGAGGGCAGTCGCAAAGTTATCCGCGGCGGACGGCGAGCTCAGCTGTTTGCCCTTCGGCAAACCTTCGACCGTGAAGTCCTCATCGGCGCGAGTCTTCTTCACGGCAGAGTACGGCTTGTTCTTCTCGACGGTCACTTCAGCCGACTGCACGCGATCCGCAGAAACATCGATGACTTCTTTGCGCAGCCACTGGTCGGCGGACGCGGACGTGTCGATGTTCTTGTTGATCAACCAGCTCTTCGGCTCGCCGGCGCGACGCACGTACTGCGACTGCGTGCCCTGGGCCTGCTTGCCGACGATCAGTTTGATCGGCTGCTTCGGGCCATCGAGCTCGATCTGCACACCGCCGGCCGCTGCATCGGAGATGTCTTCGACGCCGAGTGCCGCATAGCTTGCTGGATTGGAGGTTTTCTCCTCCAGCACCTTGGCCTCGGTGATGCTGGTGATGAGCTTGCGCAGCTTGGCCTCGTCGGCCGGATAGTTGTTGCGTTCGGCGACGGTCCAGCCGCTCTCACCACGCTGCAAATCGAGGGCCGGCGTGCCGCCGGCTTTGACGATGCGTACGGCAGTGATCGCAGCCAGCTCCTGTTTCAGCTCAGGATACAGAGCGGCAGATTCGATCGACGGCGGTGAAACCTGTCGGCCCGCGAGCCACAGGCCCGCGAGGATGGCGAGCACCGCGATGACTGCCAGGATGGAAAGTTTTCGCGAAGTCATGAGCTAACCTCTGTCACTCTCAACCCGTGTGGGCCGCGGCGCGGCCGGCGCGGAGCCGGCGACGACGCACGATTTCGAGGAAGATCGCGCCGAGCGCGAGCAGTGCCGGCACCAACGCGATGTTGATGACCTTCAGCCGCGTGCCGAGCGCTTCGATTTCGACATCGAGGCTGCGGCGCGTGTCGCGCAGCTCCTTGCGAATGCGCACGCGCTCGTGCTGGAAGCGCTCGAGCTCGGCCTCCTGTTCGGCCGACAGCGACATCGCAGCCTGAGCGCCACCGCGGCCGGCTTCCAGAGCCGACAGCTTTTGCTCGGTCTCCTTCAGCTCTTGATCCAGCTCCTTCTCCTTGGCGCGCAGCTGATCGCCGGCCTGGCGACGCAGCTCGTCGACCTTGGTGAAGGGGCGGAAGAAACTCTGGCGACCGCGCACGCTGATCAGGTCGGCGCTGCCGGCGAGGTTGTCGACGGAGTTCGCGAGGAAGTCGCCGTTGTTCGCCCAGGCGACGGCGAAGCGCTGACCGAATACGTTCTGCGTACGAACCCACAGCGGGTCCGCGAGCAGGTCGGTGTCGGCGACCAGGATGACGTTGGCATCGTCCTTCGTTTCAGTGAGATGCGGACCCGCGGCACCTTCGGCGCGCGGCTTGCCATTCGGGAAGGCGGACTTCAGCTTGCCGTGAATGCGAGCCGCGATCGTGTAGCGCTCGCCGGTCGGCTTGAAGCCATCGAGCAGCGAATCGCTGTCGGGCAGGAACATCAGTTTCGCAGCCGGCAACAGTGCGGCGTTGGTGCTCGACTGTAGCAGCGGCTCGAAGTCGATGGTGGCGTCTTCCTTCTTCGACAGTGCACCGGCGGTCATCACGTTGATCGTATCGAGCGTCGAGACCGTCACGTCCTTCGGATTCATGCTGGCGCGATTCAAGCCGAGGATGGCGATGTGCTGTGAGGGCGCCTTGCCCTGTTGCAGCGACACGGTCAGACCCAGCTCGCGATCGCCGACGATCTCGTTGGTATCGAACTTCACGCCCCACGTATCGAGCAGTGGACCGAGCGTCGAGGAGCGGCCAGCCATCGGCGGCATGCCCATCTGTGCGCCGGCGTTGTCGTTCTCCGACTGCGGATCCATGAAGGTGATGAGCTTGCCGCCGCGCATGACGAACTGATCGATCGCGTACTGCATCTGCGGGCTCAGGTCTTTCGGATGCACGATCATCAGCACGCCGATGTCGGCGGGAATGTCGTTGCCGTCGGCCTGCAACGTGCGCACGTCGAGCGATTCGCGCAGCTGCTGGATGCTGGCCCAGCCCGGCGACATCTGACCGCTCATCTGATCGAAGCGCGGCTCCACCGGCAGGCTCGAGATCAAGCCAACGACGGAGCGCTTGGCGTTGCTCAGCCGATAGATGAGGCTGGCGACGTCGTACTCCAGGAACTCTTCCTTGTCCGGCTGGAACAGGCCGATGATCTCGCGACCGTCGGTCGAGTTGGTACCGGCGAGGCCGAAGTACATCGGCTCACCGCCTGGCGTCGCGGAGACCGGCGACAGGCCGAACTCGGTGGCGCGATCCTCGTCCTCGGAGAACGGCTGCGGATCGATCACGGAAAGTCGCAGCTTGCCCTTGGAGTGCTGCGACATTTCTTCGAGCAGCTCGCGAACGCGCTGTGCATAGGCGCGCAATTGCGGTTGCTGGGCGCTCGCATCCTGCGAGAAGAAGAAATAAAGATTGATCGGCTCGTCGAGCGTGCTGACGATCTTCTCAGTGCCGGGCGCGAGCGAGTAGAGCTTGCTCTCGGTCAGGTCGAGGCGCGCGCCGCGAAAGACGAACGTGATGAGGATGGTGGCGCCGATGAACAACAGGGCGAGCGCCACGAGCGCGGTCGCGCCATAGGTCTTGCGTGTTTTGGTAGTCATGTCAGTCGGCCTTCTTCATGTCGAGCACGATCGAGTTGGCGGCGAGCCAGACGCCGATCACGGTCCCGAAGTACAACAGGTCGCGCAGGTCGATCACGCCTTTGGAGATCGCCTGGAAGTGTGTGTAGAACGACAGCGAGGCGAGTGCGTCCACCAGCACCCGCGGTGCCCAGCCGGACACCATGTCGAGCACGATCGGGAAGCCCGAGAACAGGAAGCCGAAGCAGATGACGACCGTGAAGATGAACGCGATCACCTGATTGCGCGTCGCTGCGGACAGGCACGCGCCGATCGCGAGGAAACCGCCCGCCATCAACCAGCTGCCGATATACGCGGCGAGGATGGCGCCGTTGTCCGGATCGCCGAGATAGTTCACGGTGAGCCACATCGGGAAAGTGAGCGCCAGCGCGACGCCGGCGAATGCCCAGGCCGCGAGGAACTTGCCAATGACGGCTTGCCAGGTCGTGACGGGCAGCGTCATCAGCAGCTCGATGCTGCCGGATTTGCGCTCCTCGGCCCACAGTCGCATCGAGATCGCGGGAATCAGGAACAGATACAGCCAGGGATGAAACGAGAAGAACGGCGCGAGATCGGCCTGGCCGCGCTCGTAGAAGTTGCCGAACTGGAACGCGAAGGCCGCGGCCAGCACCAGGAAGAACACGATGAAGACGAGCGCGAGTGGCGTGGCGAAGTAGCTGCTGAACTCGCGGCGGAAGATGCTTTTGATGTTATGCATTGCTGACCTCACGCTGCTTTCTGGCCGGTCGTGATCTGACGGAACACGTCATCGAGCCGACCGGTCGGCGCGCGGGCTGCCAGTTCCTTCGGCGTGGCGTCGGCAAGCAATTTGCCGCCGGCGATGATGATGGCGCGGTTACACACCGCGTCGACCTCTTCGAGGATGTGGGTGGAGATCACGATGATCTTGTCTTTCGACATGTCGTTGATCAGCGTGCGCACCTGGTGTTTTTGGTTCGGATCCAGACCGTCGGTGGGCTCGTCGAGGATCAGTACCTGCGGGTCGTGCAGCAGCGCCTGCGCCAGGCCGACGCGACGCTTGAAGCCCTTCGACAGGGTTTCGATCATCTGCTCGAGTACGCTGTCCAGCTGCAGGCGAGCGATCACGTCGTCGAAGCGGGCACGCCGCCGATCGCCGCTCAGGCCGCGGACATCCGCGATGAAGTCGAGAAAGCTGCGCACCGTCATCTCGCCGTAGCTCGGCGCGCCTTCGGGCAGATAACCCATGCAGGCCTTGGCGGCGAGCGGATCGTTCTCCACATCATGGCCGCACACCGAGACCGTGCCGGAGGTCGGCGTGAGGAAGCCGGTGATCATTTTCATCGTTGTCGACTTGCCGGCGCCGTTCGGTCCGAGGAAGCCGAGCACCTGGCCCGGGGTCACCGTGAAGGAGATGTCGTTGACGGCGGTCAGCGCGCCGTAGCGTTTGGTCAGGTTTCTGATCTCAATCATGCGAGGGCCCTGTTTAAGTGGTCACAGTGGGTCGTCAGAGAGGTCGGATGGTCCATGCTCGACTATCGGCCTGCTAAAAAAAATCGTCCCTTCAGACTGCGCTCCGTCCCGCGGGTTCCGGTGTGGCTTACGGCAGCGACCGGCGGGACGCCTCGGTTGGTGTTATGGCGGCCCGGTGCAGACGGCGTGGCGACGCAACGAGGGCGGGGATTTTTTTCCGGTCGCGGGGCTTTTTCAAGTCGCCCCCGACGACCGGCCATGACGATCTCTTAATGAAGGTCTTAATGAACTTGTAGCGTTGCTGCGGTCCAATTCGCCCTGCGGCACGAATTCGCGATCAAGTGAGCCGGGCCGCAGTTGATTTCGTGAGCGGCTTTGAATTTTTTTGCAATGCAAAGCTTGTGCTGCGATGCGATCTCGGGTATCTTTGGCATCGCAAAATAAATGCGATAAATGATCTGCAGCGAGACGCGCGGATCAGCCCGAAGAGGGCTCGCATTCGGGTTGCAACGAATCTGTAGGCTGCGCCGGGGACAATGGCGCGGTCGCTAACGAATCCCCCTGTTGGCCGGATCACTGTCATAGTATCCGGCCTCTTTTTTGCCCGCGATTTTACGGGGTTTGGTTAGGTCTGCACGGCTCGCTCGATCTCTGCCTTATGGGCCCGCAGCACCTTGCGGATCTCCGCCGCAGAAGGACGTTCGGCGATTCGGGCAATCAATTCCGCCAGCTCGTGCCACGGCTTGCCCCATTTCAGCAGGCGCACGGCATCGGCGATGATTTTTCCTTTTAGATCCAATGGCGCAGCGGCCTTGGGGGCTTCCTGCGCAGGCGCGGGCTTCGCCGGGGCTTTGGCCGGCTGCATGGCGGCGGGATTGATCTTCGGCGCGGGGCGCGCTGAGGGAATCGATCGTGCGGGGACAGCGACGGGGGCCGGAGGGTCCACCGCATTCAGTTCGCTGGTGGGCTCGGGGTCGAGCAGAGGGAATTCCTCTTTGACTTTGACCGCTTTCAGTTGCGGCATCTCGCGCGTGGGCTCTTCGGCCGGCGCGCGGTTTCGTTGGGTGGGCGCGCGAATCACGGTCGGCGCTTCCACGGTCTGACTGGTGCCCGCCGCGGCGTCGGCCTTGGCCGGGTCGGCGAGCGGAATGAAGCGCTGAATGTGCTGAATGCCGACCAGATTGGCCAGGAACGCCATCAGCTCCAGCGACTCGGAAAATTTGCTATCGCCCATGGCCTGGCGCGTCTCGCAGTGCTGCTTCAGCTCCAGCACCTTCTGCCGGGCGACTTCGAGCACCCAGCGCGTCGGGCGGTCGTGCTTCTGCCAGGGCTGAACGCGCGCATAAGCGGCGTCACTCAGCTCGACATACTGCAAATGCAGGTCGATGCTGGTTAGCCACTTATCGATCAGCTCCGTGATGCGGCGATCCGCTGGCGTCATGACGACTCCGTAGAATGTGCGCGCATTATGCACACGGAGCCTGCGGAAACGGTCCGAAACCCGGCAGTCGCAGCGTGTTTCTGTGCGCTGCTACCGCTTGTCGCCGACTGGCGCCGCGGTCTCGTGCCAGGAAAACTGACGCAGAGGTGGCGCTCCCACGGGGATTCGAACCCCGGTTTAGGCCTTGAGAGGGCCCCGTCCTAGGCCTCTAGACGATGGGAGCGTATTAGAAGGCTGGCACGACGTGCCGAGCAGACGCGGTATTATACGGGTCGTTTCACGCGGCTCAAGTTTTTGACTCCGACGGATGGTTCGCTGCTATTGAACGATAACAATTCTCCCGCCGAGATCCTGGATCAGGCGAGCGCCCCGCGCGTGGTGGCGCGCCAAGAGCACCCGATCTCGCGTGCCAACATTTCTTCGAATGCGTTGAAGGTCCTGTACCGGCTGAAAGAGGCTGGCTACCAGGCATTTCTCGTGGGCGGCGCGGTGCGCGACCTGCTGCTTGGGCTGCATCCGAAGGATTTCGACGTCGCCACCAACGCCCATCCGGATCAAGTCAAGCAGCTGTTTCGCAACTGCCGATTGATCGGTCGGCGCTTTCACCTCGCGCACGTGCGCTTCGGCTACGAGATCATCGAAGTCGCGACGTTCCGTGCTGCGCACACGCCGATCGACGAAGACAACAGCGTCGACGAGGCGGGGCATCGCGTGCTCGATGAGCGCGGCCGCATCCTGCGCGACAATCTGTACGGCACGATCGAAGAGGACGTGTGGCGCCGTGATTTCACCGCCAATGCGCTCTACTACAACATCAGCGACTTCTCGGTTTGGGATTACGTCGGTGGGTATGAAGACGCGCAGGCGCGCGTGCTGCGTCTGATCGGCGACCCCGAGACACGCTATCGCGAGGACCCGGTGCGCATGCTGCGCGCGGTTCGTTTCGCGGCCAAGCTCGACTTCGGCATTCATATCGATACCGCCAATCCGATTCCGAAGCTCGCCTGGATGCTCGATGGCGTGCCGCCGGCGCGGCTGTTCGATGAAGTGAACAAGATGTTCCTCGCCGGATACGCGATTCGTTCGTTCGAGTTGCTGTGGGATCTGGGCCTGCTCGAACATCTGTTCCCGGATCTCGCGACATCGATGAACGCCGACCCGAACAGCGTGGGCGCGCGGGTGTTGCGGCTCGGACTGGAAGGCACCGACGAACGCGTGCGTGCCGATAAGTCAGTAACGCCGACGTTCCTGTTCGCGGTATTGATGTGGCCAGCGATTCTGAAGGCGTTCGAGAAGTTGCAGCCGGAGCAGGGCGCGGAGATTCAGGCGCTGCTCGCTGCTTGTGATCAGGTCACCGCGCGTCAGCAGTCGCGCGTCGCCGTGCCGAAGCGGTTCACGTTGCCATTGCGCGAGATCGTCGGCCTGCAACCTCGTTTTGCGCACCGTGAAGGTCGTCGGGCGTTGCGCTTGCTCGATCACCCGCGATTCCGCGCGGCCTATGACTTCCTTTTGTTGCGCGCAGCTGCCGGCGAAGTGGAACAAGAGGTGGCGCAGTGGTGGACGGACATTCAAACCAAGACCGTCGAAGATCGTACCGCGATGGTTGAGCAGGGCGGCGATGGTCAGTCGCCGGCAGGCGAGCCGCGGCGTCGCCGCCGTCGGCGTCGTCGTCCTCGGCCGCCAGCTGCTTGAGCGCCGTCGGTTCCACAGCGCCTGCATTGTGGTTCCCCGCGTATGTAGCGCTCGGCAGTAATCTCGATCAACCGTTGGTTCAGATCGAGCGTGCATTCACGGCGCTGTCGCAGTTGGCGAACGTTCGGCTCATCGCGCGCTCCGGCCTTTACAAAACTCAGCCGCTGGGGCCGCAGGATCAACCTGAATTCATCAATGCTGCGGCGGGCTTGCTCACGACGCTTGCGCCACGCGACCTGCTCGTGGAGTTGAAAAGATTGGAGCGCGAGCTGGGGCGCGCGCAGCCCATCGTGCGCTGGGGGCCGCGCGTGATCGATCTCGATTTGCTCGTGTACGCCGATACGCAGATTTCGGAAACCGATCTGACGGTGCCGCACAGTGGTCTGCCTGAGCGCAACTTCGTCCTGTATCCTTTGTGCGATCTCGCCCCCGAGCTGCTCGTTCCCGGCCATGGCCGCGTGAAGCAGCTCGCGGCACGTGTCGGAGGTGCTGGATTGGTGCCGCTCACCGGCGCTCCCGGCGTCCCTTGAACAACTCAGCGGTGGACATGACCGAGAAGTCTCTCATTCCAGCGCCGCACCGCCTGATCGTGGTCGAAGGACCGATCGGCGTCGGCAAGACCAGTCTCGCCCGGCGGCTCGCGCGCAGCTTCGGTAGCGAGCTGATCCTCGAGCAGGCCGACGAGAATCCGTTCCTGGAGCGCTTTTATAAGAATCCCCGCTCGGCGGCGTTGCAGACGCAGCTGTTCTTTCTGTTCCAGCGCACCCGCCAGCTCGAAGATATCCGCCAGCACGACCTGTTCGACACCGTGCGGGTCGCCGACTACCTGCTGGACAAGGACAAGCTGTTTGCGCAGCTGACGTTGGATGAGGAGGAGTTCTCGCTATACGAGCAGGTCTACGCGCGCCTCGCGGTCGATGCACCGTTGCCCGACCTGGTGATTTATCTGCAGGCGCCGGTCGATATTCTGCGCGAGCGTATCGAGCGGCGCGGCATCAAGTACGAGCAGAACATCGAGAAGAACTACCTGGAGCGGCTCCAGGAAACCTATGCCCGGTTCTTCCATAGTTATGACGCCTCGCCGCTGTTGATCGTGAACGCCGCGCAGGCGGATTTCGTCAACAACGATCATGACTATGGGCAGCTGCTGGATCAGGTCGTCCGCACCCGCCGCGGGCGCCACTACTACAATCCCTTGAAGAGTGCCGTTTGAGCCCTGATAAGGCTGTCATTCTCCTGTAGTTTGACTGTCAGGGCCTCCCTGGGCATTCTTCCCCGCCCCGCCGTAGCTCACCGCCATGTACAAGCACCTTCAAGAGCGTTACGCGCCGCGTCCGCCGGTCAATGTCGGCACCCTCGTCAAGATGAAGTCGGAAGGCGAGAAAATCGCCGCGATCACCGCTTATGACGCCAGTTTCGCCACTTTGGTGGACGACGCCGGTGTCGACGTGGTGCTGGTCGGCGACTCGCTCGGCATGGTCATTCAGGGCCATGACACGACCGTGCCCGTGACCCTCGCCGATATCATTTACCACTGCCGTGCCGTGGCCAAAGGGCTGTACCGCCCGTTCCTCATTGCGGATATGCCGTTCATGACGTACGCGTCCAAGGAGCAGGCGCTCGATAACGCCGTGCGCCTGATGCAAGACGGCGGCGCCAAGATGGTGAAGCTCGAAGGCGGCGCGGGTCAGGTGGAGATCGTCGAATTTCTCGCCAGTCACGACATCGCGGTCTGCGCGCACCTGGGCCTGAAGCCCCAGTCGGTCCACAAGGTGGGCGGCTTCCGCGTGCAGGGTCGGCAGGAAGAAGCGGCCGAACGTATGCTGCGCGATGCGCAAGCCCTGGAGGCTGCGGGTGCGGACATCGTGCTGCTCGAATGTATTCCGGCGGCGCTGGGCAAGCACATCACCGAACAGTTGCACGTGCCGGTCATCGGCATCGGCGCAGGTCCCGACACCGACGGCCAGATTCTGGTTCTCTATGACGTGCTCGATATCACCTCGGGCCGCAAACCCAAGTTCTCGAAAAATTTCCTCGCCGGGCGCGACAGCGCGCTGGAAGCGGTCAAGGCCTATACCCAGGCCGTGAAGGCGAAGGAATATCCGGGCCCCGAGCATTGTTTTTAAGTGATGGCTAAAACGTTAGAAGTAGTGGCGCGTCCTCACGAGTTGCGTGAGCGCGTCGCGCAGTGGCGTCGCAAGGGCGAGCGCATTGCTTTCGTGCCCACGATGGGCAATTTGCATGCGGGTCACGGCACGCTGGTCAGTCGGGCATCCGAGCTGGCCGAGCACGTGATCGTCAGCATCTTCGTCAATCCGCTGCAGTTCGGGCCGAATGAAGACTTCGCGACCTATCCGCGTACTCCCGACGAAGATCATCAGCTGTTGCGCTCGTTGAACGTCGAAGTGCTGTTTGCGCCCGAGGTTCACGACATCTATCCGCGCGGCCAGGAAACAACGGCGCGCGTGCATGTGCCCGGGCTCGAAGACATTCTGTGTGGCGCGTTCCGCCCCGGACATTTCATGGGCGTGGCCACGGTCGTGACCAAATTGCTGAACCTGGTGCAGCCCGATGTGGCGCTGTTCGGCGAGAAGGATTTCCAGCAGCTGATGATCATTCGCCGCGCAGTCATCGATCTGTGCATGCCGATGGAAATCGTCGGTGTGCCAACGGCGCGCGAAAAGGACGGTCTCGCGATGAGCTCGCGCAATCGTTACTTGCTGCCGGAACAGCGCGCGGTGGCTCCACAAATTTTCGCTGCACTCGAGGGCGCGCGGGTCGCCATCGAGTCGGGCTCAACGGATTACGCCGCTCTGGAACAGGCGGGGGGCGAGGCGCTGCAGAAGGCTGGCTTCCGGCCGGATTACTTTGCGATTCGCGATGCGAACTCGTTGCAGATGCCGAACGGCGAGTCGAGCGATTTGGTCATTGTCACGGCGGCTCGCATTGGTCGCGCGCGATTGATCGATAACGTTCGCGCCAAACGCCCGAGCAAATAACTATGCAGCGTGCTGGGCCAGCGCCCAGCCGACATGCTCGCGCACCAGCTCCGACGGATCCTCGCGGCGTGCTTCGAGTGCGCGAATGACTTCCTCGGTGGTCGGCGCATTGCCCAGCGCGACGGCAATGTTTCTTATCCAACACTCATAACCGATGCGTCGGATCGCGCTGCCCTCGGTGCGATCCAGAAACTGCTGCTCGGTCCAGGCGAACAGTTCGACCAGTTTGCTGCCATCGAGCGCGTGCCGGGGCACGAAATCCACTTCGCTGGTGAAGCGCGCGAACTTGTTCCAGGGACAGACCAGCTGGCAGTCGTCGCAACCGTAGATGCGATTGCCCAGCGCCTTGCGGAACTGTTCGGGAATCGAGCCGCGCAGTTCGATGGTGAGATACGAGATACAGCGAGTCGCATCCAGCTGGAAAGGCGCGACGATGGCCTGCGTCGGGCAGACGTCGATGCAAGCCCGGCAAGTGCCGCAATGTTCGGTCTCTGGCGTATCCACCGGCAGCGGCAGGTCGGTGAGAATCTCGCCCAGGAAGAAATATGAGCCGGCGCGACGATTGATCAGATTGGTGTGCTTGCCGATCCAGCCGAGCCCGGCGTTGCGGGCGAAGGCCTTCTCGAGCACCGGCCCACTGTCGACGAATACGCGATGCGACTGCGATGCGCTGTGCGCCTGGATCTTCTCCGCCAGCCGGGCCAGCCGGCGCCGCAGTACCTTGTGATAGTCGCGGCCCAGTGCATAACGCGAGACGTAACCGAGCTCGGGATCCTGGAGGATCTGGTCCGGGTCCTGCGCTTGCGTAGGTAAATAATCCATACGCGCCGAGATCACTCGCAACGTGCCGGGCACCAGCTCATGCGGCCGGGCGCGCCGACGGCCGTGGCGCTCCATATAGTCCATGGCACCATGACGGCCTTGCTCCAGCCAGCGCATCAAGCGTGCTTCATCTTCGGGCACGTCGATGCCCGCGATGCCGACCTGCTGGAAGCCCAGCTCACGACTCCACTGTCGGATGGAGCTGGCGAGCTCGGTGTAGTCATGCGGGACGGCGACGGACATGGTGCAATTCTGGCAGAACACGAATTCCAGCAGAACTGTGGGCCGATTTTGCTAACCTTTGACGTATGAAGCCGCTGCCATTGGCCGTGCATACCGCCGCACAAGTGCGGGCCCTCGATCGCCACGCGATCGACGATTTGCACATTCCGTCCTACACGTTGATGACCCAGGCCGGCGAGGCGGCGGCTGTCGCGCTGCGCAGCTGCTGGCCATCCAAACAGCGGATCGCTGTGGTATGCGGGCCTGGCAACAATGGTGGCGATGGCTATGTGCTCGCGCGCTTGGCGCAGTCCATGCGCATCGATGTCACGGTAGTGTCACTGAGCGATACCGCTCAGCTGCGCGGAGATGCCAAGCGCGCGCACGATGATTTCGTAGCGACTGGCGGCGTCGTGCAGCCCTGGACCGATGGCTGTCTGGCGAACGCTGAAGTCATCGTCGATGCCATCTTCGGGACCGGCCTGTCGCGTACGCTCGATGCCATCATGATCGAGCGCATCCACGCGATCAACGATTGCGGCGTGCCCATTCTCTCGCTCGATATTCCCAGCGGACTGGATGCGGACACCGGCGCCGTGTGGGGCGCGGCGATTGCGGCCGAGCGGACGCTGTCATTCATCGGGCTGAAGCTGGGGTTCTATCTGGGTGAGGGGCCGAACTACACCGGCATCGTGCTGTTCGACGATCTGGATCTGCCGGCGGGCACGATCGATTCCGTGCCGCCGTCTGCGCTGAGAATTCATGAGGATTTCGTCGCGCAATTGCTGCCGCGACGGCGTCGCACCGCTCATAAGGGACAACAAGGAAGCGTGCTGGTCATCGGCGGTGGCATCGGAATGGCAGGTGCCGCGCGCATGGCCGGTGAGGCAGCGTTGCGAGCTGGCGCAGGACTGGTGACAGTCGCCTGTTGGCCGGACAACGTTGCGTCGATTACCGCCAGTCGTCCGGAGCTGATGTGTCACGGCGTTGCAGATGCGAGCGATCTCAAGTCGATGATAGAGCGCGCCGATGTGCTCGCGATCGGCCCGGGCCTGGGGCAGAGCGACTGGAGCCGAGCCTTGCTCGACGTCACTTTGCAAAGTGACAAGCCGACGGTGATCGATGCCGATGCGCTCAATCTGCTGGCGCATGCGCCTCGCGCCAATTCGCAATGGATTCTCACGCCGCATCCGGGTGAAGCCGGGCGGCTGCTCGGCATCACTACTGCTGATGTACAGAGCAATCGTCTGCAGTCCGCGCGCGAGATTGCCAAGAAGTTCGCTGGCACGGTGGTGTTGAAAGGCGCCGGCACGCTGGTCGTCACGGGCGATTCGCTGCCGTACATCTGCGACCAGGGCAATCCCGGCATGGCATCGCCTGGCATGGGCGATGTGCTTACCGGCGTCATCACTGGCATCGCTGCGCAGACCGCTGATCTGCCGGGTGCGGCTCGGGCGGGCGTGCTGGTGCACGCGATGGCGGGCGATATGGCTGCGCGTCGCGGCGAGCGCGGTCTTCTGGCTACCGATCTATTTGGATACTTGCCTACGTGCGTGAACCCGACACAGAGACTCTGAGCGTCGGCTCGGCGGAGCAGATGCAGGTCTTGGGTCGGGCGATCGCGGCAGCGGTCGACGCGACCGAGAGCACTTTCATCATTGCGCTCGAAGGCGAGCTGGGCGCGGGCAAGACCACCCTGGTCGGCGGCATCCTGCGTTCGTATGGCGTGACCGGGCCGGTCCGCAGCCCGACCTATACGTTGATCGAGCCTTACGAGACCGCGAGCCGGGCGATCTACCATCTCGACCTGTATCGGCTGACCGATCCCGGTGAAGTCGAACCCCTCGGAATTCGCGACCTGCTGACCGGCGCGGCCCTGCTGCTCATCGAATGGCCGTCGCGGGCCGCGGGGGCGATTCCCGCCGCCGACCTGCAGGTCGATATCGCCTATCCGGCGCTGGGAACCGAGGGCCGGCAGGTCAGGCTAACCCCCCATTCCCTTAACGGCGCTAACGTCGTGCGACACATCGTTGCAGCAATACCGGAATTGCGTCAGCTATCTGCATAATTTCGTTGAAAACTTGACTTTCGGCGCGGTAGATTACCCGCCATATGCGAGGGTCGCGGCGAAGTGCGTTTTTTTCTCTGCTGGCGGGCTGCCTGGGCCTGCTCGCGGCCGCCTTTGGCGCGTACGCCGCCAAGCCCGTCGTCGTCAAAGATGTCAGGCTGTGGGCCGGTGCCGACGGCACTCGGCTGGTATTCGATCTGACCGGACCGGTCGAGCACAACGTACTGACGCTGGATAAGCCCGATCGCGTCGTCGTCGACATCCCGGCGGCAACCATCGAGAGCGCGCGGGTGCTGCCTCAAGGACAAGGTTTCATAAAGCAATTGCGCGCGGCGGCTCAGCCCAACGGCGATCTGCGCGTCGTCGTCGATCTCACCGGGCCGGCACAGCCCAAGTCTTTCTCGGTCGGTCCCCAGCAGTCCTATGGTCATCGACTGGTGCTCGATCTCACGCCCTCGAAGGGCACGGTTGCAGCGGCTCCGTCGCAGCCGTCGGTCGTGAAAGCCCTGGCCGATGCGCATGGTCGCGAGATCGTCATTGCGATCGATGCCGGGCACGGTGGCGTCGATCCGGGCTCGATCGGCACGCGCGGAACCTATGAGAAGCATGTGACGCTGGCAATCGCGAAGCGGCTGAAGGACCGTATCGATCGCGAGCCCGGCATGCGTGCGATTCTGACCCGCGACAACGACATGTTCGTCGAGCATCGCGAGCGCATTGCCCGTGCCCGCCGTCAGCGTGCGGACATGTTCGTGTCCGTGCATGCGGACTCATATACGAACCGGTCGGTGGCTGGCTCGTCGGTGTACGTGCTGTCCGCCCGCGGCGCGAGCGACGAGTCGGCTCGGTGGCTGGCGGATCGCGAAAACGCGGCCGACCTCATCGGCGGCGTGAAGCTCGACGACAAGGACAGCGTGCTGGCATCGGTGCTGCTCGATCTGTCGCAGGGCGCCGCCATGAGCGCCAGCGTGGACGCGGCGGAGCTGGTCATGCAGGAGCTGTACAAGATCGGCAACATCACCAATCGGGGCGTCAAACACGCCGGCTTCCTGGTGCTGAAGTCGCCGGATATTCCATCGATGCTGGTCGAGACCGCCTTCATCTCCAATCCGACCGAGGAGGCGCGGCTGCTCGACCCCAAGCATCAGCAGCGGCTTGCCGAGGCGATCCATCAAGGCGTGCGGGCGTACTTCTACGCCAATCCTCCGCCGGGCACGCTGGTGTCGGACTTGCGCGCGAAGCAGTCGGGCACGACCGTGATTGCGAGCACGTCTGACGGCGAAAGTGCTGGCCGCACAGCGAACTAAGGCTACTGTTCAAGGCCGGCGGACCACGTCCGCAATCCCCGGTTAGTGAAGCAGGCAGCTTTCGCGCGATAATGCCGCGCCTTCCCCTAGTGCTGCCCACCTCTGATGCCGATCCGCGTTCTGCCCGAGCAACTCATCCACCAGATCGCTGCCGGCGAGGTGATCGAACGGCCTGCCTCGGTGCTCAAGGAATTGATCGAGAACAGCCTCGACGCTGGCGCCAAGCGTGTCGATATCGAGATCGAAGAGGGTGGCGCCAAGCTGTGCCGGGTTCGAGATGACGGTTGCGGCATCGAGCGCGAAGAACTGGCGCTCGCGCTATCGCGTCATGCGACCAGCAAGATTGCCAGCATCGATGACCTCGAGCGGGTCGGCACGCTGGGCTTTCGTGGCGAGGCGCTGCCCAGTATTGCGTCGGTGTCGCGCACCAAAATCACTTCACGCAGTGCCAATCACTCGGTCGGGTACAGCGTCAGTTCCGATAACGGCGTGCTGACCGACCTGGAACCGGCGCCGCATTCGATCGGCACCACCGTCGAAGTGCGCGACTTGTTCTTCAATGTGCCCGCACGTCGCAAATTCCTGCGCGCCGAGCGCACCGAAACGCAGCACATCTCGCGCATGATCGAGCGACTCGCGCTATCGAAGTTCGAGACTGCGTTTTCATTGTCGGCGGCGCGGCGTTCGTTGGGCGATTTCCCGGCGGCCAGGTCACAAATCGAGCGCGAGCGCCGCGTAGCGCAGATCGTCGGTGACGAGTTCATGGCGAACGCGATGTACGTCGAGCATGAGTCGTCCGGGTGCAAGCTCTGGGGCTGGCTGTGTCAGCCGACATACGCGCGCGCGCAGCCCGACCTGCAACATTTCTATTTGAACGGCCGCATGCTGCGCGATCGGTTGATCAGCAGCGCCATTCGACTGGGCTATCGCGATGTGATGTTCCATGGCCGGCATCCGGCGTTCGTGCTGTTCATGGAGATCGATCCGCGGCAAGTCGACGTCAACGCACATCCGGCCAAGCTGGAAGTTCGCTTCCGCGATGGTCGTCATATTCATAACTTCCTGTTCAAGACAGTCGAGCGAGTGCTGCGGGAAACCTATGCGGGCGCGGCCAGTGCGGCGCCGCCGCCCACCGATGCGAACTCGCTCATGCCGACCGCCGAGCCGGTGTCGATGTGGCCGATGCGTGGGCCGAATCAAGCGTCGCTGGGCTTGCGCGTGTCCGAGTCGCCGCCGCCGGCATATTTTCGTCAGCCATCCGCTGCGTATCCGTCGCCGCCTGCGTTCGAAAGAACCAGTGCAGTGCCAGCGGCCGCGGCGGCGGGCGAGATGGAAATGCCGGCTGTCGAGTCACAGCCCGAAACGCCGCCGCTCGGTTTCGCGCTCGCGCAGCTACATGGCATTTACATTCTTTCCCAAGCGCCCGATGGCTTGATCCTGGTCGACATGCATGCGGCTCACGAGCGCACGACCTACGAGCGCATGAAAGCGGCGCTCGATAACGGCGGCGTGGCGAGTCAGCCGCTGCTGGTGCCGCTGTCTGTGTCAGTGGCGGCGTCGGAGGCGGATGTTCTGGAAGAGCATGCGCCGGCGTTGAATCGCCTTGGTCTCGATGTCATGCGCTCCGGGCCAACCGGCGTACAGATTCGCGCCGTGCCGGCGTTCCTGGCGCAGAAAGATCTGGATGAGTTGTTGCGACGGATCAGCGCCGACCTGTCCGCCGACGGCTCGACGCGCGGCATCGAAGAGGCCATCAATGAAGTACTGGGCACCATCGCTTGCCATGGCGCCGTGCGCGCGCATCGCAATCTCGCCGTGCCCGAAATGAATGCATTGCTCAGAGAGATGGAGCGCACCGTGCGCAGCGATCAATGCAATCACGGTCGTCCCACCTGGACGTATGTGAGCCTGGGCGATCTGGATCGTATGTTTCTTCGAGGACGATGAGCGAGCTCACGCAAGCGGTGCCGATTCCGCTCATCATGGGCCCGACCGGCGCGGGCAAGACCGATCTGGCGCTGCGGCTCGCCGCCAACTATCCCATCGAGATCGTCAGCGTGGATTCGGCGCTGGTCTATCGCGGCATGGACATCGGTACGGGGAAACCCTCGCGCGAGGAACTGGAACGTTTTCCGCATCACCTGGTCGATATTCTCGATCCGTCGCAACCGTACTCGGCGGGACAGTTCGTACGCGATGCGGTGCAGGCAATTGGAGACATCCGCAGGCGAGGCAAGCTGCCCGTGCTGGTCGGCGGCACGATGTTGTATTTCCGCGCTCTGCGTCGCGGCCTGGCGGAGATGCCGCAAGCCGACGCCAAGGTGCGACAGGAAATTGACGCCGCCGCTGCACGCTCGGGTTGGCCGGCGTTACATGCGCAGCTTGCATTGCTCGATCCGTTGACCGCGCAGCGAATCCAACCAAACGATGGACAACGAATACAGCGGGCACTCGAAGTACACCGGCTGACCGGCAAAACGCTAAGCGAGCTGCACGCACAAACCCGACCGGCCGATCCCTCGTTGAAGTTTGCTGCTTTCGTCTGGGCGCCCAGCGATCGTGAGCGGCTGTACCAGGCGATCGAGCTGCGTTTCGAACGCATGCTGCAGGCAGGCTTGCTGGACGAGGTAAGAAGGCTGCAACAGCGAGGCGATCTGCACGCCGAGTTGCCCGCGATACGGTCCGTCGGCTATCGGCAACTATGGGAACATTTGTGTGGTAATGAGTCTTTAACTGCTTCGGTGCAGCGCGCGGTTTTCGCAACCCGACAGCTGGCGCGACGACAACTGATCTGGTTACGGGCCGAAAATGAAGTGCAATGGTGTGATGCCCTTGATTCCACCGCGGCCGGCCCGATAGAGAATGCGGTCGCTACATTCGTTCGAGGCATGGTGTGATGATAGTTTCGTTGTGGGCGGGCACAGCGGTTCACTCGTGACACTGATGCAGCTGCGTATTGAATCAAAGGCAGCTTCGACGGGAACATCGCTGTGGTAAACTGCGGCATCGCAGCGGTTACCGGATGGTGCCCGTCGGCTGTCGTGCAGCTGCAGGGAAGCGGCATAGTCGGCAAAGCTCAACCAAAGAATTCGAAGGCATAACAAGGAGATAAATGATGGCCAGAGGGCAATCATTACAGGATCCGTTCCTGAACACATTGCGCAAGGAGCGCGTCCCGGTCTCCATTTACCTGGTGAACGGTATCAAACTACAAGGTCAGATCGACTCGTTCGATCAGTTCGTCGTCTTGCTGAAGAACAGTGTCAGCCAGATGGTCTACAAGCACGCGATTTCCACAGTCGTTCCGGCACGGGCCATCCGTCTGCCGACGAGCGAAGAAGAAGGCGCGGAGTCTCCAGCAGCGAGCGAGTGAAATTGAGCTTGTCGATGTGGGAGTTCGTTGTTGTTTGAACGTCCTCGCAGCGGCGAACGTGCGCTCCTGGTCCGTATCGGGCTGGGAGGTCCTCCCGGTAAAGATGAGCTGAGTGAGTTCGAGGCGCTGGCACGTTCGGCCGGCGCCGAAGTCCTGGCAGTCATCACCGGCACTCGCAAGGTGCCGGATCCCCGCCTGTACATCGGCAGCGGCAAAGCCGAAGAGATTCGGGCCCGGGTGCGAGAGCTCGGCGCGGATCTGGCGGTATTCGATCACGCCTTGTCGCCCAGCCAGGAACGCAATCTCGAAGGGTTGTTGCAATGTCGGGTGCTGGATCGCACCGGACTGATCCTCGACATCTTCGCGCAACGTGCCCGCAGCTTCGAAGGTCAACTGCAGGTCGAGCTGGCGCAGCTCAAGCACATCGCCACCCGGCTGGTGCGAGGCTGGACCCACCTGGAGCGTCAAAAGGGCGGTATCGGTCTGCGCGGTCCCGGCGAAACTCAGCTGGAAACCGACCGTCGATTGCTGGCGGCCCGGATTCGCACCTTGAATGCGCGGCTGGACAAAGTGCTGACGCAGCGTGCGACCACGCGGCGCGAACGCAAGCGAGCGGAAATACCGACCGTTGCATTGGTGGGTTACACCAACGCCGGCAAGTCCACTCTATTTAATAGACTGACGGGCGCAGGCGCCTACGCAGCCGATCAATTGTTCGCCACGCTCGATCCGACAGTGCGTCGCCTGGAATTGCCGGATGCTCGCTTCACATTGCTGGCGGACACGGTTGGTTTCGTGCGCGATCTGCCCCATGAACTGGTGGCGGCGTTCCGTTCGACATTGCAGGAAGCGCGTGAGTCGACGCTCCTGCTGCATGTCATCGACGCGGCCGATCCGAATCGCAGCGAGCGCATTGCCCAGGTCAACCAGGTGTTGAGCGAAGTTGGTGCAGGCGACCTGCCGCAGATCGAGGTCTTCAACAAGGCCGACCTGATTGGCGAGACCGCGCATGTGGAGCGGGGCGAGAATGGGGCGACCCGTCGCGTCTGGCTATCGGCGCAGACCGGCGAGGGCACCCAGTTGCTGGTCGATGCCATCGGCGAATTTTTGGGACCGGAGCTGGTCCATCGTCATATCGTTCTGCAACCCGAGGAGGGACGGGCGCGGGCCCGGTTCTTCGCGGCCGGCGCAGTGCTTGCCGAACAGGCCTTGCCCAGTGGTGCGGTGGACCTCGAAGTGTCCATGCCCCGGCGGGCGTTCGAGCACCTTTGCCGATCCGAAGGGTTGCCGGAAGCTCTGGCGGATGGTTAAAAGCTTGTAACCTCCGGGGGCCATTCCTAAAATCGCCCGTTTCGGGTGCGGCGAGCCGAACTCGCCGGTCGATGTCGAACCTCCCAAACCCTTTAGCTCTCAGACACAAAGTCATCCAAAACCATGGCGTGGAACGAACCCGGCGGTAACTCCGGAGGCAAGCGCAACCCCTGGGGCGGCGGAAACAAGCCCGATCAGGGTCCGCCCGATCTGGACGAGGTCTTGCGCAACCTGCAGCGGCGACTGGCCGGCCTGTTTGGCGGCACAGGCGGCGGCAATCGCTCCGTAGGTGGGGCGGGGCCGGGCCGTGGCTTTGGCATCGGCACGATAATTGTCGTGCTGGCGGCCATCTGGGCCTTCAGCGGCCTGTACACGGTCGACGCCGCCGAGCGCGGGGTCATTCTGCGCTTCGGTAAGCACGTCGCGACCACCATGCCTGGCCTGCGCTGGCATCTGCCGTGGCCGATCGAGACCAAGCAGATCGTGAACATCCAGACCATCGAGAGCTTCGCCGAGCAGACGCGCATGCTGACCTCGGACGAGAACATGGTCGATATCAACATGGAAGTGCAGTTCCGTCGGGCCAACCCGCTGGACTATGCGTTCAACGTCAACCAGCCGGAGCAGACGCTGCGGGAAGTCAGCGAGAGTGCGATCCGCGAAGTCATCGGTCGCAGCAAGCTGGATGGCGTGCTCGAGAGCGGCCGTCAGGAAATCGTGGCCCGGACCAAAGAGCTGATCCAGCGCACGCTGGATGCCTACAAAGTCGGTCTGGAAGTCACCGCGGTCAACCTGCAGGACGTGAAGGTGCCGAACGAAGTGGCGCCGGCCCAGCAGGATGCGATCAAAGCGCGCGAAGACCGCGATCGTCTGTCGCTGGCCGCGCAAGCTTATTCAAATGACCTGATCCCTCGCGCCCGCGGTGCCGCGGTTCGCCAGGTGCAGGAAGCGCAAGCCTATCGCGCTCAGAAAGTCTCCAAGGCCGAGGGTGAAGCCAATCGCTTCACCGCATTGCTGTCCGAGTACGAGCGAGCGCCGGCGGTCACGCGCGAACGCTTGTATCTGGAAACGATCGAGAACGTGCTTGCGTCCAGCAAGAAGGTGGTGCTCGCCACTCAGAACGGCAGCGGCAACCTGATCTATCTCCCCATCGACAAGCTGCTCGAACAGAGCCGTCGCGTGCCCCGCGTGTCCACCAGCGAACCCAGCATGACTGTCGAGAGTCCCGATGGCAGTGACGCGACCAGCGTCTCTGGCGATCGTCGTACGCGAGGAACCCGCTAATGGCCGGCCGTGGATTTCTGATTCTCATCCTGGCGGCAGTGGTGGCCTTCGTGCTGGGCATGTCCGCCTTCACCGTGCGCGAGACCGAGCTGGCGATCAAGTTCCGGTTCGGTGAGATCGTGCGCTCCGATTACACGCCGGGTCTGCATTTCATGGTCCCGATGGTCAACAACATCCGCAAGTTCGAGCGTCGCATCGAGACCAAGAACTATCCGTCGGAGCAGTTCCTGACCAGCGAAGGCAAGATCCTGCGCATCGACTTCTACATCAAGTGGCGCATCTCCGACGTTTCCACCTACTACCAGGCGACTTCGGGCGGCGACCGGGAAATTGCTGCGGGCCGTCTCGGCAGTATCGTGAAGGACGGCATCAAGGGCGTGATCGCCCGCCGCACCATTCAGCAGGTGGTGGCGGCCGAGCGCGCCGAGTTCACCGGCGAAATCCTCAAGCTGGCCGAAGAGAGCACCAAGGGGCTCGGTCTGCAGCTGGTGGACGTACGCGTGAAGAAGATCGATCTGCCCGAGGAAGTGAGCGAATCGGTGTTCAGCCGCATGCGCCAGGACTTCGACCGCCAGGCCAAGCGGCTGCGCGCCGAGGGTGAGGAGAACGCCGAGAAGCTGCGCTCCGAAGCGGATCGTCAGCGCACCGAGATTCTTGCCGAAGCCTATCGCGAGTCGGAAATCATCAAGGGCGAGGGCGATGCGAAGTCGGCGGACATTTATGCGCGCGCCTACAATCGCAACGCCGAGTTCTATTCGTTCCATCGCAGCCTGCAGGCGTATCGGTTGGCCATCGGCACCGACAACGACGTGCTGGTGATTTCTCCGGACAGCGACTTCTTCAAGTACCTGAATCGAGCCAACAAGCGCTGATGCCGTGAACTGGTCGGACCTGTTCGCGGCGCTGGCGCTCTATCTGGTGCTGGAGGGCGTAATGCCGTTTCTCAGCCCGCAATCGGTGAAGCGCCTGTTACAGGCGCTGTCCAGTCTGCAGGACCGACAGCTGCGGTTGTTCGGTCTTGCAAGCATGAGTGCCGGCCTGGTGCTGCTGTTCTTCGTGCGCTCCTAGAATTCTTCCTTTAGACCCCGAGTCCGTAATGAGTAGCCATCGCAATGTTGTCGTCATCGGTGCCCAGTGGGGCGATGAAGGCAAGGGCAAGATCGTCGACCTGTTGACCAATCGCGTCGCGGGCGTGGTGCGATTCCAGGGCGGTCACAACGCCGGCCATACGCTGGTGATCAACGGCCGCAAGACCATTCTGCGGCTGATCCCCTCCGGCATCCTGCACGACAACGTCACCTGCTTCATCGGCAACGGTGTGGTGCTCTCGCCCAAGGCGTTGCTGGATGAAATCGCAGAGCTGCAGACCGCCGGCATCGATGTGCCGAAGAAGCTGCGCATCTCCGAAGCTTGTCCGTTGATCCTGCCGCATCACATCGCGCTGGATAAGGCGCGTGAAGAGGCGGCCGGCGCGGCCAAGATCGGCACCACCGGTCGTGGCATCGGTCCGGCGTATGAGGACAAGGTTGCTCGTCGCGCGATTCGCGTGCAGGACCTGTTCGCGCGCGAGCGCTTCGCCGCCAAGCTCGGCGAGGTGCTCGATTATCACAACTTCGTGTTGCGCAATTACTTCAAGGCGCCAGTCATCGACTTCCAGCAGACGCTCGATGAAGCGCTGGCGCTGGGCGAGCGGCTGCAGCCGATGGTCGCGGACGTGTCCGGCGAAGTGAACGCGCTGATCCGTGGCGGCAAGCGCCTGCTGTTCGAAGGTGCTCAGGCGGCATTGCTCGATATCGATCACGGCACGTATCCGTTCGTGACGTCGAGCAACTGTATCGCTGGTCAGGCGTGCGCCGGTGTAGGCGTCGGCCCGCAACAGTTGCACTACGTACTCGGTGTCGCCAAGGCGTATGCGACCCGCGTCGGCAGCGGCCCATTCCCGACCGAGATCGACGATGAAGTCGGCGAGCACTTGCGAGTGAAGGGCAACGAATACGGTTCGGTCACAGGTCGCCCGCGCCGCTGCGGCTGGTTCGACGCTGCGAGCTTGCGCCGTGCGGTGGAGATCAACGGCATCTCCGGCTTGTGCATCACCAAGCTCGACGTGCTCGACGGCCTCGACACGGTTCGCGTGGCGGTCGGTTACAAGGTGAAGGGCGAGCGTCGCGATCTGTTGCCGGTCGGTGCTGAAGCGCTGTCGATCTGTGCGCCGATTTACGAAGAGCACCCGGGTTGGAAAGAAAGCACGGCGGGCGTGAAGACGTTCGAGGAACTGCCGAAGAACGCGCAGGCGTATCTGCGTCGTCTCGAAGTGCTGGTCGGCGCGCCCATCTCCATTATCTCGACCGGTCCCGACCGGCTCGAGACCATCGTGTTGAAGCATCCCTTCGACTAAAGCCTCGAGCTAGCGCTGGTGCGTCGGCCAGCGCTCAATCTCTGTCAGTAAAGACTCGCGCGCGTGACTGATTTACGCGCGCGTTTTTGCGTGCGCGCGCCGCTCGGAACTCCCGATGTCTCGAAGAATTGATTCCGCACGCCAGTGATCAATTCCCGAGCTTGAGGAGATGCAAATGGCTTACAGCAATTACCGAAGTGACTGGAACCGGGATCGCGATGAGCGTGGGCGAATGCGCGGTCGCGATCGAGACCAGGACAGTCAGTATATGCAGAGCGACGACGATGACTCGCGGCTGGCTCGCGATTCGATGGAGCGGGATTACTACGGCAGCGAGTCGGGTGGCCGCGGGCGCGGCGGTTACGGGGGCGGGCGTAGTGAGCGTGAAGGAGGCTCGCGTTACAACCGCGGCTACGGGCAGGGCGACTATGACCAGGAATACGGTCAGCGAGAATCTGGACAGGGCGCGCGCTTCGGTCAGAGCGGTCGTTTCAGTGAGATGGGTTACGGACGCGGTCGTGAGTATTCAGGCGGCGGCCATGGCCACTACGGCAATGAAACGGGCGGTTGGCAAGGTCGCGAGGAAGAGCAATGGCGCAATCGCGACGTGCACGGCCAATACGATCGCGACGCCAACTACGGCGGCTTCAGCAGCAGCGGCACCGGCAGCTATCGCGGCTACGGCGGCAGCGGCGGCAGTTATCAAGGCGGTCAGGGCCGGTGGGGCGAAGGTGGCACGCAATACGGCCAGGGCAGCCAGGGCGATTACAACTATCGCGGCTATGAGCGCAGCCACTTCGGACAAGGCGGTTTCCAGGGGCGCGGCGGGTATCAGGGTCAGAGCTTCAATGAAGACCAGGGCCAATATGGCCAGCCCGGTCAGGGTAGTTGGAGACAGCGCATTGGCCAGTCGATGCGCAACTTCGGATCGGGACGCTCCAGCGGCGGCCGCTCGTATGGTGATTACCGAGGCAGCGAGAGCGGCGCCGGTGGCGATGAGTACGGCAGCCGCGGCGAGGGCATGGACCTGTACGGCTCGCAAGGTTCTCAGGGGCGGCAATGGGGTCAGGAAGAAGGCGGCCACCGTGGTCGCGGCCCACGCGGTTACAAACGTTCCGACGAGCGCATCAAGGAAGAGGTGTGCGATTGCCTGACGGACGATGAGCGACTGGACGCGACCAACATCGAGGTCATGGTCAAGGATGGCGAAGTGATCTTGAGCGGCTACGCGACCTCGCGCGAAGACAAACGTTGGGCCGAGGCGCTGGCCGAGCGCATCTCCGGCGTGAAAGAAGTGCAGAACAGTATTCGCTTGCAGGATCAGCAGCGCGGCCAGATGGGCAGTACTCAAGCCTCGATGCAGGGTGCCGGTGCGAGCGGCAGCGGCACCTCCGGAACCCGAGGCGGAGGCGACAACAAGGGCAGGGAATCCAACATTCAGCACTGAGGATGATGGTTGGGGCGCCGCTGGCGCCCCAACGTCCATGTGGAAGGAGCAGCTCATGAGTACGCACGCTGTCACCCCGGGCGAGCACCCAGCCACTGACATCAAACAATGCATCGAGGATTGCGAGCGGTGCTATCGCGTTTGTTTCAGCATGGCAATGAACCATTGCCTGGAGCAAGGCGGCCCACATGTCGAGCCCACGCATTTCCGCTTGATGACCATCTGCTCGCAGCTGTGTCGGTTGACCGCCGACGCCATGATTGCGAACTTTACGCTTCATGAGGAGCTGTGCCGGGCCTGCTCGCGGGTGTGCGCGGAATGCGCCGAGAGCTGTCGCAAGTTGGACGGCATGGAGGAATGTGTCGACGCATGCGAACACTGCTCGAAGAGCTGTGCCGCCATGTTGCGACATTGACGCTTCACGGGCCCCAATCTCAGCGAAAGCCTTAGGCGTGAAGCGTCGACTTCTGCACGGTTAGCTACATAGCCGCGGCCTAAAGTGCGCGCCTGGCACTTGAGGTTATGTAGCTACGCATGAGCGAATCATCTGTTTCGGTCATCCCGGCCGCAGCCGCCAAACGCGGCGGCGTGTTCTATCTCTACAAGCATCTTTGGCAAGAGTCGCGCGGCCGGCGTGCCCAGTTCCTGGGCGCCGTGGCTCTGCTGTTGACCGCGCAATGCGTGCTGCTGAGCGTGCCGTACTTCGCGGGTCGCGCTATCAACGTTTTGCAGGCGAACGGTGCAGAGGGCATCGGTCAGGCCGGCCTGTGGCTGTCGCTGGTCGTGGCTGCGACCGTGCTCAGCTGGATATTCCACGGCCCCGGCCGTTTCCTCGAGCGCAACGTTGCGCTGGAGATTCGCCGTCGCATTTCCGATGGCTTGATCCAGCGCCTGCTGTCGCTGCCGCTGTCGTGGCACGAAGCCAATCACTCTGGCGTCACCGCACATCGAGTGCAGCAGAGCAGCTCGGCGCTATCGTCGTTCGCCCAGAGTCAGTTCATTTATCTGAGCAGCGCGGTCCGGCTGGTCGGGCCCATCATCGCGTTGTGGCTGTTGCAGCCGTACGTCGGCATGAGCGCGATCGTGGGCTTCGTGCTCATTTGTGTGTCGGTCATCGGCTTCGATCGCGCCATGATTCGTCTCGCGCATCGCGAGAACGACGCCGAGCGCCGTTACTCCGCGGCCTTGCTCGACGCGCTGGGCAATATCACCAGCGTGTTCGCGCTCCGTCAGGCACGGGCCATCACGGGCTTGGTACAGCGTCGGCTCGAAGCCATTTTCGCGCCCATGCGTCGTTCCATCGTGCTGAACGAAGCCAAGTGGTGCACCGTCGATGTGTGCAGCAAGGTACTGAGTTGCAGCCTGGTGGCGCTGTTCGCCTGGCTGGCGGTGCGCAACGTCGACGCGAGCGTCGGCGAGAAGACCCTCATGCTCGGTAGCCTGTTCATGGTATGGGAATACGCGTCGCAGGCCGGTGGCGTGATCTCCACCTTTGCGTCGAACTTCCAGAACTTCGCGCGCCAGCATGCTGACTACGCCAGCGCCGATCCGATCCGCGAGGCGACGGTCAAAACCGCCGATGCGACCAGTGCCGAGCTGTTACGGCCCTCGTCGGCCGAGCCGGAGCACTACACCGTCCACGATCTGATGTTCAGCCATCCCGGTGTGCGCAACGAGCGACCGACGCTCAATGGCGTCTCGCTGTCCCTTCAGCAGGGTCGCCGTTATGCATTGATCGGTGGCAGCGGCTCGGGCAAGAGCACATTGCTTCGTGTGTTGGCGGGCTTGTACGAGGCGGATCGCGTCGCTATCGACCGTCGCAACGGTCCAGCTATCGTTACGCCGTCCGCCGCCGCTCAAATGCTGAAAGCGAACGTTACTTTGGTGCCGCAGGACGCTGAGGTTCTCGAAGGCACGCTCGCGGAGAACCTGGGGCTGTGCGCGACGCATGCCGGCGCGCCGACAGATGCCCAGTATGCGGACGCGATGAACGTTGCCTGCGTCAGCGACTTCATCTCCAATGACGCGAATGGCTTGGGCACCGCGGTCGTCGAACGTGGCGCGAACTGGTCTGGCGGTCAACGCGCGCGAATCGCGCTTGCCCGAGGCATTCTCGCGGCGGCTGATAGCAACTTGGTGTTGTTCGATGAGCCCACCGCAGCCCTGGACTCGCGGACCGAAGCGCGCGTCTATGACAACATCTTCGCGGCGTTGCCGAACTCGTGCATCGTGTCGTCGATCCATCGCCTGCATCTGCTCGACCGCTTCGACGAAGTGATCGTGATGCATGAGGGACGCGTCGTCGCTCAAGGGCCCGCCGCATTGCTCGCGGCGACCTCGCCCGACTTTCGTCAGCTGCTGGCGATGTATCGTCAGGAAGATGGCGGGCAGCAGAAGTCGGAATCAGCGGCTGCTTGAGCCACCGGGCCTGGTTTTCAACCAGGCCCGCAATACTTCGGCCACGCTCCAGGCCTGCGCCATGCAGCCGCCTGGAGCGAACGGCTCCTCGGCATCGAAGATCTCGCTGATGCTACCGACGCCGGCGTCATAAAGATGGCCGGGGAATTCTTCCAACAATGCCCGCGCGCCGACCGGATCCGGGTACACGCGTAAATAAGCATCGATGTAATGGCCGATGAGCCAGGGCCACACTGTTCCCTGGTGGTAAGCCGCGTCCCGCTCGCGCAGGTTGCCTCGATAATGCGATTTGTAGTCCGAGTGCTCGGTGCTCAACGTGCGCAGACCGTAAGCAGTCAGCAGCTTGTCCCGCACGACATCGACGACTTGTTTCCAATGGCGCTGGTACAGCACCGGATGCTGCAGGGAGATCGCGAAGATCTGGTTGGGACGAATCGTGTCCTCGTTGCCGTCCGGGCCGTCGATGACATCATACAAACAGCCGCGCTGCTCGTTCCAGAAGCGCTGATTGAACGAATCGCGCACTTGGGCTGCGAGGTTCTGGTATTGATCGTGCGGCTGACGCAGCTCGGCGGCCCAATGCGCCATCAGTTGCAGCGCGTTGTGCCATAGCGCTTGCACCTCCACTGGCTTGCCGCGCCGAGGGGTGACCACCCAGCCATCGACCTTGGCGTCCATCCACGTCAATTGATAGCCGTCGGCCGCGGCCGAAATCAGGCCGTCCTTCGGATCGACATGGATGTTGAAGCGCGTGCCGTCGATATGATGCTGGATGATGGACTGGAGCACCGGGAACAGATTTTTTACCAGCGCACGATCTGCCGTCCTGTCCAGGTATCGTGAGATTGCGTGGAAATACCAAAGTGTCGCATCCACGGTGTTGTACAGCGCCTCCCGACCGCCCTCGGGAAACAGATTCGGCAGCAGCCCATCCTTCACGTAGTGCGAGAACGTGCTGAGAATCGCGCCCGCTTCGCGATAGCGGCCGGTGCATAGCGTGAGTCCGTCGAGACTGATCATGGTGTCGCGGCCCCAATCGCCGAACCAGTGATAGCCTGCATAGACGCTGCGTAACTCGCCGCCGCCGGCCTGTGCGAGCACGCTTTCTTCCAGGCGGCTGCCCGGCAGCACGATGAATTGATCGGCGGCCATCGCCAGCTGTTCGGCGACCGGATCGTCCTGCAAGGCCGGCGCGAGACTCAACAGATGGTCCAGGCGTCGACGTTCCGCATCGAAGACCGCCGGCGCATCGAACTCCAGCTGTTCCCAGGCATGCACCGAGGCGACGAACACGGCCGGATGATTGGGCCGCACGCTGGCCAGCAGATAGCCGGGACTGAACGCGCTCTCGAATTCGGGATCGCCGCGGTCGCGCTCGATGCGATACACGAAGTTGGTTTCATCGCGCTCCTCGGTCACGAAGGCGGTGGGGCCGGGGCGCAAACCAAAGCGCAGCACGATGTCGGAATCGACGTGTCGCACCTCGTGTCGGCCGCGGCGGACTTCCAGCATGAAGGAACCGGGTTCTGCGCGCGGCGACTCGTCGTGCCGTCGAAAAGAAACATACGGTCGGACATGCAGCTCCAGTGCTTCACCTTGCAGCAGGCGATACTGCACGCACACTGTGTTCTGGTTGTGGACCATGCTGACGGATTTTTCGAACACCACGCCCTCATGCTCGAAGGTCCACACGGCGATGCGGTGATCCAGGCGGAACTCTTTCAGGAACAAGTGCAGCTCGCCTTCGACGCGCTCCTCGTACTCCGCGCCGCCCAGATGCATCTGGCGATTGTTGATCATGACCCACTCGTCGCAGCGGGAGATGAGAATGTGCCGGCCTTTGGGGGAAGCCAGATTGGGCACGAACAAGCCGTGATATTTACGCGCCGGAATGCCGGCCAATGTGCCCGAGGCGTAGCCGCCCAGCCCGTTGGTCACCAACCACTCGCGGTTGCGCAGAAACTCAGGATCGCTCTCGCTGTTCCAGCTCAATACGATCTGTCGATCGCGAATCATGCGGGTACCTCGGCAATGATGATGCGTGGCGCAGCCAACAACAGCACGGCACACTGCGCCTGAATGCGCCAGGGGCCACATCCGTGTTCGGCGACCGGCGCGAATGCACCCAAGCCTCCGTATTCGGGCGATTCACTGTTCCAGAACATTTGCCAGTCACTGCCGCGGGGTGGCGCGAGCAACGGCTCCGCGATCGGTCCGCCATCCAGCTCGCTGTCCAGATTCACGATCAGCAGACGATCGCCATGCTCGGCATCGAACCAGCGCAATACGAAGCTGTGCTCGCTCAGGGTTGCGCCATCGATACTGGCGCGATCCTGACGTGAGATCACCGGATCGTCCCTGCGCAAACGTAACAAGTCGCGATGCAGGCTCAGCATGTCTGAATTACGTGCGCACTCGGTCCAGTCGAGCTTGGAGTCTAGGAAAGTGCGCTCTGCACCGGGATCCGGAATCAACGCCTGCAACCTCGGATCCGCGTAGGCGCGAAACTGGCCGACGAATTCACGCCGGCCGGCGTGTACCTGGCGCGCAAGCTTTTCAGCATGGTCGGCGAAGAACGTAAATGTGGTCGATGCGCCGAACTCCTGTCCCATGAATAACAGCGGCGTCTGCGGAGCAAGCAGTGTGACGGCGGCCAAGGCACGATAGCGCGCGGCTGCGCAGACCGAATGAATGCGTACCCCCGCGGCGGTGTTTCCAACCTGGTCGTGGTTCTGCAGAAAGATCACGCAGGCTGCGGCTTCACGATCGTGCAGCGGCGTACCACGGCATAGTTTCTGCCACGAGTACCACTGACCCTGATAAAGAAACCCTCGGCGCACACACGACAGGAATTCCTGCGCGCGTCCGGTGTAGTCGTGAAAGTAACCATCGCGACTGCCGGTCAACGCCACACGCGCGCTGTGGTGGAAGTCGTCGTTCCACATTGCGTCCATGCCAAAGCCGCCGGCATTCACGGGCAGCAAGTGTTCGCTGTGCTGAGGCTCGTTTTCTGCAATGAAGATGATGCGTCGCGGCTGCGCCAGCGCGCGAGCGCGCTGGGTCAGTTCGGCGAGCAGGTGCGTCTTGCTGGCGTCGAAAATGGATTGCGTGGCGTCGAGCCGAAAGCCATCCAGATGAAACTCGCGGATCCAGTAACACGCATTGCCGATGAGGAATTCGCGAGCGCCGGCGCTGTGTTCCTCGTCCAGATTGAACGGCGCGCCCCAGTCGGTACGATGGCGCTGGCTGAAATAATGCGGACTGAAGCAGGGTAGATAGTTGCCGTCCGGCCCGACATGGTTGTAGACGACGTCGAGAATGACGGCCAGGTCGAGCGCATGTGCGCGATCGATGAAACGTTTGAACGCTTCGTGATCGCCATACATATGATAGGGCGCGTAGATCTGCACGCCGTCATAGCCCCAGTTCCAGCGGCCAGGACATTCGGCGACCGGCATGACTTCCAATACCGTGACGCCGAGGTCGCGCAGGTACTCGAGTTTTTCCGCGGCCGCATCGAATGTTCCTTCGAGCGTGAATGTGCCGACGTGTAATTCGTAGATGATCTGCCGTTCGATCCCGACGCCGCGCCACTGCGTATCCGTCCATGGGAACGAGCTCGGGTCGACCAGCATCGATGGTCCATGCACGCCCTGCGGCTGAAATCGGGAGCAGGGATCGGGCCAGGGACCGGCATCGTCCACTTTGTACTTATATAGCCGGGCAGATGTAGTCGCGGCGCCCGAAAAATAACCGCCGTCTTCGCGCGTGAGTGTCAGCGGCTTGTAATTTGCGTCTGCGAACACCACATCGACGCGGCGTGCGTCGGGTGCCCAGACGCGAAAGCGTGCGGCACCATCCGAGCATACTGCGCCTAACAGTTCAGGATGCGGAGACGGCGACATGCGGACCCTTCAAGCGAAGGTGAAGACGACAGTGCTGAGCACATGAAGTCAAACACTGGGCCGCCGGCCGGGTTCCGTCACTGTGAGGCAGCGTTACCGCTAATGCGGTACTATCACTGCCTTCATGTTTGTTCTTCTAAGCAGTGAGAGATGGTGCCCAGGAGAGGACTCGAACCTCCACGGATTGCTCCACTGATACCTGAAACCAGCGCGTCTACCAGTTCCGCCACCTGGGCAAGGAAGGGAACGCGGGGCATGCCCCGCAAGAGGCGCGCAATGTACCGACGACGTTTAGGGCTGTCAATGACGAGCCCACGTTTTTCCCTTGTGAATCCTTATGAAGCTAAGAAAAAAAACTCGTAAAGCCAAAAAGACCTCGACTCGCCCGGCCGCCCGGACCGGCGCCCCCTCCCGACCCCGGGTTTCCCGGGACCTGCCGGGCATTCCCCAGGTGCTGCAGGCCGCCGGCCGGCCGCTGGATTTCGACGAACTGGCCCAGCGCGCCCAGCGCAATGGCGCCTCGGCCCGTAAACGCCTGACCAAGGAGCTCGAGGAGCTGCTGCAGTCGGGCACCATCATCCGCAACCGGCGCGATGAGTACTGCTTGCGCGAGCGGCTGTCGCTCATCGTCGGCACCGTCAGCGCCCACAAGGACGGCCACGGTTTCCTGATGCCGGACGATCGTTCGGCGCCGATCTACCTCGCGCCACGACAAATGCTCGAGACCATGCATGGCGACCGTGCCGCCGTGCGCGTCAGCGGCACCGATCATCGCGGTCGTCCCGAAGGCTCCATCGTCGAAGTGATCGAGCGCAATACGCGCGAGATCGTCGGGCGGCTGTACGACGAATCCGGCATCTGCTTCGTGGTGCCGGACAACCCTCGCATCGGCCACAAGATCCTGGTGCCTCGCCAGCATCTGGGCGCTGCGCGACCGGGCCAGGTCGTGTTGGTCAAGCTGATCGAGCAACCCTCGAAGACGGCGCAGCCGCTGGGGCACATCACTCGTGTGCTCGGCGAGCATGCAGCGCCGGGCATGGAGACCGACATCGCGATTCACTCGCACGGGTTGCCGTTCGAGTTTCCCCCGGAAGTGATCGCGGAAGCCGAAGGGTTCGGCAGCTCGGTGTCGGCGGCGTCCAAGCGCGGTCGTGAAGATCTGCGTGAGCTGCCGCTGGTGACGATCGACGGTGAAGACGCCCGCGATTTCGACGACGCGGTGTACTGCGAACCGTTGCGTGGGGGCAGCTGGCGATTGCTCGTTGCGATCGCGGACGTCGCCAGTTACGTCGCACCGAACTCGGCGCTGGATCGTGAAGCGACCTTGCGCGGCACGTCCGTTTACTTTCCGAACCGCGTGCTGCCCATGCTGCCCGAAGCACTGTCGAACGGGTTGTGCTCGCTCAATCCCAATGTCGATCGATTGTGCATGGTCTGCGAGATGCGCGTGACTGCCGAAGGCAAAGTCACTCGTGCGCAGTTTTTCGAAGGGTTGATGCGCTCGGCCGCTCGGTTGACGTACACGAAGGTTGCCGCCTATCTCGCCAATCCCGCAGCGACTCATGCACCGGAAGTGACCGCGCTCGGCGCGCAGCTCAATGCCCTCTACGGGGTGTTCAAGGCGCTGCACCGTGCCCGCTCCAGGCGTGGCGCGCTCGATTTCGATGCGCCGGAGCTGAAGGTGCAGTTCGACTCACAAGGTCGGATCGCATCATTCGTGGAAGCCTCCCGGAACGATGCGCATCGCTTGATCGAGGAGTGCATGATCGCTGCGAACGTGCAGGCAGCGCGCTTTCTCAAGAAACATCGCATTCCGACGCTGTTCCGAGTACATGGTCAGCCCGAGGCGGATCGGCTCGAACAACTGCGCCAGTTCCTGCAGGGCTTCAACATTCATCTGCCGACCGATCGCGACATCGAGCCGACCGATCTGAGCGAGGTGTTGCAGCGGGCCGTCGGTCACGAAGAGGCGCATCTGATCCAGACGGTCGTGATCCGCTCCATGCCGCAGGCCGTGTATCAGCCGGAGAACATCGGTCACTTCGGCCTGGCGCTGACCGAGTACGCGCACTTTACGTCGCCGATTCGCCGCTATCCCGACTTGATGGTCCATCGTGGCATCCGACACGTCCTGCGAGGCGGCAACGCCGAGACGTTCCCATGGACCGCCGGCATGGTCGCGACGTTGGGCCAATCGTGCTCCTACACCGAGCGACGTGCCGACGAGGCAACTCGTGATGCGATGTCCTGGCTCAAGTGCGAATTCATGCGCGACAAGATCGGCGAGGAATTCGACACGCTGGTCACTGGCGTGGTCGATTTCGGCCTGTTCGTGCAGATCAAGGGAATGCAAATCGACGGACTGGTGCATGTGAGCGCGCTGGGCGCCGATTACTTCTCGCGCGACAAGTCAGGCTATCGCATGGTCGGTGCGCGCAGCGGGCGCATCTTCCGGTTGGGCGATCATTTGCGCGTGCGACTGATCAATGTGGTCATCGACGAACGTAAAATCGACTTCGAGCTGGCCGAGGCGGGCGGCGGTCAACGCATGGTGCGCGGACCGTGGCAACGCCGACGCAACCAGCCCCGAGGAAGACGATGAGCGAATCCACCACCATTTTCGGGCTGCATGCGGTGCGCACCCTGTTGCAGCAACGGCCCGAGCGTGCAGCCGTCCTGATCCTGCAAAAGGGCAGGGACGATGCGCGCATCGCCGAGCTGATGAAGCTGGCTCAGGCCAAAGGAATCAAGACCGAGCTGCGCGATAGCAAGGAGCTGGATCGACTGGCCGGCGATGAGCGTCATCAAGGCGCGTGCCTGCAGATCCGCAGCGTCGGTGTGTTGGGCGAGGGCGCGCTCGATGACGTGCTCGACTCGGTGGCGACTCCGCCGCTGCTGTTGGTGCTGGACGGCGTGCAGGATCCTCACAATCTCGGCGCTTGTTTACGTACTGCCGACGCGGCTGGCGTTACTGCTGTGATCGTGCCGAAGGATCGCGCCGCTGGCCTGTCGGCGACGGTTCGCAAAGTTGCGTCGGGTGCGGCTGAGACGGTCCCGTTGATTCAAGTCACGAATCTCGCGCGTACCTTGCGCTGGTTGAAGGAACGGGACATTTGGATCGTCGGCACCGACGATCAGGCGACGCACTCGCTGTATGCGAGCAAGCTCACCGGTCCGCTCGCGGTCGTGTTGGGAGCCGAAGGCACGGGCCTGCGTCGTCTGACGCGAGAGAACTGCGACGCGCTGGTCAGCATTCCGATGCGCGGCGTCGTGGAAAGTTTGAACGTCTCCGTCGCGACCGGCGTCTTGCTGTACGAAGCCGTGCGTCAGCGTCAGTAGCCCTCAGGTCGCCGACTTACGTGCCTTCACCGGCACGTACAGGCGGCTCATGGTCGCCAGCGGATCGAACTTGGCACCGGTCTTGGCTCGCATCATTTCGGCGAACGCTTCGGGCGTCATGGCCGGGCTGCAGAAGAATCCCTGATATTGATCGCAGCCGAGCGAGCGCAGGAATTCCAGCTGCTGCTCGGTCTCGACGCCTTCCGCGATCACTTTCAAGCGCAGGCTGTGTGCCAGCGAAATGATCGCGTGCACGATGGCCGCGTCCTCGGGATTGGCGACCACATCCTTGATGAAGGTGCGATCGATCTTGAGTTTGTCGAGCGGGAAGCGACGCAGATAGTTCAGGCTGGAGTAGCCGGTGCCGAAGTCGTCGATGGAGATGTGCACGCCGAGACGGCTCAGCTGTTCGAGAATCTCGGCGGACGCGGCGGCGTTGTGCATGACCGCGCTCTCGGTCAGCTCGATCTCCAGATACGTCGGTTCGAGATTGGAATTCTCCAGTGCCGACTTCACGACGCTGACCAGATTCTTCTGCCGGAACTGCTGTGCCGACATATTGATGGCGACGCGCACCGGCGCCATGCCGTTGACCTGCCACTGACGCGCTTGCCGGCAAGCTTCACGCAGCACCCATTCGCCGATCTGCAGAATGAGGCCCGTCTCCTCGGCGAGCGGAATGAAATCGCCCGGCGGCACCAGTCCGCGCTCCGGATGGCGCCAACGGATCAGCGCTTCAGTGCTGCTGATACGACCGCTCGTGACATCCACCTTCGGCTGGTAGTGCAGCTCCAGCTCGCCCTTGACGAGCGCGCGGCGCAGTCCGTTCTCCAGCTCCAGGCGCTGCTGTGCGAAGGCATTCATCGACGGCGTGAAGAACGAATAGGTGTTGCCGCCGACTTTCTTCGAGTGATACATCGCTGCATCGGCCGCGACCACCAGTTCCTCGGCGCGCGCGCCATCGCTCGGATAGATGCTGATGCCGATGCTGGGCGCGGTGTGAATGTCCACCGACAAAATATGAAAGGGCTTGGCGAAGCAAGCGATCAGGCGCTGCGCCAGGATCTCGATATCGGCCTGACCGTTGACCTCATCGGCGATGAACACGAACTCGTCGCCGCCGGTGCGCGCCAACGTATCGCTCTTGCGCAAGGTGCCGCGCAGCCGATTGGCAACCTCTTTCAACAACTCATCGCCGCCGTGATGGCCGAGCGAGTCGTTAATCATTTTGAAGCGATCCAGATCCATGACCAGCACGGCCACGCGACCTTCGCGACGCTCGGCATAGGAAATCGCCTGCGCCAGGCGGTCGTCGAGCAACAGACGATTGGGCAACTCGGTGAGCGAATCATGGGTCGCCAGATGACGCAGGCGGGCATTGGCATCTTCCAGCGCGACTGCATGCTGACGCGAGCGTGATTCGAGATGCGCGTCGTACATCAGCAGAATCATCGTGATCAGCAGCACGCCCAGTGCGCCACAGCCGATCAGCAAGCCGAGCCAGCCGCTGCTGTGCCCCGTAGCACCGATGCAGTACGAGCCCGGTGCGAACTGCGATGCGAACATGCCGGTGTAGTGCATGCCCGCGATGGCCGTGCCCATCACCAGCGAAGCGGCTGCCCGTTGCAGGAAGATGCGCCACGAGGCGCCGCCGCGCAGGCGAAAGAACAGCCACAGCGCCGCGAACGACGCCACGATGGCGATGACAATGGAAAGGATCAGCAGCTTCGGTTCATAAGTAATGAAGGGCACGATGCGGATCGCGCCCATGCCCGAGTAGTGCATGGCTGCAATGCCCAGCCCCATGAGCACCGCGGCGCCGGCCAGGCGACCGAGACCGCTTTGTTTCTGGCTCGCGATGCTGAGCGCGAAGCCGGAGACGAGCATGGCCACGAGCAACGACGCCAGCGTCTTGCCAATGTCGTAAGAAAGCGGAATGGGCAGGGTGAACGCGAGCATGCCGATGAAGTGCATGGACCAGATGCCCACGCCCATGGCGAACGCGCCACCAGCGAGCCACATGCGCACGTACTTGCGATGCGCAGTCGCCACGCGCGAAGCGAGGTTCAGGGCGGTGTACGACACGCAGACGGCTACCACGAACGACAGCGTCACGAGCCACGGATTGTATGAGCCGTTCACTATGTAAAGTCCTGGACGGAGACCACCGTCGCCGGCTGTAACGGCCGGTGCCGATTTGTCTTGACGCAGTCCAGCATGGATTCAGTGCCGGGCTGGGGGCCTGCTTCAGGGAAAGCATTAGTTGGCAACCCTTACATTTGCTTCGGACCGGGCACTCGGCTAGTATCCGCGGCCCTGTTGCGCCCGACCGGCTTTTGCCAGGGCGGACAGTTTCTTCAACTCCTTGTCGCATTTGGCTTCTCGATCCAAGGCGGCATACCCATAAGGAGCAGCAATGCGACACTACGAGATCGTTTTTCTGGTGCACCCTGACCAGAGTGAACAGGTTCCGGCGATGCTGGAACGCTACAAGACCATGATCGGGGCCGGTAACGGCACCGTGCATCGCCTCGAGGACTGGGGCCGTCGGCAACTCACGTTCCCGATCGCCAAGGTCCACAAAGCCCACTACGTGCTGATGAACATCGAGGTCGACGGCAAGACGCTGGCCGAGCTCACCGGCGCGTTCCGCTTCAGCGATGCAGTGCTGCGTCACCTGGTCATCAAGATGGACAAGGCCGTCACCGAGCCCTCGCCGATGGCGAAGGGCGACGAAGAGCGCGACGAGCGCTTCTCGCGTGACGACGAGGAAGAAGGCGCTCCCGCCTCGACCTGATCTATCGCTCACTCTTAGAGGTTCACCATGTCCCGCTTTTTCCGCCGTCGCAAGTTCTGCCGCTTTACCGCCGAAGGCATCGAGCAGATCGATTACAAGGATCTCGGCATCCTGAAGAGCTACATCACCGAGACTGGCAAGATCGTGCCGAGCCGCATCACCGGCACCAAGTCGCACTATCAGCGTCAGTTGGCCGTGGCCGTGAAGCGCGCCCGTTTCCTGGCGCTGCTGCCGTACACCGATCAGCACTGAGAAATTTCGGGTCCCATGCCCCGCGCCCTAAGCAAAGGGGCGGGGTAGATACATGCACCGTGCAATTGCTGTCTGGTTAACAGGGCATCCGTGGCGCGCCGTCTTTGCGAGCGCCATGAGTGGAGCGCTTGCCCCGCAGCTGCCGCTGCCCTTCCTGGTGATTGCCGGTGCCATTGCCGTGCTGGTGGCGCTGCGCTTCGAGCTGCGCTACGCCGTCGGCATGGCATTTACCGCCGGCGCGGCGGCCAGCTGGGTGGTGCTGTCGGTAGCCCGACCCGGGGGCTGGCTGTTTTTCGCGATCGGCCTGCTGTTTTTCGGCCCGATGCTGTTGGGCTGGTTGATGAGGCGCTCCGGCTCGCTGAACCTGGCGTTCCAGGTCACCCTGCTGAGCATGGCGCTGCTGCTGATCGTGCTGTTCGCGGTCCTGCCCGATCCGGTCGGCATGTGGCGCGAGCAGATCGAGCTGGTTTGGGCCTCGATGGCGAAGGCCGGTCTGCAGATCGAAGGCGATCGCGACGTAATCATCGCTGCCTGGTCGCGCACCATGTGGGGCGCGCTGGCTGCTCTGGCGCTGGCCACGGTGTTCGGCGCGACGTTGCTGGGCCGATGGTGGCAGTCGCTGCTGGACACGCCGGGCTCGTTTGGTGTCGAGTACCGGCAGTTGCGCCTCGGGCGCGCGCTGGGAATCGCAACCACGGTGCTGTTCATCGTGGCGTTGCTGACCGACTCGGCACTGGTGGCTTCACTGGCCTGGGTGGCGTTTGCCGCGCTGGCTTTTCAGGGGCTCGCGGCCGCCCATCGCAGCAAGGCGGTCGGCCGGCTGGATCGCGGCTGGCTGGTGGCGATCTATGTATTGCTGATCGTGCTGCCGGTGACCTCGATCGTGGTTTTCATGCTCGCGATCTGGGGCTTTGCGGATAATTGGCTGCGTCCACGGACGCAGAACGTTTAACTGACGCCTCTTTTAGTTGAGGATAGGCTGATGGAAATCATTCTGATTCAGAAGGTTGCCAACCTCGGCAACATCGGTGACAAGGTCAAGGTCAAGTCCGGCTACGGCCGCAACTACCTGCTGCCGCAAGGCAAGGCCACGCTGGCCACGCCGGAGAACGTCGCCAAGTTCGAAGCCCGTCGCGCCGAGTTCGAAAAGGCTGCGAAGGAAGAGCTGGCCAGCGCCCAGGCGCGTGCCGCCAAGCTCGAAGGCTTCAAGCTGTCGCTGTCGGCCAAGGCCGGTGGCGAAGGCAAGCTGTTCGGCTCGGTGGGCAACAGCGACATCGTCGAAGCGCTGAAGAAGGCTGGCCACACGGTCGAGCGCGCCGAAGTGCGTATGCCGAACGGCCCGATCCGTCAGGCTGGCGAGCACGTCGTGCAGCTGCACCTGCACACTGACGTCAATGTCGATCTGCCGGTCGTGATCATCGGCGAAGAATAACTTTCGGCACGCCACCCATGGCCGAAGCCGAAGGCAAGGTCTCGTTCGCGGGCGCACGTCGCGCCCGCGAAAAAGACCGACCGGACCGGACGGTGGACGATATTCGAGTCCCGCCTCACAGCGTCGAGGCGGAGCAGGCCGTGCTCGGCGGCCTGATGCTGGACAACCGCGTTTGGGACAACATCGCGGACCGCATCGTCGCTGACGATTTCTATCGTCGCGATCATCAAATCATCTTTGAGGCCATCGCCGAGCGCGGCGCCAATGGCGAGCCTTCCGATGCCGTCACTCTGTCCGAGTGGCTGGAACGCAAAGGGCTGCTGGCCGAGGTCGGCGGCCTTCCTTATCTCGCACAACTGGTTCGTGACACGCCCAGCGCAGCTAACGTGCGCGCTTACGCGGACGCCGTTCGCGAACGCTCGACGCTAAGACAGCTGATTTCTGTCGGCGGTGAGATCGCCAACGGCGCGTACGATCCGCAAGGTCGCGAGTCCGCCGAGATCCTCGACGAAGCCGAGCGCCGCGTCTTCGAGATCGCCGAGAGCCGCAACAAGACCGGCTCGGGCTTCGTGCCGCTGCGCAACGAAGTCGGCAAGATCATCGATATGATCGATACGCTGTCGCAGAACCCCGGTGCCATCACCGGGCTGTCGACAGGCTTCAAGAAGCTCGACGAGATGACCGCCGGCCTGCAGAAGGGCGATCTCATCATCGTCGCCGCACGTCCTTCCATGGGTAAGACCACGTTCAGTCTGAACATGGCGGAGAACGCCGCCTTCGGCCCGAAGCAGGCCAAGGTGGGCGTGTTCAGTATGGAAATGGGACGCGAGCAGCTGGCGTTTCGTATGGTGTCCTCGCTCGGCCGCGTCGACCAAACCAAGCTGCGCACCGGCCAGCTGGACGACGACGACTGGTCGCGCGTGCAGATGGCCATCTCGATGATGAAATCGTCGAGCATCTTCATCGACGACACGCCGGCGTTGTCTCCTACCGAAGTGCGCGCTCGCGCGCGCCGCTTGAAGCGCGAGCATGGGCTCGATCTGATCGTGGTCGACTACCTGCAGCTGATGCAGGTGCCGGGCAACAAAGAAAACCGCACCGCCGAGATTTCCGAGATCTCGCGCTCGCTGAAGGCGCTGGCGAAGGAATTGTCGGTGCCGGTGATCGCACTGTCGCAGCTGAATCGCGCGGTGGAACAGCGTACGGACAAGCGGCCGGTGAGCTCGGACTTGCGTGAATCGGGCGCTATCGAGCAGGACGCGGACATCATCATGATGATCTACCGCGAAGAGGTTTATAACCCCGAGACGCCGCGCAAGGGCATCGCCGACATCATCATCACCAAACAGCGTAACGGCCCGACCGGCGACATCGAGCTGACCTTCCTCGGCAAGTTCACGAAGTTCGAGAATTACGCGCCAGAGGCTGCCTTCGGCGACGGACCTTTCTAGTGAGCTTTCCGGTTGCGACCATCGATGCAGCGGCACTGCGCAGTAATCTGGCAGTGGTGCGGCGGATGGCGCCGCGCTCTCGCATCATTGCTGTCGTCAAAGCGAATGGCTACGGCCATGGAATGATTCGCGTCGCGCGCGCGCTCGCGGATGCGGATGGCTTGGGCGTGGCTCGTCTCGCCGACGCTATTGCTCTTCGCGAAGCTGGCGTCACTCAACGGATCTTGCTCCTCGAAGGCGTGTTTGGCGTCGAGCAGTTCGCGCTGGCGGCCAAGGAGCAATGTGAGATCGTCGTTCACTCGCCCGAACAGCTCGAGGCGTTGGAACAGTTCGCGGGGTCGCATCGGTTCACGGTGTGGTTGAAGCTCAACAGCGGCATGAACCGGCTGGGCTTTCGGGTCGAAGAGTTCACCGCCGCGCATGCTCGTCTGCAGCGTTGCTCGTCGGTCAGTTCGATTCGAGTGATGACCCACTTGTCCTCGTCGGAAGAGCGCGGCCTGGTGACGGCGACTCAGCTGAAAGTTTTCGACGATCTGGTCGCGCCGCTCGGCCTCGAGCGCAGTGTCGCCAATTCCGCCGCGATCATCGGCTGGCCGGAAGCTCACCAGGATTGGGTGCGGCCGGGGTTGATGCTGTATGGCATGTCGCCGATGTCGAACCAGACTGCCGCCGAGTTCGGTTTGCGGCCCGCTATGACTTTGTCGACGCAGCTCATTGCCGTTCAGAACATTGGGGTCGGCGAGCCGGTTGGTTACAACGGCATCTGGCGCGCTCAGCGCCCATCACGCATTGGCATAGCAGCCATCGGCTACGGCGACGGCTTCCCTCGCGGCACCCGCAACGGTGCGCCTGTGCTCGTTGGCGGGCAAGAGGCACCGATCGCCGGGCGCGTGTCGATGGATATGATTTCCATCGATATCACCGATTTGCCGCAGGCGAAGGCGGGCGATGAGGTTGTTGTGTGGGGCGAAGGCTTGCCGGCCGAGCGACTGGCGCCGTATGCCGATACGACGTGTTATGAGCTCGTCTGCCGCGTGACGTCACGCGTGCCGCTGCTTTGGAAAGATGCCTGAGCCCGCGGAGCGTCTAGTCGCCGAGACTGAGCCAGCGCAAATCCTCTACGGTTCCAAATAGATTGCATTCGTTGTAACCGTTGAGTTTCACGTTCTGCCCTGACACCTGCGCAGCGAGTGCTGTAGCAAGCAAGGCGCGACCCGTGGGGCTGTCGGCGTCGAACACGAACTTGTATCCAGTGTCGGTTTGACACGAAGGTGGCAGGGTCGTCGCTGTCCCATCGATCTTCAGGAAAACCTTCGTTCCATAGACCGGGCCCAGGTGAACCTCGCGAATGACGCCGGTCATGTCTCCAGCGGCGGCAACGCTGCTAAATCCGGCCACCGAGAGAACAAACACGTTCTTAACTCTCAGTATCCAATCTCGAGCAACAGATTCGGCAGTTCGCATGTGTGTTCTCCTTCGCCGGCCTTTCCGTGCAGTGCCTTGATCTCGAAGCAATGGGTTCTTACTAGCCTTCGAAGAATCCCATCTTCACGCCGGCCAGCAGGATCACATCGTTGTCTGCCAGCTTGCGAGCCTGCTCGCCGATCGCGGTGCCATTCACCGACGGATAGTCGCCGGGCTTGCCGCTGTCGACGTGGACGATGAAATAACCGTCGGCGCGACGAGTGATGGCAGCAACCTGCACGCCAGGGCGGCCGAGCGTCGTCAGCGCTTTGTTCAATTCGAGCTCACGACCGGCAAACGCGCCGCTCAACACCTGCAGCTTGGCCTTCGGCAGAGCGATACCGGCATGCTCGCCGGTGGTGCTGGTGCCAGCGGGAGGCATCGGGCGGGTGACGGCGGGTGTCGAGGTTGAAACGGGCGTCGGGGTCGCTTTCGGAGCGGCAACCGGCGGCGGAGGAGGCGGCGATGCGGCTGCGGCCTTCTTCGCGGCGACAGCGGCCACGGCGGAGCCCGGAGTGATCACCATCGTCTTCTCGAATTCATCGGGCTCGGTGTCCGAGCTCTGCGTATCGACGAAACGCAGCTGATGATGGCCGACGGTCACGACGTCGCCGTGCTGGAGCGCATGCTTCTTGATCAGCTTGCCGTTGACGTAAGTGCCGTTGGTGCTGTTCAGATCTTCGAGGAACGAGTCGTTGAGGATGTTGATCACCAGCGAGTGGTGACCGCTCACGGCCGGATTGTCGATGCGAATGTCGTTATCGGGGAGCCGGCCGACGGTGTACCGCTCCTTGTTCATGTTGTATTCGGCCATGACCTGACCGTCCAGGCTAAGAATCAACCGTGCCATTTGCTCGTCCCCGAGTAATGCCAGTCAGCGACCACTGTGACTAGCCAAACCAGCGCAAGATTCTGTCAACTACCCCCGTCCGCGCTGCGAACGAGTCCACAACTTGCGCAAGAATGATTGACACATTGTCGCGACCGCCATTGTCATTCGACAATTGAATCAATTGCTTAGCAACCGTTTCAAGGCTAGCACTAAAGGTGCTCATAGTTAAGTGGATGTCGTCGTCCTCGACCATGTCGGACAGGCCGTCCGAGCACAGACAGAAGAAGTCGCCTTTCTCCACCGGCTGTTCATGGACCTCGACGTCGACGGTCGGCTCCACGCCGAGCGCCCGGGTCACGTAATTCTTGTTGGTGGCGCGCTGCGCCTCGGCCTGGGAGTAGAACCCGCGGTCGACCAGTTCCTGGAGCAGCGAGTGATCCATGGTCATCTGTTCGAGGCGGTTGGCCCGTAACCGGTACAGGCGCGAGTCGCCCACATGGGCAATGGCCACGCGGTTGTCGAAGAACAGGCAGGCCACGATGGTGGTGCCCATGCCCTCGCATTGCGGCTGGGTCTTCGCGGTCTGATAGATGATCTTGTTGGCGCGGGCGATCGCATCTCGCAACACGATGCTCGGCCGGGCCATGCCGGTCTCGGGGTCGGACGACGACATGTCCTGGTGCTCGACGGCTTCCTTCACCAGGCTCATCACCGTTTTCACGGCAATGCCGCTAGCGACCTCACCGGCGTTGTAACCGCCCATGCCATCGGCCAGGACGAACAGGCCGATGTCGGCGTCGACGCCGATCGTGTCCTCGTTGTGCTCTCGCACGCGACCGACGTCGCTCAATCCTACGGAGCGGATCTTGCCACGCACCTAGTTGACCCTCCTGGTCATGGTAGCAACCACTCGTGTTCGGCCTGTGCGGCGCTCTTTTCCGGCGGACCGGCGACGGTGCGCAAAGCCATGGCCATTTCGGCGCAAGTCACGTAACGATCGTCCGCCGACTTGGACAGTGCGCGGTCGATGATGGTCTCGACCTCCGCCGGCAAATCGGGACGGATCGTACGGATCGGAGTGTGCGGCTCAGTAGCGATCTTCTGCATCAAACGCGGCATCGAATCGGCGCGGAACGGTAGTTGACCGCACAGCAGCTGGTACAGGCTCACGCCCAGGGCGAATTGATCGGAGCGACCGTCGAGCGCGCGCCCTTCGAGTTGTTCCGGTGACATGAAGGAAGGTGTGCCCAGGACGATTCCGGTTTTGGTTCGGCTTGTATCGGTCAGGCGTGCGATTCCGAAGTCGGTGATCTTCAGTTCATCCGTCTCGGGATTGAACATTATATTAGCTGGTTTGATGTCGCGATGAACGACGTTCTGCCGGTGCGCATAGTGCAGAGCCTCGGCCACACGGGCGACGAGCAGCATCACGCTTTTCGGCGTCAACAGCTGCTTTGAGTCCGTATGGGTGCTGAGGTGATGGCCGCGCAGGTACTCCATCGCGATGTATGCCAGGCCATTGTCTTCGCCCGCATCGTAGACAGTAACGATAGCCGGATGGTTCAGCCGGCCGGCCATCTCCGCTTCGCGGAAAAAGCGTGCACGCGCTTCGGCCAGATCGTCCTCCTCGAACTCCTCGGCCAGCGGAATCGCCTTGATCGCGACCACGCGATTGATCTTCGGATCGCGGCCCAGGTAGACGATGCCCATGGCGCCTTTGCCGAGCTCGCGCTCGATTTCATAGCGACCGAGGGTGCGCTTCGGCGACGAGCGCCCTGGCATGGACGCATCCAGATCGGGCACGGTTGCTTCGTGATCTTTCAGATCGAACGCGGGCTGTCGCGGCCGGATCGGTCGCGGCGGTTCGCGTTTGACTGGCGGCACTGGCGTGGCCGTCTCATGAGTCATTGTTTCGCGGGACTCGTGCACCAAGGATCCGCGTGTTGCTGGTGCGCGAGTCAACGGTTCTTCGCGCACGCGCGCACGGCGCGCCTTGAGCTCACGGTAGTTGGGATCACGGGTGGCGATATAGGTGTACACCGCGGACGCTTTGGCAAGTTGCGCGCGCCGCTCGAAGTCCATGCCCAGGTTGTAGAGCAGCTCCATTGTCGGTGCATCCAGCGCACAGCGCTGATAGGTCTCGAACGCCAGATCGAGTTGGCCTTGCTTGTGGAACGTCTGTCCGAGCGAGCGCAGATTTGCCCCCGGATCGCGCGCGCCGTCGCCGGTTCGAATGTTGGCGCGACGGATCAGCTCGCCGACCAGATACAAACCATAGGCCGCCGCCAGTGCGATGCAAGGAAGCATGAGGTGCAGCCAGACATGCGACGAGCGCAGCAACATAACCTCGCTGCCGGCGAGCAGCACTATCAGCAGCACCGTCGTCATTCCGCCGATCGCGACGCCCGCGGCAGGCAACATGAAGGCCGAGAACAGCAGCACGAGTGCGACGACGCCCCACTCGACGACCGGCGCGTAACCGGGCCGCGAGTAGTACTGCGCGCTCAACGAGCTCGACACCGCGCTGGCCATCGCCACTACCGGCGGCGTGGCTTTGCTCACAGGCGTGGTGATGGAGTCATCGACATTGTCGCTGTTCATCAGGCCGATGAGCACGACCTTGTCGCGCAGCTCGCGCTTGGGCACGCCGCCCGATAACACTTGCCAGTAGGGATATTGCTGAAATGCATGCACGCCGCTGGGCGGAAAGTAACGTGGACGACTGTGCTGAGTGGAATCCAGCGGCGTCCGACGAGTTCCCAGGGTCAGCGCATTGTTGGAATGGAAAGTCATTTCATTGGGCGAAATGTCCAGCGCGCGACCCGTGATGACTGCAGAAAGCGACGGTACGAGCCCGCTGCCGACGCGAACGGCGGCGAGGCTGGTGCGCACGACGCCGTCCGAATCCGGCTCTATATAGGTGTGGCCGATGCCGCTGGCCTCGGCCAGGAACACTGGCGCGGGCAACATCGTGACCTCGGCATTTGCGGCGCGCTGTAACACTGACGCATCGGAGCCCGGCGCGAAGCGCGCGGGAATCTGAGTGCTGTCTGTGGGACTGTTGTTGAGGCGGATGTGTACCGGCAAGATCACGTTGCCGTGCGCGGCCATGGATCTGGCGAGATGCGCATCGGGATTGCGGCCGGCCGCCGAATCGCCGAGCAGCTTGCGCAGCTGGCGAGCCTGTTCGGAACTCCCCAGGTTGCTGGACTCGAGCAGCGCGAGCGCAGCACGAACTTTTTCACGTTCGCTGGTGCGGCGGGCGGTGTCGAATGGAAAGGTGAATGCGACGACGCTGGCGCCTTCCGCTTTCAGCTTGTCGATCAGGCTGGCGTGCACGTCGCGCGGCCACGGCCACTCACCGAGCTGGGCCAGGCTGGCGTCGTCGATGGCAACGATCGCTACGTCGCGCGACGGCGCGACCTCGACCGAATTCATCATGCGGTCGTAGACGTTCAACTCCAGCGGCAGCGAGGCGGGGGAGTAAACCCAATTGCCCACGGCAACCACCAGAGCTGCAGCCAGCCCGCCGGGAAGCCAGGAGAATCGCGCCAGTTTTGCCGCCACGAAGTGCTACCTAAAACATTAAAACCGTAGCCGAGCCGGTCGACTACCCTGGCCGAATCGAACCGGATGGTCGTAAGACCATGTGGATCGCGGATCGGTTGCCAAGGTGGGTTGGCGGCTGCGGTGGGTACGGGCCCTCAAATGCGGCGCGAGTATAGCGAAGGACGATAGGTTAAATTGCCGGTGGCGTCACACCCGCGGAGCCCTCGTAGGCCCGCCAGCGGCTCGAGGCAAACTCTTCGCCGCGGTACTGCCGATCAGTTCACATCCATATAAAGTCTCGGGCTGCCCCCGCGTCTGTTTAGGAACATGGCCAAAACCAAGGAAATCTTCGTCTGCGAGCAATGTGGTAACGAGAGCCTGCAATGGCAGGGCATCTGCCCGTCATGCGGCGCGGCCGACACACTCAAACGTATGAGTATTAGCCGTAGCTCGCGCACTGGCGCGGAGCGCCGGCCGTTGGCTGCGGGCAGCGAGCGGCCACGGCGACTGGTTGAGGTGTCAGAAGCGAGCGAGCCGCGCATTGCGACCGGCTTGCAGGAGTTCGACCGCGTGCTCGGCGGCGGATTGGTATTGGGCTCCGTGACTTTGCTTGGTGGCGATCCCGGCATCGGCAAGTCCACGGTGTTGTTGCAGGCGGGCGACGCGCTCAGCCGCGCGACTCCGACGCTGTATGTAACCGGCGAAGAATCGTTGCAGCAGGTGAGCCTGCGTGCGCGCCGCCTCGAAGTCGTTAGCGAAACCTTGCAATTGCTTGCAGAGACAAACGTCGAGACCATCCTCGGCCACGCGCAACAGTCCGGCGCGCGCGTGCTGGTCATCGACTCCATTCAAACCATGTTCGTCAATGACGTGGATTCGTCGCCAGGCTCGGCATCGCAGGTGCGCGAGGCGGCCGCGGCGCTGGTGCGCTTTGCCAAGTCATCGGGCGTGTCGGTGCTAATCATCGGTCACGTCACCAAGGAAGGCGTAATCGCCGGTCCGCGCATTCTCGAACACATGGTCGATACCGTGCTTTATTTCGAGAGCGATGCGGGCAGTCGCTTCCGTTTGGTGCGCGCGGTGAAGAATCGCTTCGGCGCGGCGAATGAAGTCGGCGTGTTCGCGATGACCGAGCAAGGTCTGCGCGAGGTCAAGAATCCGTCGGCGATCTTCTTGTCGCAGCATCCGCAGCCCGTGGCTGGCAGCGCGGTGATGGTCGCGCGCGAAGGCAGCCGACCGATGTTGATCGAAGTGCAGTCACTCACCGATGAAGCGCAGGGCATGAATCCGCGGCGCGTTGCGGTCGGTCTGGAAGCGAACCGTCTCGCGCTGTTGCTTGCGGTTTTACATCGACACGGCGGTGTCTCCACGGCGGGGCGCGACGTGTTTCTAAACGTCGTCGGCGGCGTACGCATTTCAGAGACCGCGGCGGATCTGCCGGCGGTGTTGGCGTCAGTGTCGAGCGTGCGCGATCAGCCGCTCGCGCCGCGACTGGTTTGCTTCGGCGAGCTGGGACTGGCGGGCGAGGTGAGGCCGGTGCCCTATGGCGAGGAGCGTTTGCGCGAAGCCGCGAAGCATGGCTTCGAGCGCGCCATCGTCCCGGAAGCCAACAAGCCCCGCCGGGAAATCGAAGGTCTGGAGGTGATCGGCGTCGAGCGTCTGGACGAGGCGTTACGCAACGCCTTTTGACGCGGTCTCGAAATCCACACCGATCGGTCGGATCCGCGCGGTCTTCACGCTGTTCTCCGCGGTCTGGAGAATCTCCACCGACAGATTGCCGAGCTTCAGCCCGGTGCCGGCGTGGGGAATCGTTTCCAGATACTCCAGGATCAAGCCGTTCAAGGTGCGCGGGCCGTCCGTGGGCAGATCCCAGCCGAGCGTCTTGTTCAACACGCGGATGCTGATCGCGCCGTTGATTACGAAACTGCCGTCGGCATCCCGATGGATGTCTTGGTGGAGCGCGCCCGGAGCGCTGGTGAACTCACCGACGACCTCTTCGAGAATGTCTTCGAGCGTCACGAGGCCGCGGATATCGCCGTACTCATCGACGACCAGCGCGATGCGCCGGCGATCGCGCTGGAAATTCAGCAGCTGGACGCTCAGCGTCGTGGCCTCGGGCACGAAGTAGCCTTCGCGCTCACGCGCCAGTTGTAACAATACGTCGCGCGTCAGGTCGGCGCGGGCCATCGCGTGCACCACCTTCTTCATGTGCAGCATGCCGATGATGTTGTCGAGATTGTTCTCGCAGACCGGCAGGCGCGTATGAGGGGTGGAGCGCAGCGTGTCGATGATGGTGTCCCAGTCGTCGGCGATGTCGATGTAAGCGATATCGCTGCGGGGGATCATGATGTCGTCGACCTTCATGGTGTCGAGGTCGAGCAACTTGTCAGTCAGGCGGCGGCGCGGATTGTCGGATACCGACTGCGTCTGTTCGGCGCGGCGCGGCTTGGCCGGCGTGCGCACGAAAGTACGACCCACGAAGAACCCGATGGTCGCGGCCACGAGAACCGCAAGCACCAACGTGCTCACCCAACCGATCGCATGCAGACTCAAATCCGTTCCTCAACCCCAATGCCGGCCGAGAATGGTCTCGAGCACGATTTTGGAACCGAAATACGCAAGACCCAGCAGCGCGAAGCCGCTCAAGGTCCAGTTCCTCGCCACTCTACCGCGCCAGCCGAAGCGCCACCGACCAAACAGCAGCACCGCAAACACCACCCACGCGAGGCACGACAGCACCGTCTTGTGAATGAGGTGCTGTGCGAACAGGTCGCGCACGAAAATGAAGCCACTGAATAGTGCGAGTGTCAGCACCGCGAAGCCAGCGCCCAGCGCCTGGAACGTGGCCGACTCCAGCGCTTCCATCGATGGCAGGATCGTGAGCATGCCGAGCGGCTGACGGCTGCGCAGCCGCCGATCGAGCAGCGCGAGCGCGATGGCGAGGGCCACGGCGATGGTGAGAAGCGCATAAGCCAACGTCGAGAGCACGATGTGCGCGGCGATTTCCCAGCTCTGCTCTTCGCGCGCGTATCCCGCGTTGCCCTCCACTGTGGTGGCGGCGACGACGCCCGCGACGGCCATGAGAACGGAGCTGATGCCGGCGAACCGCGGGCGGGTTAAGGCCAGAGCGAGCGCGAGCAGGCCCGTGGGCCAGCCAATCAGCGAGGCGGTCTCGGCGACGGTGAACGCCAGCTCGGGCTTGGCGAACACAGTTCGCCAGAGCAGGGAGCCGTGGAGCGCGACGGCGATGGCCCCCAGTCCGAGGCCCGCGATCCGCCGCCCACGCGCAGCATTCTCGTCGGCGCGGTACACGCTCGAGGCAAGCCATGCGGCGCAAGCCAGATAGCAGGCGAGAACGACGATGGACAACACTGAGGTGGGGGGCTCAGATAGGGATGACCGCCAGATGATAGCGGATCGCAGTTGGGGTTGGCGGTTAGCCGTTGGAACTGCGGCCCACTGGCCATATTTCGGTCGGCTCTGGCTTCTGCGCCTCTTGGTCTAAACTAGCCCCAACTTTCAATTTCCAGCCAGCCCAAATTCCATGTTCGACAAACTGACTGAACGCCTGCAAGGCGTCATGGAGAGCCTGCGCGGTCGCGGGCGTCTCACCGAGGAGAATATTGCCGACACCCTGCGCCAGGTGCGCATGGCGCTGCTGGAGGCGGACGTCGCGCTGCCGGTCGTGAAGACCTTCGTCGACGCCATCCGCGGCAAGGTCGTCGGTCAGGAGTTCGACAAGAGCCTGACGCCGGGTCAGATGCTGGTGAAGCTCATCCACGATGAGCTGATCGCGCTGATGGGCGCGGGCGTCCGGCCGTTGAACCTGCGCGCGCAGCCGCCCGTGGTCATCCTGCTTGCAGGTCTCCAGGGCGCGGGTAAGACCACCTCGGCGGGCAAGCTCGCCAAGTGGCTCAAGGAGAACGAGCGCAAGAAGGTGCTGCTCGCCAGTACCGACGTTTACCGTCCCGCGGCCATCCTGCAGCTGGAGCGGCTGGCGGCGCAGCTGGATGTGGCGTTCTTCCCGTCCGATCCGAAAAAGGCCCCGGTGACGCTGGCGAAAGAGGCGCTGACCGAGGCGAAGCAGTCGCTGTACGACGTGCTGATCGTCGATACCGCCGGCCGGTTGCACGTCGACGACGAGATGATGGTGGAGATCAAGGAGATCGCCGGCGCCGTGTCACCCACGGAGACGCTGTTCGTCGTCGACAGCATGGCCGGCCAGGATGCCGTGAACGCGGCGCGCGCCTTCGGCGCGGCGCTGACCTTGACCGGCGTAGTGCTCACGAAGACCGACGGTGACGCGCGCGGTGGCGCGGCCTTGTCGGTGCGGCAGATCACCGGCGCGCCCATTCTCTTTATGGGCACCGGCGAAAAAACGGATGCCTTGGAGCCGTTCCACGCCGAGCGCGTCGCTTCGCGCATCCTGGGCATGGGCGACGTGCTGTCGCTGGTCGAGAAGGTCACCCAGAACGTCGATCGCGAGCAGGCCGAAAAGCTGGCTCGCAAGCTGAAGAAGGGCAAGGACTTCGACCTGGAGGATCTGCACGATCAGCTGCAGCAGGTCGAGAAAATGGGCGGCCTGAGCGCGCTCATGGACAAGCTGCCCGCGCAGCTGGCCGGCAAGGCGGCGCAGATGCCCCAGGGCAATGAAAAGGAGATCAAACGGCAGGTGGCCATGATCCGCTCCATGACCCCGGGCGAGCGCCGCTACCCCAAAAGCATCGACGCCTCGCGCAAGCGCCGGATCGCGGCGGGCTCGGGCGTGCATGTGTCGGAGATCAATAAGCTCCTGAAAAACCACATGCAAATGCAGAAGATGATGAAGACGTTCTCGAAGGGCGGCGGCCTGCGGCGCCTGATGAGTGCCTTCAGCGGCGGCGGATTTCCCCGACCTGGGGGCTGATCGGCACAGCGTCGGCGCGAAGGGCCCCGCGCCGACTTTGAAAAAACCTATACATCCAGTATAGTTCGCGCCCTTTTCCGGGCGCCCCGTGCCCGGACGCCCGGCTTTACGTATTGAATTCGAGGCTTTAGCAGCATGGTCACGATCCGGCTCACCCGTCGTGGGGCGAAGAAGTCGCCCTTCTATCACATCGTCGTTACCGACAGTCGGATGCGTCAGGGCGGCACGACCCTGGAGCAGGTCGGCTTTTTCAACCCGATTCCGACTGGCAAGCAGCGCCGCCTGGAGCTGAAGCTGGATCGCGTCGACTACTGGGTCGGCAAGGGTGCGAAGCCGTCCGAGCGCGTGGCCGAGCTGGTCAAGACGCATCGCAAGCAGGCCGTCGCGGCCTGAATTGACGTTTGAGCGCCGCTGTCATGAGCGACGCGCAGGCTGATCGCTGGGTGGTGCTGGGTAAGATCGGCAGCACCTTCGGCGTGCAGGGCTGGGTGCGAATCACTTCGTACACGGATCCGGCCGAGAACATTCTGGATTACGACCGCTGGCACCTGCATCGGGCCGGGCAGTGGGTAGCGGTTGAAGTCGAAGATGGGCGGATGACCGCCAAAGGCGTGCTGGCCAAGCTCGCCGGTATCGAGACTCCGGAAGAGGCTCGGTTGCAGGTGGGCATCGAGATTGCCGTGCTGCGCAGCGAGCTGCCGCCGACGGCGCCCGGAGAGTATTACTGGAGCGATCTGGAAGGGCTGGAAGCGCTGACGTCGAGCGGTGAATCGCTGGGTCGCGTGGACCACTTCCGCAGTACGCCGGGTGGCGATCTGGCGGTGGTCAAAGGTGCCAGGGAGCACTGGATTCCGTTCGTGAAGGACCGGATCGTCAAGGTCGACCTGGAGGCCGGACACATCGTGTTCGACTGGGGTGTGGACTGGCTGGACGATTGAGGCTTCGGCGATGCGCATCGAAGTGGTGACGCTGTTTCCGGAGTTCGTGACCGAAGCAGTTCGAGTGGGAGTTCTGGGTCGCGCCATCGAGCGCGGCACCGTGGCGGTGAATGCCACGACCCCGCGCGAATTCGCGACCGACGTGCACAAGACCGTCGACGACCGTCCTTACGGGGGCGGCCCGGGGATGGTGATGAAGATCGAGCCGGCGCGCACCTCGATACGAGCCGCGAAGGCGCGACTGCCCGAGGGTAGTCGCAGCGTGTACCTCGCCGCTGACGGTGCGCCATTGACGCACGCGAAGGCGCAGGAGCTGGCCAAGTTGCCGGGCCTGCTGTTGCTGGCGGGGCGCTACGAAGGGGTCGATGAACGGCTGATCCAGTCGGAAATCGACGAGAGCGTGTCCATCGGCGACTACGTGTTGTCGGGTGGCGAGCTGCCGGCGCTGGTGCTGATCGACGCGGTAGTCCGGCTGTTGCCGGGCGTGCTGGGTGACGAGGCCTCGGCGGTGGAAGATTCGTTCGTCGCCGGACTGCTCGACTGGCCGCACTACACGCGGCCGGAAGTGTTCGAAGGGCAGGCGGTGCCTGCGGTGCTGGTCGGCGGCAATCATGCCGCGATCCGCCGCTGGCGCGAGCAGCAGGCGCTCGGGCGCACTTGGCTGCGGCGGCCGGACTTGATCGAGAAACTGGCGCTGACGGCCGAACAGCAGCGCTTATTGAAAGAATTTTTGGCGGAACGCGAGGCGTCTCCGCCGCCGGTTTGAAAGGATGGGTACACCATGAACATCATCGAAAAGCTCGAGAGCGAAGCCATCGGCAAAGAAATTCCGGACTTCTCCCCCGGCGACACCGTCGTCGTGGAAGTGAAGGTGAAGGAAGGCGACCGCGAGCGCACCCAGGCCTATGAAGGCGTGGTGATTGCACGTCGCAATCGCGGCTTCAACTCTTCGTTCACTGTGCGCAAGATTTCGCACGGCGAAGGTGTGGAGCGCGTGTTCCAGACGTACAGCCCCTCGATCGGTGCCATCACCGTCAAGCGTCGCGGCAACGTGCGTCGCGCCAAGCTGTACTACCTGCGCGATCTGACCGGCAAGGCCGCGCGCATCGAAGAAAAGGTGTAATTCACACCTACGGATTGCATGGCCGGCGTTAGCGCAAACCTACACGCCGGTCATTCTTCCTCCCATCCCGGTTAGCGGCCCGTCTCGGCCGCTAACTGCTTGGTCTCCGCGGTGGTTAAACTGTGTCTTCCTAGAGGAGACACCATGCCCGCCTCTTTCCACCGCCAGCTGTTCGGCCTGCTCGCGCTCTGCTGCGCGACTGCTGCGCTCGCCAGTCCTGCGACGGACAAGGTGCTGCAGAACGTTCGTCTGCCTGCCGGCTTTCAGCTCGAGGTTTACGCCGACAATGTTCCGGCTGCGCGTTCCCTGGCGCTCGGCTCGAAAGGCACGTTGTTCGTGGGCACGCGCGGTAGCACTGTTTACGCGATCAGCGGCTCGCCTGGCACCGGACTCAAGCCGACGGTGCGTGTGATCGCGGAAAAGCTGAACATGCCCAACGGCGTTGCCTTCCGCGACGGTGCACTGTACGTCGCCGAGGTCCACCGCATCCTGCGCTATGACGACATCGAATCGAAGCTGGCCAACGTTCCAGCGCCTAAAGTCGTGCGCGGCGATCTGCCAACGTCCCGTCATCACGGCTGGCGATACATTGCGTTCGGCCCGGACGGCAAGTTGTACGTCTCGATCGGTGCCCCCTGCAATGTTTGTAACGAGCCGAATTTCGGCCTGATCGCGCGCATGAATGCCGATGGCTCCGGCCAGGAAGTGTTTGCTCGCGGTATTCGTAACAGCGTCGGGTTCACCTGGCATCCCACCACCAAGGAGCTGTGGTTCACCGACAACGGCCGCGATTATCTCGGCGACGACTCGCCCCCAGACGAGCTGAATGTCGCGCCCCGCGCCGGTCTCGACTTCGGCTTTCCTTACTGCCATGGCCGGGACACGAAAGATCCCGATTTCGGCAAGCTGGGCGACTGCTCACGCATGACGCCGCCGGCGCAAACATTGGGCGCGCACGTCGCGGCCCTGGGCGTGAAGTTCTATACGGGCAGCGTGTTCCCAGAGAAATATCGCAATCAGATATTCATCGCCGAGCATGGCTCCTGGAACCGGCGCACCAAGAGCGGTTATCGCCTGACCCTGGTACGACTCGACGGCGACAAAGCGATCAGCTATGAACCGTTCGCGACCGGATTCAATCGCGACGACGACGTGTTCGGGCGGCCGGTGGATCTGCTGGTGCTCGAGGATGGCTCGATGCTGATCTCCGACGACACCGCCGGCGCCATCTACCGTCTGACTTACTCTGCGACCTAACCCGATTTCATTTATTTGGCGCCTGCTCCATGAAAGCGATTGCCTGGTTCCTCGGTTTCGTCTGGCGTGGCCTCGATGGCCTGCGCAAAGTGCTGCACCTCATCGTGTTGCTGGTGCTGTTCCTCGCGATCGGCGCGGCGCTGTCGCCGAGTATCCCGCTCATTCCTCACAAGGCGGCGCTAGTGCTCGCGCCGCAGGGTGCGCTGGTCGAGCAGCTTTCGGGCGACCCGTTCGAGCGCGCGGTGGCGGAAGCGTACGGCCAGGGCCGTCCTGAGACATTGCTGCGCGATCTGGTCGATTCCGTCGACAAGGCCGCCACCGACAAGCGCATCGAGCTGATGGTCCTCGACCTCAGTGGCATGAACGGCGGCGGCATCGCCAAGATGCAGGAGCTGGCGGCGGCAATTCAGCGCTTCCGGGCTGCGGGCAAGAAGGTGTTCGCGTTCGGGGAAAGTTACGATCAGGCGCAGTACTACCTCGCCGCGCAGGCCGACGAGATCTATCTGGATCCGCACGGCCTCGTGCTCATCGAAGGTTTCGGTTACTACCGCACGTTCCTGAAAGGCGTGATCGACAAGCTGTCGGTCGATGTGAACGTATTCCGTGCCGGCAAGTTCAAGTCGTTCACGGATCAGTTCAGCCGCAGCGACATGTCCGAGCAGGAAGAGCAGGAGAGCCTGGCATGGCTGAACGCGCTGTGGAAGCAGTATCAGGCGGGCGTCACCAAGGCGCGCGGGCTCGATGAAGGTGCGATTGCCGCCTACGCGAACCAGTACGCCGAGATTGCGAAGTCACATCGCGGCGATCTGGCGACCGCGGCGCTCGAGAAAAATCTGGTGACCGAGCTGAAGTCGCGCCGGGAGTTCGAGGATCAGATCAAGGCGCTGGTCGGCGAGGACAAGGACGAGCACACCTTCAACGGGGTCGTGAACTGGGATTATCTGACCGCGGCCCGCTCGGGCGAGTCGCTCAAGCTCGAAGGCAATCGCGTCGGCGTCGTGGTGGCCTCGGGTGAGATTCTCGACGGCTCACAGCCGCCGGGCACGATCGGCTCGGAGTCCACCTCGCGGCTGCTGCGTGATGCGCTCTATGACGACAAGGTCAAAGCAGTGGTGCTGCGAATCGACAGCCCCGGCGGCAGCATGCTGGCGTCGGAAGTCATCCGTCGCGAGATCGATGCGTTGCGCGATGCTGGCAAGCCGGTGATCGCGTCGATGAGCAGCACGGCGGCGTCGGGCGGCTATTACATCGCCATGGATGCGGATGAGATCTGGGCGAGCCCGGCGACGCTCACCGGCTCGATCGGCGTGTTCGCGGTGTTTCCGACCATCGAGCGCACGCTCGAGAAATTCGGCGTGACCATCGACGGCGTGGGCACGACGCCGTACGCAGGCTCGCTGCGCCTCGATCGCACGCTGAACGATGGCGCGAAAGAGATCCTGCAGAATTCCATCGATCACGCGTACAGCGTATTCGTGAACAACGTGGCGACGGCGCGCGAGAAATCTTTCGAGGATATCGATGAGGTTGCGCAGGGCAGAGTATGGGCGGGCGTGGACGCCGCTCAGCACGGGTTGGTGGACAAGCTCGGGTCGTACAAGGATGCGTTGGATGCCGCTGCGGAGAAGGCAGGCCTGGGCAAGGACTACAAGGTTCACTACATCGAGCCGCCGATGGGCTGGCGTCAGGCACTGGCGATGCGCTCGCAAGCGCTGGCGGCGCGCATCACCCGGTCGCTCGTGCCGGAGCACGCATTGTTTGCTAACGCCCGCCGCATCCTGGCGCCGCTCGAAGCGGAATTGACGCGGTTGGCGCGCTTCAATGATCCGCAGAACGTGTATTACTACTGCATGTGTTCGGCGCCCTGAGCTGAGTGTTTTCTCCCCCTCTGGGGAGAAATTAGGGAGTGTGTGTTCGGCGCCGGCTACGCATGAGGCCGAAGGTTAGCCGTACGTGAAGTCCGGTTTGCTCTGTCCGACCTCGATAATGTAACCGTCGGGATCTCGGATATAGCAGCGCGTTTCGCCGTACTTGTCCTTCGGCTCCGTGATGAACTCGGCTCCTCGACTTCTCCACAGTTCATAGCACGCTTGAATATCGGCAACACGGATATTCATGAAGCTGCTGACCTTATCCGGATCGGGCAGGACACTGAGCGTTACCGCCGGCTTGTCGGGAGTCGGCCCGCCCCCGACGTTGACAATCAGCCACGTGTTGGCGATCTGAATGTACCCGGGCGCGCCGTTGCTATCGCCTCTGCTCAGAATGCGCCCGCCGAAGACCCTTTCGTAGAAGCGAGCCGACCGATCGATGTCGGCGACGGTAAGAAAATGCGCGATGGTGAATCCGTTGCGCGGGGGCATCTCATAGCTCTGCTGTTCAACTTGTACGCTGTTCATCGATGGCTCCACTGTCACGGGGCGGCAATCGGCTGTTCCCTGGTGAGCTTCAGCAGGGCTTGCGCTGCCGAGACGGATGACGCGGGGTTTTGGCCCGTAATGAGGCGACCATCTACGATAGAGAACGGATCCCAATTGCGCTTCTTTTCAAAGATGGCTCCCAGGCTCAGCAATTCGTCCTCGACGAGAAATGGCACAACCCGCGTGAGCTGCACTTCCTCCTCTTCGCCATCGGTAAAGCCGGTTACATGTTTCCCCTTCACAAGAGGCTCGCCCTTGTAGGTCACGTGACGCAGCACGCCCGGGGAGTGGCAGACAAGCGCAATCGGCTTGCCTGCATTGTAGAAGGACTCGAGCAAGGCCTTGGAAACAGGACTTTCAGCGAGATCCCACATCGGCCCGTGGCCGCCTGGGTAGAACACTGTGTCAAAGTCGTCCGCTTTCACCTCTGCGAGCTTGACCGTCTGTGAGAAGTCCCTCTTGGCTCTCTCATCCTGCTTGAAGCGCGTCGTCGCGGGAGTCTGATTCTCAGGCAGATCGCTTTTTGGATCGAGCGGCGGCCGCCCTCCTTTGGGTGAAGCAAGCGTCAAGTCGACGCCGGCGTCGCGGAAGACAAAATAGGGCGCTGCGCCCTCCTCGAGCCAGAAACCGGTCGGGCGACCGGTGTCGCCCAGTTGATCATGGGAAGTGAATACCATCAGGATTTTCATGCTGTCTCCTGGCCGGTTCGCCGGGTTCTCTCGCCGAACGTGGCGCTGCGAGGCAGGGAGGGCAATGTCACCTTGGTCCGATTGCCACAGCTCGTGGAGAGATCGTCCCGCTTGTTGACCTGTCGTGCGCGCACGCTCGCCGGCACCGCAGAAGTAAGGGCAGAGCCGACGGCTCACCGGTAAAAGATGTGGTTGCCAATCTTCGCAACCACTTTCTTCGAGCTCGCCCAATACGGCTGCACCGACGTCGCGTGATAGAACAGGGCGTCCGGGACCACCGGCTCGTAATAGCCGTGATAAACCGTCGTCGCCACGTTCATCGACTGTTTCCAGGCAGGACTGCCTGACTCCAGTCGCAGCTTGAACGCCGTCCACGAGAAGTGTGCGACCAGGCGCTGCCGTGACGCATCCCAGCGCGTGTCGTGCACGACTTCGCAGATCGTGTTGGGGAAGTGCCGCGACGCCAGCCGATTCATCGTAACTTCAGCGACCGCGTACTGGCCCTGCAGCGTCTCGCCCCGCGCCTCGAAATAAATGTTCTCGGCGAGGCAGCGAATCTCGCGGGCTCGGACTTTAGCGGCGTCGATGCGTGAGCCGTCGTAGGTCGAACGCGCGCTATACGCAAAATAGACAATCATGCCGACTGCGATGAAGGGCAGGGTGAGGAACGCGAAAAAGGGCGCGTCTCCTTTGTCCCGGAGCAGCCAGTACATCGCCAGCCTGCGTCGTCGGAGCACGAACCAGGCGCGCACGTCGTAGAGCACGGATCTCAGCATCGCTTTGCTTCAGCTGTCGCGTCACAGCAGGCCGTCGAGGCGCTCCAGGTCATTGATCATTCGCCAGCGGCCTCCGGCATTCTCGACGCGCGTGCGCCATGCCTCTACGCGTGCGAGATACTCGCGTGGATCGAAGTTATCCGAGCGCAACTTGGTGACGTTGAGCGCAACGACTTCGAATCCCTTCAGGTCGAGTGGCACATCGCGCACATAGCCCTTCGCCAGATCCTCCTGCAGGTCCGAGAAGATCAGGATGGCCTTGCGGCCGGAGTTCTTTTCGTTGAGGAACTCGATGCCTTGCAGGAGGCCGCCGGTGATGTCGGTGTAGGGAGCGGATTGCGAGTGCTCGACGAAGGTTTTGATGGCGTCGGCGAACGCACGCTTCTGACCGTTCGCGGTGCTCGGCCGGTCGTCGAAGGTGGCCTTGGCGATGATGTCCTTCTCGCTGAAGCTGCCGGTGTCGATGCGGGCGACCGCAAACGAGTCGGTCGGCTGCAATCTCGACAGCGCGTAGAGGATGATGCTCTGCGCCTTTTTCAGTTCCTCGTTGTACGTGCCCGACGTGTCGAGCAGCAGATAGACGCCCGTGTTGCGAGGCGCAGTCGGCGTGCAGCCGCCGATCAGGAGCGCAGTCAGGGCGAGGATGAAGGCCTTCATGTCTGCACCTCCTGTGCTGAGCCCGCCTCTTGGGCGCGCGCCTCGTTTGCTGCTGCTTTCGCCCGCGCTTCGAGCCACAAAGGAACGAACAGCGGCAGATCGTAGAGACGCTCCAGCAATTTGCCGATGTGATGGAACGAGTTGCTCAGCACCCGGAAGACCAAAGCGACCGCTCTCAAGACACCGATACCGCACAGGCCGAGCACGGTGCGCGACGAGTGCACGAACGTTTCGAATGGAATCGCCACGAAGGTCAACGCGAACGGCAGAATGAAGCCCATGCCCATCTGCGCGGCCGTCGTGATCCACAGGAACTCGTTCTTCAGCCCGCCGCTATCTTCTCCGCGCAGCAGTGCACCGGTTGCCAGCTCGTCCTGGAGCAACACTTCGCGCATGTACGCCAGGCCGGCTTCGACGCTGGCCAGCAGTGCCAGCAGGCTGAACGTGATCCAGATCATGCGCACGCGCATTTTGTCGGGCAGGGCGGCGATCACGGGAAACAATCGCGTGATGCGCAACGACTCCATGAGGAACAGGCCCATCGAGATCTCGACCATGATGATCACGAGTGCCGCAATGTCGGCGGTCCGGAACGAGCCGATGTAGCTCGTGCCGCCCACCATCTCCGACATGGGGCGGGCGATCAGCGAGAAATTGATGGCTGCGCCGCCGATCGCGATCAGCAGCACCAGTCCCGAGACAAAGAACTGCACCACCGAGGACGAGGAGAGCGTCGACACCGCCCGGTCGTGACCGTGCACGATGTCCTGATAATCCTGCATGTGGCGATCGATGGCGCTGGCGCGGTTCAGCAAACTTTCGACAGAGGCCATCACCCGGTCGAGCGTTTCTTTGATGACGCGCCATTCCGGCATCATCTTGCGCAGCAGCCCGTGCCGCTCGGCACTGGCCTCGCGATAGGTATCCATCGCCTCTTTGTGAGCTTTGACCAGCGACTTGTGGATGTCCTCGAGAATGGCGGCCGCACCGTTGCGCGCTTCCATTTGGGCCACGGCGTCGACAGCACGCACCCAGCCCGGCGCTTCCGGCGGCACGTCGACAGCGGCCTGATGCTCTTCCTCTATACGCCGGATCGACTCGCTCAACGCACGATGCAGCGTGGGATAGTTGGACAGATCCTTGCGCACACTGTCGCTGATGCGCTCGAACTCGCGCTCGATGATCCGCTCCTTCGCCTCGCGTCCTGCGGCGAGCAGAACGTCACGGTTGCGGGTCGCAAGCCTCGATTCGAGATGCGTCGTTGAGTGCGAGGCCAGTCGCAGACCGCGCGCAATTGCGCTGGTCGCTGTACGAATTGCCTGGTGAGCCGTCTCTCGCGCCAGAAACAATACGAAGACTGCCACGATGAATAAGATCAGTATCGAGAGTGTGGGCCAGGGTGTGAACTCGAGAAGCGCACTGAAGGACATAACTTTCCCCTTGCAATGGGTGTCCGGCGCGGCAATCCTGAACGAGACTGCCGCTAGCTGTCTGAATTCGGCTGAACGAGCCCGGCGGATGTCACCTGAATGAACGAATGGAGTGAAACTTGACGCAGTTCTCAAGCCGGCCAGCTGAACGACTCTGGCGGCTGATTCTGATGGTGGCCGCGATGCTGCCGATTTTTAGTGCGGCACGCGCCGATGCGTTGGTCGAGAAGACCTGGATTCATGGGTCGGCGAACTGCGCCGAGAATCGCGATGCGCCGCTCGAAACGTTTCAGTTCGATGCGGACACCTACATTTTCCGACAGAACAAATGCCTGAACTTCGAAGGGCCGTTCATTTACGTGATGTTCGGCCAACACACGGTGTTCATTCAGGATACCGGCGCGACGGCAGATGCCGCGCAATTCCCGCTCCATGAAACCGTTCGGCGGCTCATGCGCCAGCGTGGGGATGAGAAACTGAATATCCTGGTCACCCACTCGCACAGCCACGGTGACCATATCGCCGGCGACGCGCAGTTTCGCGGCCAGCCTGGCGTCACGCTGGTCGAGCCCAACGCCCCCGCCGTCCGCGAGCATTTTGGTTTCACGAATTGGCCGGATGGGGTGGCCACGATCGATCTGGGAGGTCGCACGCTGACTGTGCTACCTGCGCCCGGCCATCAGGATGAGGCACTGGTCGTTTATGACGAGCGCACGCGCTGGCTGCTGACCGGAGACAGCCTCTATCCCGGGCGGCTCTATGTGCGAGATTGGGCTGCGTTTCGCGCCAGTGTCGAGCACCTGGTGACATTTACAAAGACTCACCCGGTGTCCGCCATCATGGGCACGCACATCGAGCTCGCGCGCAACGGTGAGCAGTACCCAGCTGGCACGACACATCAGCCCGACGAAGCCAGCCTGGTGCTGACGACGCGTGACCTGGAAGAGCTCGATCGATTGTTACAGCAGGCGGGCGCTGAGCCGAAGCAGATCGCGACTCAGCGCTTCATCGTGTGGCCGAAGTAGTCGGCCGGCTCAGGCCGTTTCCCAGTTCATCACCACTTTGCCCGACTGGCCGGCGCCCATGATCTCGAAGGCGCGCTGATATTCAGTGTATGGCAGACGGTGGGTGATGATGGGGCGGACGTTCAGGCCGCTCTGCAGCAGCGCGGCCATCTTGTACCAGGTCTCGAACATCTGGCGGCCGTAGATGCCTTTGATGGTGAGGCCTTTGAGGATCACATCGTTCCAGTCGATGGCAACTTCGGTGGAGGGGATGCCGAGCATGGCGACGCTGCCGCCGTGATGAAGCGTGCGGAGCATGCTGCGCAGAGCGGAGGCGTTGCCGGACATTTCCAGGCCGACGTCGAAGCCTTCCTGCATGCCGAGTTGCTTCATCGCGTCGTCGAGCGAGTCGCGAGTGACGTTCAATGCCAGCGTTGCGCCCATCTTGCGCGCCAGGTCCAGCCGATAGTCATTCACGTCGGTAATCACGACGTTGCGCGCGCCAATGAAGCGAACGATCGCGGCAGCCATGATGCCGATGGGGCCGGCGCCGGTGATCAAAACGTCCTCGCCGACGACGTCGAATGCCAGTGCGGTGTGCACGGCGTTGCCAAGTGGATCGAGAATGGAAGCGATTTCGTCGTCGATGGCTGCTGGCAGTTTGAATGCGTTGAACGCAGGAATCACGACGTACTCTGCAAACGAGCCCTGGCGGTTCACGCCCACGCCGAGCGTGTTACGGCACAGATGCCGGCGGCCGGCGCGACAGTTACGACAGTAGCCGCAAGTGATGTGGCCTTCGCCGGAAGCGCGATCGCCGGGCCTGAAGCCTTGTACTTCGCTGCCGACCTCGACGATCTCACCGCTGTACTCATGGCCTACGGCCATCGGCACGGGGATGGTCTTCTGCGCCCACGCATCCCAGTTGTAGATGTGCATGTCGGTGCCGCAGATCGCGGTCCGCTTGACGCGAATCATCACATCGTTGGGGCCGACGGTCGGCTTGGGAATGTCCTGCAGTTCAATGCCGACGGCAGCCTGGGCTTTGACTAGTGCGCGCATGAGTGGTTGCTTGCGTTTATTTAGTGACTATTGAATGACGCCGAGCTCTTTGCCTACTGTGGTGAATGCGGCGACGGCTTTATCCAATTGTTGGGTGGTATGAGCCGCCGACATTTGCGTGCGGATGCGCGCCTTGCCATGGGGGACCACGGGGAATGAAAAGCCGATGACATAAACTCCGTGCTCGAGCAGCCGCTGCGCGAATTCGGCGGCCACTTTCGCATCGCCGAGCATGACCGGAATGATGGGGTGCTCGCCCGGCACGAGATTGAAGCCGGCGGCGGTCATTTGTTTGCGGAAATGTGCCGCGTTGTCCCACAGGCGCGAGCGCAGTTTGTCGTCGGCTTCCAGCAGATCCAGCACCCGCAGGCTCGCAGCAGCGATGAATGGCGGGATGCTGTTGGAGAACAGATATGGCCGCGAGCGCTGTCGCAGCCAGGCGATGATTTCTTTGCGGCCCGACGTGTAGCCGCCGGCGGCGCCACCCAGCGCCTTGCCGAGCGTGCCCGTGATGATATCGACGCGATCCATCACGCCGCGCAGCTCATGCGTGCCTCGGCCGCGTTCGCCAACGAAACCGACCGCATGTGAGTCATCGACCATCACGAGCGCGTCGTAGCGATCCGCCAGATCGCATATTTCCTCGAGCCGCGCGATGACGCCGTCCATCGAGAATACGCCGTCGGTGGCGATCAGGCGTACGCGACAATTCGCGGCTTCCTTCAGTCGGGCCTCCAGCTCATCCAGGTCGTTGTTGGCGTAACGAAAGCGCTGCGCTTTGCACAGCCGAATGCCGTCGATGATGCTGGCGTGGTTCAGCGCATCGCTGATCACGGCGTCCTGCTCGTCGAGCAACGTTTCGAACAATCCGCCGTTGGCATCGAAACAGGAAGAATAAAGAATCGTGTCGTCGGTGCCGAGGAAACGGCTCAAACGCTCTTCCAGATCTTTGTGAATCTGGTGCGTGCCGCAGATGAAACGTACCGAGGCCATGCCATAGCCATAGCGATCGAGCGCCAGACGGGCCGCCTCTCGCACCGAAGCATGGTTGGCCAATCCCAGGTAATTGTTGGCGCACAGGTTCAGGACTTCCTCGCCGCCTACCACCCGCACTGACGAGCTTTGCGGCGAGGTCAGGACGCGCTCCGGCTTGAACAGGCCCTGCGTGCGCAGTTGTTCCGTTTCGGCCGTCAGTCGTTGAAGAAAGTCGCGCTTCACTTAGGACCTCTGCTACCTCGATGCCGAGGTGGATTGTGCCACTGTGCGGATGACGGCTGGCAGGTCAGCTAGGTTCCACGCGCTGGAGTACAGCTTTATAGAACGCTCAGTACAGTTCTGAGGTGCAGGATTGCCCAAGCGTATTGCAAGCTTGCGACAAAAATTCTTATTCTCGGTATGTCTGTCGAGCGGCCTTGGGGGCCGGCAGACGATTCGAACCGCACCGTCCGCGGTGCGAGGGGGGATGCATGGAGGCGACAGGACTAGCATGGCTGTCCACGGGCGTGCCCCAGGACACACGCTGCTTCATCGATGGCGATGTCACCGGCGCCACGGCGCATGATGCGCATCCCTGAGGCACTCCGTTGCCTAGTCAGCAGAACGGTCAGCGCATCGACGGTGGCCATCTGCCGAGCGCGCCGAAGAACAAGACCGCGTTCAACCCTGCTACACGTGGCAGATGTCGCTGGGCTCACTTACACTGTCGGGTACGTGGACAGCGCCACGCGTGTATGGAATCGAGGCGCAGTTCCGCTTCGGTACCTGAGTCGGCGTCAATGGTTTGTAAAACAGGGCGGTCGAGCATATCGATCGCCCTGTTTTTTTGTCTGAACTGCGCCATGGATGAAGGTACGCATTTTCGAGCTGCGGGCTTGCTTTGGCGCATTGCTGTAAGGAGGTGCAGTTCATACCATCGATGCGATTTGAGGAGCGATCGTCGATTTCATACATAACTATTGAGCGGATGTCGCTCATCCGAACGGGGGTTCTCATGAAGATGCAACAGCGAGGGATGCTGTCCATCATGGGCGGCCTGTTGTGCGTGAGTGGGATTTCAAACGCACAAGACACCAGAAACTCAGTATTAGAAGAAGTCGTGGTCACTGCGGAGAAGCGCGAGCAAACGATTCAAGAAGCGCCCGTGGCCGTTTCCGCTTACACCAGCGCGCGTCGGGATCTGATCGGTGTCAACACGATCGAGGACGTTGCGCGCATCACGCCGAGCTTGAGTTATACGAACAACGACCGGCTCTCGATTCGTGGCTTTGGCCGTCTCACCAACAACATCGGCACCGACCCGTCGGTGGCGTTGTACTCCGATGGCATTTTTTCCACGTCCATGGCCGATACGTCGACGCCCTCGTTGTTCATCGATCGCACCGAGATCCTGCGTGGCCCACAGGGGACGTTGTACGGGCGCAATTCCATCGGTGGCACGCTCAATGTCATCGCCAAGCGACCCACCAAGGACTTCAATGGCGAAGTGCGTGGCACGTTTGGCAACTACGGTAGCTGGCGCACCGACGCGCTGCTGCGTGGACCGATTACGGAGTCATTGCGCTTTCTGGTCGGCGGCTCGAAAGATCGTCGCGAGCAGGGCTTCGTCAATAACCTGGGACCGGGAGGTGACACCGCCGACAGCGATCGATGGATGGTCGAAGCGCAGCTCGAGGCCGATCTGGGCGAGCGTGTCGTTGCACGGCTGAGATATTCGAAGTTCGAGTGGCAGGACAGCTATGGCGTCGGCAACACCCTGGGTAGCGTCATCTCGCCCTACAACAACATTTCATTGTCGGGAACGGGTACTTCGGCGCTGTACTACAACTCGATGTTCGGCTACACCGAGCCCAATCCGAGTGTTGCCGATCCATACACCATCAACACCAACTCGGCTGCGGCCGGCACGCTGTCGCATCAGCACCGCATCCACTTGGATGTGACCGCTGATTTCGAGGGCGCGACGCTCAAGCTCCTGTCCGGGTATCAGCAGTACACATACTTCACTTCGTCGGATAGCGATGGCACGCCGCGGACGGCGCCATTCAACATTCCCGTGCCTGCGGGCGGAACGCTGTCTGTGGATCTCGATGGCCCCGCTGGGCCGCTGCCGAGTCAAACCATTGCGCGCCCGGCATTCAATGCGCTCAACGTGACGCCGGATGCGCGCACGTACTATCACGAGCGCCAGCAATGGCAGTCGAACGAGTTGAATCTCTCGTCCAACGGCGATGGCGATCTGCAGTGGATCGTCGGGTTGTATCAGTACAGCCAGAAGTGGGACCAGCCGCAGGGAATCAGAGTCGTCGGCGACCCGGCGATTTTGCATCCAGTCGGCGCAGCGCCGAATCCGAGCGGCGCATTCCTGGCCGTGGATGGCCATCTGGAGACAGATTCCTATGCCGGGTTCGGTCAGCTGGATTGGTCGTTCGCCGAGCGCTGGACCTACACGCTGGGCCTGCGCTACACGAAGGACAAGAAAACCGGTATCGACATGGCGCGGTACGTGGCTCGTACACCGGGAACTGCAATCGCTGCCGCCGACGCACCGCCGACGCTGGAAAGCGCCATCATCGGGTTGTTTCCTGTCGGCACGCCGCTTTCTTTCATACAAACACAGGTACCAACCGTTGGTCCGCTCGTCGCGGCTGCCGTGCTTGCGCAAACCCAGGCGCTCGCGCTTGACGTAACGCAGAGTCAGGTCTGTGGTGCGACGGCTTGCGCTGCGGATCTCCAGCCGAATCCAGGCGGAGGCTTGCGGCGTAATCTGGCGGGCGATTGGGATGCGGTGACGGGTACGACCGGCCTGCAGTGGGCGCCCAACGACAACACAAATATGTATTTGCGCTATAGCCGTGGCTACAAGTCAGGGGGCTGGCTGGGCTCCAATGGGTTGACGCCCAATCCATACGCCGATCCGGAGTACGTCGATTCGTACGAGCTGGGGGTGAAGGCTGTGATCGCCGCTCGAGTGCAACTCAACACGGCCGTGTTCTACAGCGATTACGACGGATTCCAGACGCCGCTGACGGTGTCGCTCGGCACGATCACTGCCAGTCGGTTCCTGAATTTGCAGGCGCGCGTGCAGGGTGTAGAGCTCGAAGCGGTCTGGTCGCCGATCGATCGGTTGCAGTTGCTGGCGAGTTATTCGTATCTGGATGCCGAGATCACTCGCGGCTGCTGCTTTGTCGATACGGCAGATCCGGCTGCACTGGCGGCGGGTGCCCGACCGGTCAGTACGCTGCCGAATGGGGAGGTGGCGCAGACGCTGGTGGGCAATCGTTTGCCACTGGCGCCAGAGCACAAGTGGACTGTCGGTGCGAACTATACGTGGAGTTTTGCGGCGGGATCGCTCACCGCGAGCGGCATGTACACCGATACCAACGATCAGCAATCGACGATCTGGTCCAATCCGATCTACACGGCGCCATCGTTCGAGATTGCGGACTTTCGTTTGTTATGGAACGACGCCGAGAACCGTTACACGGTCATCGGCTTCGTGAAGAATGCGTTCGACGAGATCGGTTACGGCAGCTCGACGGGTGGCGTACCCACGCCGGTGGGCTCGCGTCGTACCGTTTCGCTGACGTATCCGAGAACGTATGGAATGGAGTTGCAGTATCGCTTCTGACGGGTGCGAATTACCGCGCTCGACATCAGCCGGGCGCGGTCTTGCTCCACTGGTTCACGGCGGAATGCAGCACGTCGATGGGCACCGGTCCGGACTTCAACACCAGATCGTGATACAGCCGCACATCGAAGCCGCCGCCCATCTGTTGACGCGCGCGTTCGCGTGCGGCGCGAATCTCGGTGGCGCCGACCATGAAGCTGCAAGCCTGGCCGGGATACACGCAATACCGATCGATTTCACGCTCGCTGGACATCTGGCGCTCGCCCGCATTCTCGACCATCCATTTGACGGCTTGCTCGCGCGTCCAGCGATGATGATGAATGCCGGTATCGACGACGATGCGAGCGGCGCGGAACAGCTCCGATTGCAGCAGCCCGATGCGACCTGCCGCATTCTTTTCGTAGATGCCCAACTCATCGGCCACGCGTTCGGCATACAGCGCCCAGCCTTCGGTGTATGCGGAGAAGCGCACCAGCCGACGGAACAATGACAGCTCTCCTGCGGCACGCAGCACGGCGAACTGGAAATGATGACCCGGAATGCCTTCGTGATGAGCCAGCGTTGGCAGACGCCACAGCGGCAGCTCGGCGGGTGACTTCAGATTCAACGAGAACGTGCCGGGCTGGCCGCCGACGCCGTCGCTGTAGAACGCGCCCGGCGCGCCGTTCTCGATCGCGATCGGAATGCGCTTCACCAGCAGCTCGTCTTTCGGGACGGTCTTGAAACCTTTCGGCAGCAGGGCACGGATCGCGGAGATATCGTTGCGTGCGGCGGCGAGCAGTTGCTCACGGCCCGCATCGTTCTCCGGCACGAGGAAGCGAGGGTCCGCGTCCAACGCCTTGATGCGCTCCCCGAGAGATCCGGTCTTGAGTCCTTGCTCCTGCAGACTGCGATCGAGCTGCGCACTGATGTCCGCGACCAGCTGCAAGCCGCGTTTGTGCAGCTCGCCGGGCTCAATCTTGGTGGTCGTGTTCGAGTACACGGACGAGGCGTAGTAGGCGTCGCCATCGGGCAGCGCCCAAACGCCGGCAGATGTTTTCGCTTTCGGTGCGAGGGTTGCCAGCGCCTGCATCTGTCGATCGAGAGCCGGCACGATCTGAGATCGGAATATTTGCTCGGCCCGCGGACCGATGGCGCCGAGCTTCTTGGCATTGGCGCGCTCGATCGCGGGACCAATCATGGCGGTTTGTGCCGGCGGCGTATCGCGCAAGGTCTGGATCTGCGCAATCGTTCGCTTGATGACGAAGCTCGGAGGAATCACGCCGATGCCGGCATCGTGACGAATCCTCTCGGTTTCCTGATCCAGCGCACGCGCCAATGCACTCATGCGAGAGAAATAGGCGTCCACGTCCTGTGCAGATTCGAGTGGATGTTTCGAGCCGATGAACTCCGGCAACCAGTAGTAGGTGCCGTTCATCTGGCTGACGGGGTAAGGGCTTGGGCGCAGGTTGATATCGACAGTACCGTATCGCGCGGTCTGATCTTTCAGCGTCGAGTACACGAACACGGCGGTGTCGTAGTCGAGCTGAGCGGCGGCGTCGAGCTTGGTGCGATCGATTTTCGCCAGCTCGCTCAGCGCGCGTGCTGCCGATTCGCGATCTTTGGCGGATGCGGCCAGCGAGCGGTCGTCGAGTTGTGAGCGCTGGCCGGCGTTCGCGCCGACGTCGAACTCATACTGTGTAGCTTCTTCCGGGCTGCGGCGGAGGTAGTCTTCCGCCAGTCGTTGCAGCAGGGCGTCGAGTGCGGGCGAACTATCGTTGGCTGCGAACGCAGGCAGACCGCTGAAAGCTGCGAGACTGGCGCCAACGGCAGTGCGAATGAGTGTGCGGCGGTTCATGAATATCCTCTTGTCGAAAGCGGCCGAGGCCCTTTCGACACGTCCGCCAAGAGGCGCGACTTTTGTCGGACTGCAGCTTACCGGACTGCCGGTGGTGCTGGCCATGCAGGCCACGCTCAACTTTGTTGCGAATCGAACAACTGCGCCACCCGCTGGCGTTGCTCCTCGGTCAAATGCAGCCCGAGCTTGGTCCGGCGCCACAGGATGTCGTCGCCGCTGCGCGCCCATTCATTCGCAATCAGATAGTCGATCTCGGCTTGGGTCAGGCCGCCGCCATAGTGCTCGCCGAGATCCAGCATGGCCTGCGCCTTGCCGAGAATTTTCTCCACGCGCGTGCCATACGCTCGTGCCAGGCGATGCGCCATGGACGCTGATAGGAAAGGCCAGCGCTTGTGCACGCCCTCGGCGAACGCGGCAAAGTCAGCACGGGGCACGTCACCGCCAGGCAGGGCGGCTTGGTCTGTCCATTCGCGGTCGCTGCTGTTCAAGTGCGGTTGCAGTTTGCTGAGCGCGCTTTCGGCGAGGCGGCGATAAGTGGTGATCTTGCCGCCGAACACGGACAGCAGCGGCGGAGCCTCGGGCGTCGTTTCGGTCAGCTCGAGCTTGTAGTCGCGTGTGACTTTGGACGCATTGCTCGATTCATCATCGGAGAGCGGCCGCACGCCTGCATAACTCCATTTCACGTCCGACGGCGCGATGCTCTTACGAAAGTAGCTGTTGACGGTGTTGCACAGATAGAGAACCTCTTCGGGCGAAATGCTGACCTGGGTCGCATCGCCGGTGAAGGGCACGTCGGTGGTGCCGATCAGCGTGAACTGTTCCTGATACGGAATCGTGAACACGATGCGTCCGTCGGGATTTTGCAGCATGAAGGCGTGCTCACCGGTGTACAGCCGAGGCACGACGATGTGACTTCCCTTGACCAGGCGCACGTGCGCGTCGGTGTCCATCGAAGGAAACCCCTTGAGCACCTCCTGCACCCAAGGTCCCGCGGCGTTGACGATCGCGCGGGCGCGCACTTCCGTGGTCTCTTTGCTCTCGACGTCTTGAATGGTTGCAAGCCATTGCGAGCCATCGACCTTCGCATTCACAAAGCGTGTTCGCGTACGAATCGTTGCGCCACGCGCAGCTGCGTCGACCGCGTTGAGCACGACCAGCCTGCTGTCATCGACCCAGCAGTCGGCATAAGCAAAGCCGTGATCCAAGCCGGGCCGTAACGCTCCATACGCACCGTTGGCGAGTCGCACGCTGCGCGACGCAGGCAGAATCTTGCGACCGCCGATGTGGTCGTAGAAGAACAAGCCGAGGCGCATCAGCCAGCGCGGCCGTAGCTCGGGCACGTGCGGCAGAATGAATTGCATGGGCCGGATGATGTGAGGCGCGATGCGCAGCAGCCGCTCGCGCTCGATCAGCGCCTCGCGCACCAGCCGGAACTCGAAGAACTCCAGGTAGCGCAGGCCGCCGTGGATGAGCTTGGTGCTGGCGGAGGAAGTCGCCGAGGCCAGATCGGCCCGTTCGACCAGCATGACTTTCAGGCCGCGTCCGGCCGCGTCACGCGCGATGCCAGCGCCATTGATACCGCCACCGATGATGAGCAGGTCGACGCTGGAGTGGTCGCTGTTGCTGGCGGTCATCGCCCCAGCCGTCATGTGCTCACCGCTGCCCATGCCTCAGAAAATTAGACTTTCGTAATCGAGTGCAGCCTCAGGCCGCAGGCGGCGGCGAGAGGTAAAAGGAGGATGCCCGATCCCGCGATTTAATGGTATGCCCCTACGTGCACCTGCATCAGTCGAACGGCGTACACTGCGGCAATGAGCGAGGACAAATCCCCCGGCGACCAGGCCGGTTTGCGCATCGATAAATGGCTGTGGTTCGCGCGCCTGTTCAAGAGCCGCTCGCAGGCGACGGACGCGGTGGCGGGCGGGCTGGTGCATGTGAATGGCGATCGGGTGAAGCCCTCGCGTGTCGTACACGTGGACGACCGGCTGCACATCACCAAGGATGAAACGCGACTCGAAGTGATCGTGCGCGGCATGCCGGTGCGTCGCGGCCCTGCGCCTGAAGCCCGGCAGCACTATGAAGAGACGCCCGAGAGCATCGCGGCGCGAGAGCAACAACGGGAGCGCAATCGGCTGGCCGCGCCGGCGCCCGACGGTCGTCCCGACAAGCATGCCCGGCGAGTCTTGCGGGATCTGCGGCGAGGTTAGCCCGGCGCGGATTTACTGAACGAGCCGCCCTCGCGGCCGGCCATCACCGCTTGAATCTCAGCGACGATGGCCAGGGCGATGCTCTCCGGCGAGCGTGCACCAATATCGAGCCCGATCGGGCCATACAAGCGGCCGCTGAGCCGGGCGGCTTTGTCACCAATCTCGTGTAACAAGCGAATGCGCCGCGGCGCCGGGCCGAGCAATCCGACATAGGGAATGGAGCTGTCCGCGAGTGCCGCTAGATAGGCTTGATCCGATAGCAGGTGATGACTCATCACGACCGCGGCGTCGTAGTGTCCCGCCTGCAATTCCTGAGGCAACTCGGCCGACGGCTTGAGCGCGACGCGCCGGGCTCGCGGAAAACGATCCGCAATGGCGTATGCCGGCCGGTGATCGAGCACCGTGACCTGCCAATTCATCAGGCCGGCGATTTCCACCAGCGGCATTGCGTCCGGCCCTGCACCCAGCAGCAGCAGTCGCGGTGGCAATTCAATGGGCACGACCAGAAAGGTCGCATCGTCCGCTTCGACGGCCTGGCTCGAAGGTCCAGCACCTCGCGGCGTTGATACATCCATGGCGGCGCTCACCGAGGCCGGGACTGAATGTTTGTTCTGCGCCCAGAAGGCTGCGCCGAGCGGAAACTGCGGGTTCTGCGATTGAGTGACGACGGCGAAGCTCGCCTCGGTCTGATCGAACCGGCAACGCGCTGCGAAATTGAAAGGCTGATAATCGTTGCTGCGATCCAGGCGGCTCAACAGAATCGTCATCGCGCCTTCGCAGCCCAGGCCGATGCCCCAGATCACGTCGTCGGAACTGCGGGTGTCGTAATGAACCGTCTGCGGGTCGCCAGTTGCGAGCACGGTTCTGGCGCGCTCCATCAAGTCGGCCTCGAGACAGCCGCCGCTGAGCAGACCTGCAACGCGCCCGTCGCCGGCAATGAGCATCTGGGCGCCGGCCTTGCGATAGGTCGAGCCCAAGGTCTGCGCCACCGTAGCGAGGACCAGCGGCTCGGCACGGTCGACGTAGTAGCGGAAGAATTCGTCGGCGGCGATGCCGCTATGGATCAATCCTGGCTGGGTCATGGCTGGAAATGGAGTTCTCCAGCGGCGGATTGTCCCAGCTTCGCGACCCTGCTGCATGTAAAAGAGGGCTCAATCCTTGCCCAATCCGGCATTTCTGCCGGTCCTACGCGTCCCTGCGTCCCCGGCATTCGGGCGTCCTGCCCAGCACCACTCGGGAACTTTTCCAGCCCCTCCACACCACTAACAGGAGGTACCGCGCGCCATCGGGTCAACGAGTCGAACACGGGAGGGCGCATGCTTCGCAAGATGGTGTTCGGATCCCTGCTGATGCTGGCCGGCACCGGCCCCCTGCAGGCCGAAGCCAGTGTCCGGTGCACCCTGAAGTTCAGCATGCAGGGCTGGTCGGCGTTTTATAAAACCGCCGACGGTCGCGGCACGATCGATTGCGACAACGGGCAGTCAATGAAGGTCAAGTTGTCGGCCAAAGGCGGCGGGCTCACCGTGGGCAAGTCGTCGATCGAGGATGGCCACGGCAAGTTCTCCGCCGTCGGCAGTACCGCGCAGCTGTTGGGTAATTACATCGCCGCCGAGGCGCACGCGGGTGCGATCAAATCGGCGGGCGCGCAGGTGATGACCAAGGGTGAAGTTTCACTGGCATTGAGTGGCACCGGCCAAGGTGTGGATCTCGGCATCGTACTCGGAGCGATGACGATCTCACTTTGAGCGCATGCGCATCACTGTGAGATTTCACACAGCGGTACTAGTCAATTCTGCACGCACACGCAGTTCCGGCAGGGATGGCCGGCGCATACAATGACAGGCCGAACTGCTGAGGAGACGATGAGCAATGCCGGGGCCCGAATCACAGACGACCGCAGCCACGCCCGCCTCCGACGTTGCTCTGATCGACGTCCTGCCACAGCACCGCTTCGATGAAGCGTCTTTGTGGCAGTACCTGCAACGGCATCTGGATGATTTTTCCCTGCCGGCGCAGCTGCGCCAGTTTCAAGGCGGGCAATCCAATCCGACTTATTTGATCCAGACCCCGACCAGGAAATATGTGCTGCGGAAAAAGCCGCCAGGCAAGCTGTTGCCGTCGGCGCATTTGATCGAGCGCGAATATCGCATCCTGCGTGCGCTCCCCGATACAGATGTCCCAGTGCCGCGTGCGCGTGTGCTCTGTGAAGATCCAAGCGTCATCGGCACGCCGTTTTATGTGATGGATCATGTCGAGGGACGGGTGATCACCGGGGTGCATTTGCCAAATCTGACACCCTCCGAACGGCGAGCGATTTACACCGATTACGCGCGCATCTTGGCGCAGCTGCACGGTGTCGATTACCAGGCGTGCGGATTAGGTGATTTCGGAAAGCCGGAAGGTTACGTCGCGCGCCAGCTGGATCGCTGGAGTAAACAGTATCTAGCGTCGCAGACCGAAGAAAACGCCGCCATGAACGAGCTGATGGCGTGGCTCGGCGCGCATCTGCCGGCGAATGAGGAGACCGCGATCGTTCATGGCGACTACCGCATCGGTAACACGATTCTGCATCCCTGCGAGCCGCGCATGATCGCGGTGCTGGATTGGGAACTGGCGACGCTGGGCCATCCGCTGAGCGACCTGGCGTATGCCTGCATGTTCTATCGCATTCCCCCCAGCGAACAGGGCAGCGGTGGATTGCTCGGGCTCGACATCGCTGCGCTCGGTATTCCGAGCGAGCAGGAATTCGTGAGTCTGTACTGCAAGTTCTCCGGTCGCGATCACATCGCCGACTGGCCGTTCTTTCTGGCGTTTGCATATTTCCGCATGGCTGCGATCACCCAGGGCGTGTACGCGCGCGCATTGCAAGGCAATGCCGCCGATCAGCGTGCCATCAAGTATGGTGAGCACGCCAAAGCATTTGCCGCCGCGGGTCGCGATATGACCCGCAAGGCGAGCTGACGAAGGCTGCTGCTGCAGGAGAAATAACGTGTCCGCACAAGACGAGGCATTGGAAGCGTTTCGCCGCGACACCCGCGCGTGGCTGGAAGCAAATTGTCCTTCGGAAATGCGTCAGCCCATCGTCGATGAATACGATGTGTGCTGGGGCGGCCGACGCTTTCAATTCAAGAACGACGCGCAGCGCGTGTGGCTGCAGAGGATGGCGGAGCGCGGCTGGACGGTGCCCGAGTGGCCGAAGCAGTACGGTGGCGGCGGTTTGAGCAAGGACGAGGCGCGGGTGCTGCGTGAAGAGATGGCGGCGATGAAATGCCGTCCGCCGCTGACTTCGTTTGGCATTTCGATGCTCGGGCCGGCGCTGCTGAAGTACGGCAACGAGAAACAAAAGAGCGAGCACATTCCGAAGATCGCGCGCGGCGAGATTCGCTGGTGCCAGGGATATTCCGAGCCGGGCGCCGGCTCCGACCTGGCATCGTTGAAGACGCGCGCCGACGATCACGGCGATCACTTCATCGTCAACGGCTCCAAGATCTGGACCAGTTACGGCGACAAAGCGGATTGGATCTTCTGTCTGGTCCGCACCAGCTTTACCGGCAAGAAGCAGGAAGGCATCAGCTTCGTGTTGTTCGATATGGAATCGCCGGGGGTCACGACCAGCCCGATTCGGCTGATCTCGGGTTACTCGCCGTTCACGCAGACGTTCTTCGACAACGTCAAAGTGCTCAAGGAAAACCTGCTCGGCGAGTTGAACAAAGGCTGGACCATTGCGAAGTACCTGCTCACGCACGAACGCAACATGATCGGCGGCTTCGGTACCCAGCGGGTCACGCCGCTCAGCCAGCTCGCCATCAAGAGCGTTGGGCTTGCAGCGGGGCGGCTGGCGGAGCCCGCGTTGCGTACCGATATTGCGCGCTTCGAAATGGACGCGCTTGCGTTTGCGCTCACCATGAGCCGCGTTACCGACGAGGCGAAAGCGGGCAATGAGACCGGCGCGATATCGTCGATGCTCAAGTACTACGGCACCGAGCTGAACAAGCGCCGCGCCGAGCTGACCATGTCCGTGGGCGGCAGCGAAGGCTTGAAGTTCGGCGATGCTCCCGGCGAGGAACAGCTGGCTTCAATGTGGCTCAGGACCAAGGCCAACTCCATCGAGGGTGGCACGTCGGAAATCCAGCTCAACATCATCGCCAAGAACGTGCTGCGTCTGCCGGGCGCGTGACACGCAAGGAGCGGCTCATGACTCTGGTACTCAATGACGATCAATTGATGTTCCGTGATGCCGCGAAGCGCTTTGCCGCCGAGCGTGCACCGGTTTCTCAGTTGCGCAAACTGCGTGACGATGCCGACCCGGTCGGCTTCGATCGCAATGTCTGGAAAGAAATGGCCGAGATGGGCTGGGCGGGCGTGCTCGTGCCCGAAGAATATGGCGGTGTGGGATTCGGCTTCGTCGGCGCCGGGCTGATCGCCGCCGAGATCGGTCGCAATCTGAGCGCGACTCCGCTGCTGTCGACCGCGGTGTTGGCAGTGACCGCGCTGTTGCGAGGTGGCACGCAGGCACAGAAAGAAACATTGCTGCCAGCCATTGCTGGCGGTGACTTGCTCATCGCGTTTGCCAGCGACGAGTGCGTGCGTCATACGCCGTATCACATTGCCACTCGCTGCACGGGCAAGTACAAGCTGAGCGGGCGCAAGTTGCACGTGCTCGATGGCCACATCGCCGATCGTTTGATCGTTAGCGCGCGCACGTCAGGCGACATCAGCTCGCGCGACGGTATCTCTCTGTTCCTGATCGATCCGAAAGCGGACGGCGTCACCATCACGCGCTCGTCGATGGTGGATAACCGCAATAGCGCGGTGGTCGAGTTGCGCGACGTGGTGGTCGGCGAAGCTGACGTCGTCGGCACATTCGATAAAGGCGCGATTGTTCTCGATGCGGTGCTCGATGCGGGCCGCGCCGTGTTGGCGGCGGAGCTGTTGGGAGTCGCGGAGGAAGCGTTCGAGCGTACGTTGAGTTATTTGCGTGAGCGCGAGCAGTTCGGCGTCAAGATCGGCACGTTCCAGGCGCTCCAACATCGTGCAGCCCATTTGTTCTGCGAGATCGAATTGGTGCGCTCGGTGGTACTGCGAACCATGCAGGGGCTGGATGCGCAGGAGCCGACAGCGTCATCGCTGGTGTGTCTCTCAAAAGCGAAAGCCAGCGATGTGGCACGCATCGCGACCAATGAAGCCGTGCAAATGCATGGCGGCATTGGCATGACCGACGAATTCGACATCGGTTTCTTCATGAAGCGCGCTCGCGCCGCCGCGGAAACGTTCGGCGATCAGTACTACCACACGGATCGGTTTGCTCAATTGTCTGGTTATTAGTGGTTGGCAGGCTATTCGCATGAATGGCTTGTCACTGCACTGTAACCGGTACAGGGGAACCTGACCTCGCCGCCGGGCGTTGGTTACGAAGCGTGCGCGGTGCCGCGACTTCGCACGCATGTTTCACTGAGATGACGACCTTGTGATCCGTTGCTCACGGCCACTTGAGCCACAACGCGTAGGGTGCCGGGGTCGTCTGAGCTGACAGAGTGTCGAAGATTATGACAATCGAGCGCGACTACGATCCCGAAGCCACTCTCGAGATGCCCCGTCCGGTGCTGATCGATCCTGAGCTGGAAGACGCGGATCCCGAAAAGACCCTGGTGCGTGAAGACTGGGAGAGCACCGTGATCCGTCGTGTCGCTCCCCACGTTGCCGCCGTACAGAGCGCCGTCGGCGAGGATGCCGTTGCCGAGGCGCGCTTCGGTTGGGAAACGCAGACACTGCGCTTGCTGTCGCGCGTGATGACTCGCCAGCAGGGCGAGTAATTCAACCGATACTGGCCTTGCTGGTGCCGGCAGTCACTGCGAACTGCTGACCCACCTTCAATTCAGTGCCTACGCCGCCGGTCAGAATCAGGTTCTGACCGAACAGCACGCCGCGCATATTGCGGTCGAAGCGGAATTCCTTCAGCGCCTTCAATGGCTCGTCGCTGGTGCGCTCGCCGGTGAGCTGATCGGTGGTCGTGACCACGCAGCGGTCGCAAGGCTTGACCACTTTCATGCGCACCTCGCCCGCGATGAATTCATCGACGCTGTCTTCACCAAACGGCGGCAGGCCGTCCACGACGATGTTGGGACGGAAGCGGTTCATCGGCAGCGGAGTCTGCATCCGGCGATTCAAGTCCTCGAGCGAGCCCTGCGAGATCAGCAGCCAGGGCCAGCCGTCGGCAAATTGAGTCAGGGCCTCGACTCCATCGGTCCACTGCGTGTTGCTCACACGCTTGCGTCGCTTGTCAAAGCGCACCAGCCGCGCCGGTTTGCCCAGGTGCGCGGTGAGCCAGGTCGCGGCTTCATCCCCTGCATCGAAGGCATCGACTTTGTCGCGCCAGATCGTGACTTCCCGCTCTGAGCCGGTCAGGTTCAGCGGTACTGTCAGATCGGCGCCGGCGGGCTTGCGCAGGATGAGTTGATCGCCACCAATGGCGGTTTCGATTTGCGCCAGTTGCGGGCGCTCGCGTTGAGTCAGGAAGCGGCCCTCGGGCGTGATGACCAGCCATTCGCGGTCATGCTCGAACCCGGTCTCGGTGAGGCGCGCGCTTTGGAGCGCAATCCCGCGACAAGACTTGACCGGATAGATGTTCAGCTCCGTGATCTGGACCATGATCTTGTGAACCGTGCGGAGGAAAGGGCGAAGCATAACCGGTCCCGCACGCGGGTGGCATCGCTTGCCCGCCCCGGAAGTGGTGCATACTCGTACGACTGCATAACACCAATAGCACCTGGTGAACCTTGGTTTCATCTCCAGACACGGCGCATCCAGAGACGGCGCGGCCGCTGCCCGCCGCGCACTCGCAAGCTCTCAGTTTGGCCGCCACCACCGCGGTGGGGCATCCGGTGCACAACCGGGCGGCGAAGCTGTTCATCGTGCTCGCGGCATTTCTGGTCTGTAACGCCGTGATCGCCGAGTTCGTCGGCGTGAAAATCTTTGCGCTGGAGCCGACGCTCGGCATGCAGCCTTTCAACTGGAACCTGTTCGGGCAGAGCGGCTCGTTGTCCTTCACCAGCGGGGTGCTGTTGTGGCCGGTCGTGTTTCTGATGACCGACATCATCAATGAATATTTCGGCACGCGCGGCGTGCGTTTCATTTCCTGGCTGACCGTGGTGCTGATCGTCTACGGCTTTATCGCGGCCTATGCGGCCATCTCGCTCACGCCGGCCGGGTTCTGGGTCGAGGCCAACAGCGAGCGCGGCGTGCCGGACATGCAGGCGGCTTTCAGCAATATCTTCGGACAGGGAATGTGGACGATTGCCGGCTCGGTGACGGCCTTTTTGGTGGGCCAGCTGATCGACGTGGCGGTGTTTCACCGCATTCGTATGATGACCGGTGAGCGCTGGATCTGGCTGCGCGCGACCGGCTCGACGGCGGTGTCACAGCTGATCGACAGCTTCATCGTTCTCTATATCGCCTTCGTGATCGGTCCGCAGCAATGGCCGATGCCGTTGTTCCTTGCCGTCGGCAGCGTGAACTACGCGTATAAGCTGCTGATGGCGTTCCTGCTGATTCCGTTGATCTATGTCACGCGGCGCTTGATCCACGCCTATCTGGGACGCGAAACGTCGCAGCACCTGCAGGAGACGGCGCGTCTCTCCAACTGAGACGCGGCTCAGAACAGCAGGCGCGCCATTTCCTTGCGGGTGCGCGGGACGATGGGGTCCGCCTCGCCAATCAACTCGAATGCCTGCAGCAAGCTGCGGCGCGCCAGATCGTCCTTATAGCCGCGGTGGTTGCGCATGATCTCCAGCCAGGTCTGCAGCGCCGGCTCGACGTCACCGCCCAACAATTGATGCACAGCCAGCGCATGTCGCAGGTCGAGGTCGCTGTCGCCGCTCGCAACCCGTTCGCGCAACGAGCGAACATCGGGATGGGCGGCGACGATGTCGCTGAAATTGAGCAACGCGGCCAGCCGTTTCACCCCGGCATGATTCGGCTCGATACCTTGCAAGCGCGCTAACTCAGCGCGTGCGCCTTCGAGATCGCTATCGAGCGCTCGCAGCTCCGCCAGCTCGGTCAGGTAAGTGATGTTGTCGCGATCGTTCGCCAGGGCGCTTTCGATGATGGCGCGGGCGCCCGAGAAATCGCCCTGGGCTTTGAGCACCTGGGCGCGCTCCAGCGGTGCATCGGAGCGGGTGGGCAAATGCTTGTCGAGCAGCCGGCGGATCTGCGCCTCCGGCACCACGCCGACAAAGTGATCCACCGAGGTCCGGTCTTTGAACAACACAACGGTCGGCAAGCTGCGGATGCCGAGCTGCTGCGCCAGTTCCTGTTGTTCGTCGGTGTTGACCTTGGCGAGGCGGAAGCGACCGCCGTATTCCTCGGCCAGCCGGTCGAGGATGGGCATGAGCTGTTTACAGGGCCCGCACCAAGGGGCCCAGAAGTCGACCAGCACCGGCACGCGCGCCGAGGTCTCGACCACTTCGGTCATGAACGTGTCGGCAGTGACGACGGTCGTTTCCTGGCTCACGCAGCCTCCCATCAAGCTGATCTGCTAAAGATGCAATCGTCCGGCGAGAGATTGAGTTTCGCCGACGCGATTTCAAGCGCTCTCGGTTTGCCCGCTGTCGCCATCTACGTACAGCCTGTGCCGCATCGCGTTGTGTATACCGTGCTTTCCTGCGGAAAGAAATAAACCATGATGTCGTCCCAGCAACCCCGCACTGCTCGGCGGCCCATCGCCGACGCCATCAACCGGAACTATCTCGGCGACGAAGAGCAGATCGTCCGCAGGCTGACAGCAGCGGCCCGGGTCTCGCAGGAGCAGCGTGACAAGATTGTAAGCCGCGCGGTAGCGCTGGTCGAAGGTGTGCGCAACTACCAGACGCAGCGCACCGGGCTCGATGCTTTCCTGCGCAAATACGATCTGTCATCCCAAGAAGGCGTGATTCTGATGTGTCTCGCAGAGGCGCTGCTGCGCATCCCTGACGATGCCACGGCCGATCGCTTGATCGCGGACAAGATCGCCGCGGGCGATTGGGCTGCGCACTTGAGCGATGCCGAATCGTTGTTCGTCAACGCGTCCACGTGGGGCTTGATGCTCACCGGGCGCATCGTTCGCCCCAGCGATGCTGACATGCACGATCCTCGCAGCGTGCTCGCTCGTATTGCCGGCCGTATCGGTGAACCTGTCATGCGCGCGGCGTTCCGTCAGGCGATGCGCATCATGGGGCATCAGTTCGTCATGGGGCGCACCATCGAGGAGGCGCTGGATCGTTCCGTCAGCGCCGAGAGCAAGCTGTACCGTCATTCGTTCGACATGTTGGGCGAATCGGCTCTGACTACGTGGGATGCCATGCGCTATCTGAAGGCGTATCACGAGGCGATTCAGAAGATCGGCGCGCATTCGAGCAAGGCCTCGTCCAGCGAGGCGTCGCCGGGCATCTCGGTGAAGTTGTCGGCTTTGTTTCCCCGCTATGAGTTTGCGCAGCGAGAGCGAGTGCTCAAGGAACTTGCGCCTCGCCTGCATGAGCTGGCGATGGCGGCGAAGACAGCAAACATCCCGTTGACTGTGGATGCGGAAGAGGCGGAGCGGCTCGAGTTGTCGCTGGAGCTCATCGAATACGTGGCGCACTCGCAGGAGCTGCAGGGTTGGGATGGATTCGGCCTGGCCGTGCAGGCGTATCAAAAGCGCGCCATCGACGTTATTCGCTGGCTGAAGGACCTGGCGCAAGCGAGCGGCCGGCGCTTGAATGTCCGTTTGGTGAAGGGCGCATACTGGGACAGCGAAATCAAACGCGCACAGGAGCGCGGCTTCACGGGCTATCCGGTATTTACGCGCAAAGTGAATACCGATGTTTCATACATCGCCTGCGCACGGGAGCTGATTGCTTCGGGCCCGGAGATCTATCCGCAGTTCGCCACTCACAACGCCCAGACAGTCGCGACCATCATCGAGCTGGCGGGCGAGCAGGGGCGGAAATTCGAGTTCCAGCGTCTGCATGGCATGGGCGAAGAGCTGTACGAGCAGATCGTTGGCGAGCAGAAGCTTGGGATTCCGTGCCGCGTGTATGCGCCGGTCGGCTCTCACGAAGACTTGTTGCCCTATCTGGTGCGGCGCCTGCTGGAAAACGGCGCCAACACCTCGTTCGTCAATCGCATCGTCGATGAGGAGCATGCAGTCACCGACATCGTCCGGGATCCCGTGCTCGAACTGGATGGATTGACGCAGATCCCGCATCCGCGGATACCGCTGCCGCGCATGTTGTACGGCTCGTCGCGCTTGAACTCGATGGGCGTCAATCTGGCCGATCCGGCAGAGCGAGAGCCGCTGCTTGCGAAGATCAAACAAGCGGCGCAGCAGCGATGGGTGGCGGGAGCCATCGTCAACGGGGAATTGCAGGAGAGTCGGGGCGTCGAGGTGCGCAATCCGGCGAATCGGAGTGAAGTGATTGGCATGGTGAGGGAAACGGACGTCGCGCTGGTCGACAAGGCGCTCGCGGCTGCCGTACCGGCGCAAGTCGAATGGGATGCGACGCCGGCGAGTCAACGCGCTGAAATTCTGGAGCGTGCTGCGGATCTTTATGAAGAGCGCATGCCGGAGTTGATTGCTTATTGCGTGCGAGAAGGCGGACGCACGATTCCGGACAGCATTTCCGAAGTGCGCGAGGCGGTTGATTTCTTGCGCTACTACGCGGATCGCGCGAGGAACGAGTTTGGCGCGGGTGTTCGCATGCCCGGGCCGACGGGTGAGAGCAATGAGTTGAAGCTGCGCGGCCGCGGCGTGTTCTGTTGCATCAGTCCTTGGAATTTCCCAATCGCTATCTTTACGGGGCAGATTGCCGCCGCACTCGCTGCTGGAAATTCAGTCCTCGCGAAGCCGGCGGAACAGACGCCGCTGATTGCGACACGCGCCGTGCAGATACTGCTGGAGGCGGGCGTACCGCCGGGTGTTTTGCATCTGTTGCCTGGTGATGGAGCAACGGTTGGTGCGCGCATCGTTGCGGACCCGCGCGTCGCTGGCGTTGCATTTACAGGCTCGACTGAGACGGCGAAGCTGATCCATCGCTCGCTGGCGAATCGCGAGGGCGTGATTCCGGTGCTGATCGCCGAGACCGGCGGTCAGAATGCCATGATCGTCGACAGTTCGGCGTTGCCCGAGCAGGTCGTGCTCGACATCGTGCAGTCCAGTTTCAACAGTGCGGGTCAACGATGCTCGGCGCTGCGGGTGTTGTATGTGCAGGATGAGATTGCAGATCGCGTTGCTGAGCTGCTCGCTGGATACATGGAGGAGTTGGTGGTCGGCGATCCCATGTTGCTGACGACGGATGTCGGGCCGGTGATCGATCCGCCTTCCTGCGAGATGCTTCGTGCACATGCGGAGAAGATCACGCGCAGGGCTCGCTGGAGTCACGCTTACAAGTTGAAGCCGGAGCACGAGCAGGGGACGTTCTTCGCACCGGCGGCGGTGGAGATTGAGGCGCTGTCGCAGCTAACGGGTGAGGTATTCGGACCGATCGTGCATTTGATTCGCTATCGGGCGAACAAGCTCGATCAGGTGATCGATGCGGTCAATGCAACGGGCTTCGGGTTGACGCTGGGCGTACATACGCGCGTTGACGCTACCGCTCGATACATTGCCTCGCGCGTTCGCGCTGGCAATGTTTACGTCAATCGGAACATGATTGGGGCGGTGGTGGGTGTGCAGCCGTTTGGAGGTCGCGGGCTGTCAGGGACTGGGCCGAAAGCTGGTGGGCCGTATTATTTGCATCGGTTCGCGACGGAGCAGACGGTGACGATCAATACCGCTGCGGTCGGTGGGAATGCGAGTTTGTTGACGATGGTGGGGGAGTGAGGGGGCGGAATCAGAGTCAGAGCGTTGGCGCTCGCACGCCGCCGAGGTGGGGGACCTTCTCCCGGCGCCGGGCACGGCCGGAGCGCACTGCGCCCCTACACCGCACGTCCCTTGTATCTTCGGTTTTCGTTAAATTTAGCTCGGCCTCGCGCAGTAGATCGTCCGTCCCCGGCACCATGAGAGTCCGATCATCAGCTTGATCGCTGCGCGAGATCTTTCCACACCCGAACAGTTGGCTGGGACACCCTAAAGGTGATCCCGAATGGGTTGCAAGGTGGGGTACGAAAGATGTCTGAGCTGTATGTAGGAATCGACGTATCGAAGGAACGCTTGGACGTTGCGTTCAGCGATGGCAGGGAGGGGCAGTTCGGCAATGATCCAGCCGGGCACAGCCAGTTGCGCGGGGTGCTATCACAGCAGCCGCCACGGCTGGTCGTGATGGAGGCGACCGGCGGTTTTGAGCGGTCAGCGGCAGCCGCGCTGGCCGCAGCGGGCCTGGCGCTGCGGATCGTCAATGCGCGGCAGGTGCGAGATTTTGCCAAGGCCAGCGGACGACTAGCAAAGACGGATCGACTCGATGCGCAGGTGCTGGTGAAATTTGCGCAGGCGATGAAGTTGGAGCCCCGCGAGCTGCCCAGCGAGCAGCAACAAGGGCTACAAGCGTTGATCGCGCGGCGCCAGCAGCTGATCGAGATGCTGGTGATGGAGAAGAACCGCCTGCGTACCGCGCACAAGGATGTCAAACGCGGTCTGAAAAAGAACATCGACTGGCTCGAGCAACAGCTCAAGCATGCCGATCAAGATCTTGGCAGTGCGTTGCGTGAGTGTGGGGTCTGGCGCGAGAAGGTTGAGCTGCTCGAATCCGTACCCGGCATTGCGCGGGTGACGGCGTTAAGGCTGCTGGCGAGTCTGCCGGAACTTGGCACCCTCAACCGCCGCGAGATCAGCGCACTAGCCGGCGTGGCGCCCTTCAATTGCGATAGCGGCGGTTGGTCGGGCATCGCTGTATCTACGGCGGTCGTGCGTTCGCCCGAAGTGCGCTGTACATGTCGGCGCTCGTAGGTGTGCGTTACAACACCGTGCTGAGGGCGTTCTATCAGCGTCTTCGCGCTGCTGGAAAGCCCGGCAAAGTCGCGTTAGTCGCCTGCATGCGCAAGCTCCTGACCATCATCAACAGCATGATCCGGCATCGCCAGTGCTGGAGCCCGAAGCTAATGGAATTAGCCTGATCACAAGACAGTTGCTGATGAGCCCTGCTGTTGCGGTCCCGTCCCTGTACCGCAAAGCCGCCGGGAGAAGGTCCCCCACCTCGGCGGCGTGCCGACAGGTCGGTGGGAGAGTCCAGGCTGCGTACTGATATGTTGGCGCGAGAGTCCAGGCCGTATGCCGACATGACGTTGAGCGAACATTCGAGGTCCGTTCGGGTCGGAACAGAGTCACGCGCGAAGCTGCTGTAACGTTTCGGCGTCGTCGGGAGTGTCTTAGCTCCTTCCGGCAGCTTTGCGGCACATGGATGGGGCCGCAACAGCAGGGCTCATCATGGACGTGCGGTGTAGGAGCGCTAGCGCTCCGGCCGTGCCCGGTGCCGGAAGGAGCTAAGACACTCCCGGCGACGCAGACCACCAACGCCTCTTACAGCAACGTTCGCAGCGCGCTTTAACGCTTCAATCGGCGAGATCTTCAAACTCACCAGGAACATCATCGCCTGACAGCTTTTTGAACGGCGCGCGTTTCTCCTCGAAACGTTGGCGCGCTTCAGGCTCCGATATCGCCGTGTCCAGCGCGCAATTCATCTCATACACGTTCGTGTCGTAACCCGCCTCACGCATGGCTCGCGTGAACGCGTCAACGTGAGCGCCGCCGGCTTGGTACACCATCGGCGCGAACTCAGGATCAATCTCAAGGTTGTCGGGATCTTCGTACGACTGCTGACAGCCCACCACATCCGTCGCGTGATAGTTGCGGCAGGTTTGCGGGCGGGCTTCGTAGATGGAGCAGCGGCCGGCGCTTAGGAACGGGCATTTGACGTTGCGGCGCATGCGTTCCATGTCGTCCATGCCCTGTAACGCTGCGCTGTTCGCGCGCACCTCGGAATAAATCCGTGCTTTCTCTTCCGCCGGTAGCGAACGCTCGACGAAATCCAGAATGCTGAACACCTCGACGGCACGGACATCGACGCTGAAATGACAACACCACGTGCAGCCAGCGCGACAGGCGAGCGTGCCTACATCGGGAGCTGACGCGATCCGAGCGTCGTGACGCTGGCGAGAGTGTTCGTACGCGCGCACGACGCCGAACTCGCCGATCTCATTCGCGGCGCGCTGATGTTCCTCAGCGAGAACGCCGAGCACGAAAGGAACGTCGAGAGAAATCTCCATTGAATAATCCAGCGCGCCTTACGGGCGTCTATCGTCTAGCCAGGCAGCTGCGTGCTGCCAGAGCGACATCATAGGGAGGTGAGGGCTTTTCCGGGCTTGCGCCCTAACAACTACTGCAGTTCTTCGGGTAGTCCAACTCGGCATTCAGGCCGCTGTCCCACTCCAGCTCGCTCCAGTCGTCGATCTCGAACTCCAGCGTATAGATCGCGCAGGTCGGCATGTTGTCGATCTCGCGCTCGGCCGAGACGCGATCGGCGAATTCCGTCAGCCCGGGATTGTGGCCGACGATCATCAGATGCTGCGCCGTGCCGCCCAGCTCTCGGACCACTTCCCTCAACACTTTCGGCGACGCGAGATACAAGCGCTCATCCTGCTGCAGCTTCGACGCAGCCAAATGCAATTCGCGCATGAAGATCTGTGCAGTAGTCAGCGCGCGTACAGCGGGGCTGGCGATCACCAGATCCGGTTTGAGCTTGCGCTCACGCAGCCGCCGCGCCATCTCCGGTGCATCCTTCTGCCCGCGGGGCTCGAGCATGCGATCCCAATCCTCCTGACCGGAGTGCTGAGCTTCGGTTTTGGCGTGGCGAAGCAGAGTGAGGCGCATGTCATTCCTTAATCGGTTTGGATCTCGACCATGCCGTCATCGTTGACGCGGGTTGGATAGGTGCGCACGGGCTCGTAAGCCGGCGGCGTCAATGCTGCGCCGGTGCGCAGGCAAAAGCGGGCGCCGTGGCGTGGGCAGACGACGACATCGCCGTCGACCTCACCGCCGGCCAGTTCGCCGCCATCGTGAGTGCAAAGGTCGTCGATCGCGTAGAACTCGCCGCAGATATTGAACACGGCGATCAATTGAGCGTCGATTTCGGTCTGCGCGTAGTCGCCGGGCGCAATCGAGGCGGCGAGAGCCACGGGATGCCAGGTCATTTACATCATTCCCGTCTGCAATCGCGCCGCTTCCGACATCATGGTCTGATTCCAGGGGGGATCGAACACCAGCTCGACATCGGCTCGTGTGACCGTCGGCACCAGCTCGACTTTGTCCTTCACGTCCTGCACGAGCACTTCGCCCATGCCGCAACCCGGCGCGGTCAAGGTCATCTTGATGTCCGCAATGCGTCCGCCTTCGGGGGTGTGCGTGATGTCACAGGAATACACCAGGCCCAGTTCGACGATGTCGATGGGAATTTCCGGGTCGTAGCAGGTGCGCATCTGATCCCACACCAGCTGCTTCACGTCCTCATCGGTCGCGTTGGGCGGCAGTTCGGGCGCGAGGCTCGGCTCTTTACCGAGCGCATCGGCATCCTTGCCGGGGATGCGGAACAGATTGCCCTCCACGTAAACCGTGAAGCTGCCGCCAAGGGCTTGAGTGATGAAGCCGGTCTTGCCTTCGCGCAGGGTCACCGGGATGCCGGCGGGAACCATGATGGCTTCGACGTCGCGCTGTAGGGTTACAGGTTCGTTGTCGTGGCTGTGCATGAAAAGGAACCAATTACTCGGTAGTCACCGGTTCGGCAGCGCGCTCGAGGGCTGCGTTCAATGTATGCCAGCACAAGCTCGCGCATTTCACGCGAGCGGGAAACTCGCGCACGCCGGAGAGGGCGGCGAGCTTGCCGAGCTTGGCGGGATCGACGCTGGCGTCGTGCTGAGTCAGCAGCGCATGCACATCGTCGAACAGTTCTTTCACTTCCGACTTCGTCTTGCCTTTCACGGCTTCGGTCAGCAACGAAGCGGACGCGACCGAGATCGCGCAGCCGGCGCCTTCGAACTTCACATCGGTGAGGTGCTCGCCCTTGAGATTGGCGTACATGGTGAGGCGATCGCCGCACAACGGGTTGTGGCCGTCGGCGTGCACGTCGGCAGGATCCAGCTTGCCGAAGTTGCGCGGATGGCGGTTGTGATCGACGATGACGTCGCGATAAAGGTCTTTCAGGTCCATCGGCTCAGCCCAACACTTGACGAGTATGTTCGAGGGCGGCCACCAGCCGGTCGATCTCCTCGCGCGTATTGTAGAACGACATCGAAGCGCGCGCCGTCGCCGGAATCTTGAAGAACTCCATCACCGGCATGGCGCAGTGATGCCCGGTACGGATCGCGACGCCTTCGGTATCGAGAATGGTGCCGATGTCGTGCGGATGAATGCCGTCGAGCATGAACGACACGACTGCGGCCTTGTTCGGTGCCGTGCCGACGATGCGCAAACCCGGGACCTGAGTCAGACGCTCGGTCGCATATTCGAGCAGCTCGTGCTCGTAGGCGGCGATGCGGTCCATACCGATCTTTTCCAGGTAGTCGATGGCCGTTGCGAGACCGATAGCGCCGGCGATGTGCGGCGTGCCGGCCTCGAACTTCCAGGGCAACTGATTGAACGTCGTCTTCTCGAACGACACCGACAGAATCATGTCGCCACCGCCCTGCCACGGCGGCATGGCTTCCAGCAGCTCACGCTTGCCGTACAACACGCCCATGCCGGTCGGGCCGAGCATCTTGTGGCTGGAGAAGCAGTAGAAGTCGCAGCCCAGGGCCTGCACGTCCACCGCCGTGTGCGGGATGGCTTGTGCGCCATCGAGCAGCACCGGCACGCCGTGCTGTTTGGCGACCTTGATGAATTTCTCGACCGGTACGATCGTGCCCAGTGCATTGGAAACATGCGCCAGCGCCAGCAGGCGCGTACGAGGACCAATGAGCTTTTGGAACTCGACGAAATCGACTTCGCCCTGCTCATTGATCGGAATCACCTTGAGCACCGCGCCGATCTGGTCTCGCAGCAGCTGCCACGGAACGATGTTGGCGTGATGTTCGAGAGCGCTGATCAGGATCTCATCGCCAGGCTGGAAACCGGTGCGCGCGAAGCTCTGTGCAACCAGGTTCACGGCTTCGGTCGTGCCGCGAACGAAGATGATTTCTTTCGTGTCGCGGGCATTGATGAAGCGGCGAATCGTCTCACGCGCGCCTTCGTAGGCGTCGGTCGCGCGCTGACTCAGCGTGTGAACGCCGCGATGCACGTTCGCGTGATCGTGCTCGTAATAGCGGGAGATCGCTTCGATGACCGACTTGGGCCGCTGACTCGACGCTGCGTTATCCAGATACACCAGCGGTTTGCCGTTCACCGTCTGGTGCAGGATGGGAAAGTCGCGCCGGATGGCGGCGACATCGAGCCCTGTCGCGCTGCGTGTGGCTGTGACAGCTGCGTTCATGCCTTGGCCTCGTTAGCTAGCTTGAACCGCTCATCGATCTGCTTTTCCAGCGCGGCGTGCACGGGGGCGAGGTCGATGGTCGAGAGAATGGATTCGGCGAATGCCCGGATCAGCGCGGCACGAGCGTCGGATTCCGACAAGCCACGTGAACGCAGATAGAAGAGGGCGGTCGCATCGAGCTGACCGGTGGTCGCGCCGTGACTGCATTTCACGTCGTTGGCGTAGATTTCCAGCTCGGGCTTGGTGTCGATCTCGGCGGTCGCTGACAGCAACAGGTTGCGGCTCGACTGACGCGAGTCGATCTTCTGCGCGTCTGGACGCACGATGATCTTGCCATTGAAGACGCCGCGGCCGCGCCCGCCGGCGATGCCGCGATAGTCTTCTTCGCTGGTCGTGTGTGGAGCAAAGTGATCGATGCGCGTGTGTGCGTCTAGGTGCTGATTGCCCATCGGGGTCAACAAACCGAACAACGCCGAGTGCGCGCCGGTGCCTTCGAGCAGCGCAGTGATGCCAGTCCGGCCCAGGCTGGCGCCGAGCTGGATGTCATGAATTGAATAATGCGCGTCCTTCGCGAGCTTGGTCTGAATGTGGCCAATGTGGAACGCACGAGGCGCTTCCTGCTGCACTCGGAAGTGCTTGACCGCGCCACCAGCAGCGACTTGGAACCGAACAACCGAGTTCGTGAAGTATTCGGCCTCGTTCGCGCCCAGATAGTGTTCGACGATAGTGGCGCGGCTGTTGCGACCCGCAGCGACGATGATGCGGGGATGACTCATCCGCCCGCTGGCCGCGCTCGTCGACTGGTGCACGATGTAGATAGGCGCATCGAGCACTACGTTGTCCGCAAGATTCACTACGACGCCATCCTCGAAGAACGCCAGATTCAACTGTTCCAGCGCGTTGCCGGTGAGCTGATCGTGATCCTTCAGATACGCGGCGACGGCAGCCGGCTCACGCTGCAGCCATTGCTTGAGCGTCAGCACGGTCACGCCCGGTGGCTGTGCCGTTTGCGAGGAGAGGGCAGGTAACCAATGACCGTTGACCAGCACGATGCGCGTGCCCGTCGTCGTCAGCCAGTCGGGTTGATGCGCGTCGAGCGCGGAAGCATCTGCTGGTGTGAACGAGCGCGTTTCGAGACGACGCAGGTTGGTGTACTTCCAGGCTTCGTCACGTTGCGTCGGAAAACCCGTCGACAGGAATTGATCGAGCGCGGCACGACGCAGTACCGTCAGCTCATCGCTGCCCGGCCAGCGCGCATCGAACGCGGCTTGGTACCGCTCGATCGGCGACGCAGTGCTTTTGGCGTCCACAGCGCTCACGCAGCGGCCTCCTGCTTCACCCAGTCGTAGCCACGCTTCTCTAGCTCCAGTGCGAGCGACCTGTCGCCGCTCTTGATGATCTTGCCGCCCGAGAGCACGTGCACCTTGTCCGGCTCGATGTAATCGAGCAGACGTTGATAGTGAGTAATCATCACGATCGCGCGATCCGGGCGACGCAGGCTGTTCACGCCGTTGGCGACGACGCGCAGCGCGTCGATGTCCAGGCCCGAGTCGGTTTCGTCGAGCAGCGCGAGCGACGGCTCGAGCACCGCCATCTGCAGAATCTCGTTGCGTTTCTTCTCGCCGCCGGAGAAGCCTTCGTTGACGCCGCGGTTCAGGAAGGCCTCGTCCATCTGCATGAGCTTCATCTTCTCGCGCACCAGCGTGAGGAACTCGAACGCGTCCATTTCGGACTCGCCGCGATGTTTGCGAATGGCGTTGAGGCCAGCCTTCAACAAATAGACGTTGTTCACGCCCGGGATCTCGACCGGATACTGGAACGCCAGGAACACGCCTTCACGCGCGCGCTCTTCGGGCGCCAGCGCGAGCAGATCCTTTCCTTTATAGGTGACGCTGCCGCCGGTGACCGTGTAACCCTCGCGGCCAGCCAGCACTTGAGCGAGCGTGCTCTTGCCGGAACCGTTGGGGCCCATGATGGCGTGCACTTCGCCCGCGCCCACTTCGAGGTCGAGACCGTGCAGGACCTGCTTTTCGCCGGCGAGCGCGTGGAGATTTTTGATACTGAGCATAAATGGTTGGCAGTTGGAGATTGGCGATGGCTACCACGTCGGCGTTTTAGCCAACGGATCCCTCGAGACTGACGGCAAGCAGGTTCTGCGCTTCGACGGCGAATTCCATCGGCAGCTCCTTGAACACGGCCTTACAGAAGCCGTTGACGATCATGTTCACCGCGTCCTCTGCGGAGATGCCGCGGCTCAGGCAATAGAACAACTGATCGTCGCCGATCTTCGACGTGGTGGCTTCGTGCTCGACGCTCGCGGTCGGCGTGCGGACTTCCATATAAGGGAAGGTGTGCGCGCCGCACTTGTCGCCCATGAGCAGCGAGTCGCACTGCGTGAAGTTGCGTGCGTTGATGGCGCTCGGCAGAACCTTCACCAGACCGCGATAGGCGTTCTGGCCGTGACCGGCCGAGATGCCCTTGCTCACGATCGTGCTGCGCGTGTTCTTGCCGATGTGAATCATCTTGGTGCCGGTGTCGGCCTGCTGATAATGGTTGGCCACGGCCACCGAGTAGAACTCGCCCACCGAGTTGTCGCCGGTGAGGATGCAGCTCGGATACTTCCAGGTGATCGCCGAGCCGGTCTCCACCTGCGTCCAGCTGATCTTGGAGTTCGCGCCACGGCATTCGCCACGCTTGGTGACGAAGTTGTAGATGCCGCCGACGCCGTTCTCATCGCCGGGGTACCAGTTCTGCACGGTCGAGTACTTGATCTGTGCGCCTTCCAGCGCGATCAGCTCGACCACCGCCGCGTGCAGCTGATTTTCATCGCGCATCGGCGCGGTGCAGCCTTCGAGATAGCTCACGTGCGAGCCTTCCTCGGCGACGATGAGCGTGCGCTCGAACTGACCGGTCTTGGCCGCATTGATGCGGAAGTAAGTGGACAGCTCCATCGGGCAGCGCACGCCTTTCGGCACGAACACGAACGAGCCGTCGGAGAACACCGCCGAATTCAGCGTAGCGAAGTAGTTGTCGGTATAGGGCACGACGCTGCCGAGATACTTCTCGACCAGCTCGGGATATTTCTGCACGGCTTCGGAGAACGAACAGAAGATCACGCCGGCCTTGTGCAGACGTTCCTTGAACGTGGTCGCCACCGACACGCTGTCGAACACCGCGTCGACGGCCACGCCGGCGAGGCGGGCGCGCTCGTGCAAAGGAATGCCGAGCTTGTCGTAAGTCTCCAGCAGCTTCGGATCGACCTCTTCGAGGCTCTTCGGCGCATCCGCCTTGGGCTTGGGCGCCGAATAGTAGGAAATCGATTGATAGTCGATGGGCTGGATGCGCAGGTGCGCCCAGTGCGGCTCTTTCATGGTCAGCCAGTGACGGTACGAGCGCAGGCGCCAGTCGAGCATGAATTGCGGCTCGCCCTTTTTGCGCGAGATGAGACGAATGACGTCTTCATCCAGGCCGGGCGGGACGGTGTCGGATTCAATGTCCGTGACGAAGCCGTGCCGGTACTTCTGGGCGACCAGGGCTTCGAGGGTCGGATCGGTTTGGGGATTGCTAGCCATTTGGAACGTTCAACCCAAAAATTAATCGTGCGAAGCGCGCAGCCGGCTCAGCGGGACGGTGGTCGTCGTCACGCCGCGCGTGGTGCCGGCGAGCTCTGCCAGCGAGATATCGGTGAGCGCGCGCCGGATCGCGGCGTTGACCTTCTGCCAGGTGTGGCCGACAGCGCATTTCGACTCGAGGCCACAGTTGCTGTGGGTGCTGCTGCACTCGGTAATGGCGAAGGGACCTTCGAGCGCATCCAGGATGCGGGCGGCGGTGATCTCGCCGGGAGGCTGCGCCAACTGATAGCCGCCATGACTGCCGCGCGCGGAGGTGACCAGGCCGCTGCGTTGCAATTTTTTCAAAAGCTTGCTGACGGTAGGCAAGCCGATATGAGTGGCCTCGGCGACTTCCGTCGCCGTCCACAAGCGGTCCGGCTGCCCTGCCAGCTGGGCGAGGATCACCGTGCCGTAATCGGTCAGCTTGCTGATACGAAGCATGGGGGTTCCATCGAGGGTTTCGGTGGAGGATATGGGACCATTCTAGTCCCAATGCAAGGCTGTGACCACCCCGAGACAGGAGTGAGCTTGGATTGCGTCAATTTTACCGGTGGGAAACCGGCCGTTGGCTACAGAGTCCAACGTTGTCGTTCCGCTACAACATGTGTATCGGCCGGAGCTGAGAACGATTTGCTATCCTACGCCCCCCAAAACTTGAGGCTTGCCGATTGGGCCGACGCTGTTGGCGGCGTGGAGCCGCGCGCAAGCTCACCCCTGAAGGCGGAGGACAATATGAATCGCACTGAGCTTGAATCGATCGCGCGCGCAATGGTTGCCAAAGGCAAGGGCATCCTGGCAGCCGACGAATCCAGCGGCACCATCAAGAAGCGTTTTGATGGCATCCAGCTCGAGTCGACCGAGGAAGCGCGCCGTACCTATCGCGAACTGCTGTTCACCACACCGGACGCGGCGAAGTACATCAGCGGCGTGATTCTTTATGACGAGACCCTCCGGCAGAAGACCAAGGATGGCACGCCGTTCCCGCAATATCTGACCAAGCTCGGCATCGTGCCGGGTATCAAGGTCGACACGGGTGCGAAGCCGCTGGCGGGTTTCCCGGGTGAGACCATCACCGAAGGCCTCGATGGCCTGCGCGAGCGTCTGGCCGAATATCACAAGCTGGGCGCGCGCTTTGCCAAGTGGCGTGCTGTGATCGACATCGGCAAGGACATCCCGACGCAGTTCGCGATCGATGCGAATGCGCACGCGCTGGCTCGTTACGGCGCGCTCTGCCAGGAAGCGAACATCGTCCCGATCATCGAGCCGGAAGTGCTGATGGACGGCGACCATTCCATCGAGCGTTGTGAAGAGGTGACGAGCGCCGTGCTGAAGTCGGTGTTCGAGCAGTTGGATTCACACCGCATTCATCTGGAAGGCATGATCCTGAAGCCCAACATGGTCATCTCGGGCAAGAAGAACACCGCGCGCGCTGGCCGTCAGCAGGTTGCCGAAGCTACCGTGCGCACGCTGAAGCGTTTTGTTCCGAGCGCGGTGCCGGGCATTGCGTTCCTCTCCGGCGGCCAGAGCGCCGCGGAAGCCACCGAGCACCTGAGCCTGATGAACAAGATCGGCGGCCTGCCTTGGGAGCTGACGTTCTCGTACGGCCGCGCCCTGCAGGACGAAGCTCTGAAGGCTTGGGGTGGCAAGGCGGAGCAGTTCGCTGCCGGTCAGAAGGCCTTCGCTCGTCGCGCCAAGTTGAACGGCGACGCGCGCAACGGCAGCTACACCGCTGCTTCGGAGCAGGCTGCTTAAGCCTGGCGTAAGTATGGGCGGAGACAATGCATCGCGTGTTCATATCGGGGTCGTGAATGGTCTCTAGCACCGATGCGTCTTCCGCCCAACGCTCCGCCGCCGCCGAATCGCTGATCGCCAGGGATTTAATAGAAATCCGCGATCTGCATTATTCGGTCGGCGGCAGGAGCATCTTCTCCGGGCTGAATCTGTCGATTCCGCGCGGTCGAATTACCGCGCTCATGGGACCGAGCGGCACCGGCAAAACCACCCTGCTGCGTCTGATCACCGGGCAGATCAAGCCGACCAGCGGGCAGGTCCTGTTCGACGGCATCGATGTGTCGGCGCTCAAGACGCGTGAGCTGTACGCGCTGCGCCGGCGCATGGGCATGCTGTTTCAGAACGGTGCGCTGCTGACCGACATGAGCGTGTTCGAGAACGTCGCGTTCCCGCTGCGCGAACACACCGATCTTCCCGAAAGTCTGATCCGCAATATCGTGCTGACTAAGTTGCAAGCCGTCGGCTTGCGAGGCGCCGCGCAGTTGATGCCGGCGGAGTTGTCGGGCGGTATGAATCGTCGGGTCGCGCTCGCTCGTACCATGGCGACCGATCCCGAAGTGCTCATTTATGATGAGCCGTTCACTGGCCTCGATCCGATCTCAATGGGTATGATCGTGCGGCTGGTGCGCCATATGAATAACGCGCTGGGCATCACCAGCATCGTCGTCTCGCACGACGTGAAAGAACTTTCCGAGCTTTCCGACACCAGTTACATCATTGCCGGCGGCAAGGTGGCGGCGTCGGGCGAGCTGAAGAATCTGAAAGGTCATCAATCCGACATCGTCAATCAGTTCGTCAACGGACTGCCCGACGGTCCGGTGCCATTTCATTATCCGGCAGCTGATTATTACCAGCAGCTGCTGGGGTCTGAAGCATGAAATTACTGCGAGAGCTGACGGACAACGCGGGGGATTTCGCGGCGAACGTCGGCGGCGTCACCTTGTTTCTCGGCCGCGTGCTCGCTCAGGTGCCGCGCGCGCTGTTGCGGCCGTCGCTGATCATCGAGCAAGTCCACAATGCCGGCGCGTTGTCGCTGGTCATCATCATGACCTGCGGACTGTTCGTGGGCGCGGTGCTCGGTCTGCAAGGTTATGACCTGTTGTTGCGCTTCGGCTCGGAAGACGCGCTGGGCACGGCCGCGGCGCTCGCTTTGATCAGAGAGCTGGGGCCGGTGGTGACTGCGTTGTTGTTCGCGGGTCGGGCCGGGACCGCGCTCGCTTCAGAGCTCGGTCTGATGCGTGCGACCGATCAGCTCACGGCGATGGAAATGATGGCGGTCGATCCGATCCGTCGCGTGGTCGCGCCGCGCTTCCTGGGCGGTTTGATCGCCATGCCGCTGCTCACCTTGATCTTCATCGCGATCGGTATTTTCGGTGTGCAGGTGGTCGGCGTGCAGTTGTTCGGCGTGGACTCGGCGTCGTTCTGGTCGCAGATGCGCTCGAGCGTCGGTCACGACGACATCGCCGAAGGCGTGCTCAAGGGCTGCGTCTTCGGTTTCGCTTGCAGCCTGATCGCGGTGTACGAAGGTTACACCGCTACCCCGACGGCCGAAGGCGTCGGCCGTGCGACCACCCGCACCGTGGTGATATCCGCGGTGCTGACTCTGATGCTGGATTACATGCTCACAGCCATCATGCTGTGATTGCGGAGCGATTATGCGTGCGACACGCACTGTAGAGATCTCGACCGGACTGTTCGTGCTGCTGGGCTTCGCGGCACTGTTCTTCATGGTCACCCAGATTACCAACCGTGAACTCTCGGTCGACGGCGGGAGTTATATGGTGACGGCCCAGTTCGAGAACATCGGCAGCCTGAAGCCGGGCGCCGCGGTCTCGATGGCCGGTGTCACGGTGGGCCGGGTCGATTCCATCAGTTACGACCAGAATGTTTACAAAGCCGTTGTGAAGATGCGAATTGCCTCCAGTTACAACCGCATTCCGAGCGACAGCGATGCGGCCATCATGACTTCGGGTCTGCTCGGCGGTCAGTACGTCGGCATCACTGCCGGCGGCTCCGATGAGTTCCTGAAGCAGGGCGATCGCATCGAGCTGGTGCAGGACGCGCTGGTCCTGGAGAACTTGATCAATCAGTTGGTTGCCAGCTTCATGAGCAAGCGCGATGACCAGTCGGGCTCGGGCGGCCAGAACAAGACGGAGGAAGCGAAGCAATGAGTATCTTCGTGAAGAGCAATCGCAGGAACATCCTTTCGGCCGGCCTGGCGCTGGTCGCCACGGTCGGCTTGTTCGCCGGCGCCGCGCAGGCGCAGGACGCAACCAAGCTCGGCCCGCAGGAGCTGGTCGCGAAGGTCGCCAACGACACGCTGAAGGATCTCGACGCGAATCGCGCCGAGTACACCAAGAACAAGAACAAGGTGCGCGAGCTGGTCGATAAGAACATGCTGCCGTACTTCGACACCGCCTATTCCGCGCAGCTGGTGCTGGCGAAACATTGGCGCACGGCGACGCCGGAGCAGCGCAAGCGCTTCGTCGAGGCGTTCTATCAGTCGCTGCTGCAGAACTACGGCGAGGCGCTGCTGGAGTTCACGCCGGAGCGTCTGAGGATCCTGCCGTTCCAGGGCAACCCGAACGACAAGGTCGCGACGGTGCGCACCGAGGTTCGTCGTGACGATGGCAGCCGCGTGCCCGTGAACTACTCGCTGCGTCAGACCGACAATGGCTGGAAGGCGTACGACGTGCAGATCCAAGGCGTCTCGTACGTGAAATCGTTCCGCACCGACTTTGGCGCGGAGATCGATCAGAAGGGCCTGGACGCCGTGATCCAGCGTCTGGAGCAGCAGGTCGCGAGCGGCACGGTCCAGAAGCCGGCCGAGCAGGCGAAGCCGGCGCGATGAACGCCAGACCGGCCACGACTTCGGGTCCAGCCAAACTTGAAGCGCTCGGCAACGGGCGCTTCAAGGTTTTCGGCGCGCTCAACGCCGACACTGCGACTGACCTGCTCAAGCGCAGTGACGAAGCCTTCAAGGGTGGCACTGCCCTCGAAATCGATCTGGCCAATGTCCCGGAAGGCGACAGCGCCGGGCTGGCCTTGATGATCGAGTGGCTGCGGCTGGCGAAACAGCGTCAGCAAACCATTCACTTCAAGAATGTGCCCGAGCAGATCGCGGCACTGGCGCGCATCAGCGAAGTCGAGAATCTGCTGAACGGCAGCGGCAAGAGCGCCGCCGAGCGCTAGATTAGTTCGGCACGCGTGTTCGGTTCATAATGTGAGCCCGCCCGGCAGGGCCGGTCCTGCCCAGCACGGTGCTCACATGCTTGCCCAAGTCGATCCCTTCTACGCCATCAGCATCAGCCGCCTCGCTCACGAGTTGAAGGCGCAGGGCCGCTCTGTCATTCATATGGAGTTCGGCCAGCCGTCGACGGGCGCGCCGCGTGCGGCGATCGAGCGGGCCCATGAGGTGCTCGATATCGATCCGGGCGGCTATTGGGAGAGCGTGGCGCTCAAGACGCGGCTCGCCAAGCACTATCTCGACAGCTACGGTGTCAAGGTCGAGCCCGAACAGTTCATTCTGATGTGCGGCGCCTCGCCGGCGCTCACACTGGCGTTGAGCTCAACGTTCGCTGCCGGCGACCGTATCGCTCTCGCGCGGCCGGGGTACGTCGCTTATCGCAATACGCTGCGCGCGTTGCATCTCACGCCGGTCGAAATTCCATGTGGGCCGGAGTCGCGATTTCAGCTGACCGCGGCCAGCATTGCTGCCCTCGATCCGGCGCCTCAGGGAGTGATTGTCGCGAGCCCTGCGAATCCGACTGGCACCATCATTGTTCCTTCCGAGTTGGCAGCCATCGCGCAAGTGTGTCGCGAGCGGAATATCACCATCATCTCGGATGAGATCTATCACGGCCTGAGCTATGTCGGCCCGGCGCGCTCCATGCTGGAGTTCGAGCCGAACGCGCGGATCGTCAACAGCTTCTCGAAATACTTCAGCATGGTCGGCTGGCGGCTCGGCTGGTTGCTCGTGCCCATGGAACACCAGCCGCGCGCTCGCGCGTTCATGGGCAATTTATTTCTAACCGCGCCGACATTGAGTCAGCACGCGGGACTGGTCGCGCTCGACTGTCGGGATGAGCTGGAAGGTTACGTCGCCACGTATGCCCGCAATCGCCAGTTGTTGTTGGAAGCGTTGCCCAAGCTCGGCCTGAACAGCATTGCTCCGCCGGATGGCGCCTTTTATATCTACGCTAACATCGGCCATCTCACCGACGACTCGATCTCTTTCTGCCAGTCCTTACTCCGCGACACCGGCGTCGCCACCGCCCCCGGCGTCGACTTCGACCCGGTCGAAGGTCACCGCTACATGCGCTTCAGCTTTGCCGTCTCGACAGCAGAAGTCGAAGATGCGATCGAACGAATCACGCCGTGGTTCGCGCGCCAGTCCTAGCGGCCGATTTAGCGGGATAGCGCACCTGTTCGTGCGGTCTTCTGTTCGTGGCATCCGAACCGAGGACTGATAGTGGAGTTGATCCGAGCGCGAACCGCGAAAGAACTGTTCAAAATCATCTCACCCAACGGCAAGCTGCTTACCAAAGAACCAGGTACGGCAATATTCCGCGGGCAGGCGGACGCAAGCTGGCCAGTCATCCCAAGTGCGTTGCGGCCTGGCGCATTGATTCCATATTCACGGGTGCGTCAGGTCTGTCCCCGCTTCACCAATAGAGACCAGATAGAACTGGAGCTGCAGGCAATTCGCGACTTTGGTGGGGTGCTGGATCGCGCTGGCCGTCACGTTCCCCATGACGACGTGGTTGCCGTCTCGGCCTACCCGCGGCAATTTCTCGAGGAAAGTAACAAGCTGGGTCGAGGTGAGCTCGTTTGGCCCCCCAAGGCCTACCACTCGCTGATCGCCCTGGCCCAGCACAATGGGCTACCGACCCGCTTCGTCGACTTTACGTATCACCCTTACGTGGCCGCCTACTTTGCCGCCGCCGGAGCACTTCATCGTAAGGACGACGGCTCAGGTGAGCTTGGCATTTATATTGTTCTGGGCTGGGCGAGGTTCGCGGTGAGCTCGTACGAGTTCCGCGAGGAACCGTGGGAAGTGTTTCTGCCGCGCGAGTCCAAGTATTGCTACCAGTTGATCCAGCCGCCTGCCTTTCACAACGAATACTTGCGGGCGCAAAAGGCGTGCTTCCTCGCATATCTGCAGTTCAAGCCGCGGGCGAACGAACTTTGCGAAGTGCGTAGCCTCGAGCGGTATTTCGAGGACCGCGTGCAACAAGAAATTGCAGCCGGCGACCTGGCATTGGGCATGCCGAAGCTGATCAAGGTCACTCTGGGCACGAGACACGCGCCCTCCCTGCTGGACATGCTCAGCAGGGAAGGCGTGGATGCGAGCACGATCTTTCCGAGTATTTCCGGCTGTGTGCGTTCGATGTACGAGCGATGCGAGGACGACGTGCCTGGCGAGTGAGTCGCTTTATTACTTCGGCGGCGTTTCCGGCGGCGACTCCTCGTCTTCCTCCGGTTCCTCGATATCTTCGAGGGTTTCCGGCGGCGGGTTGCCGTCGAAGATCTTGAATTCGCGTTGCTGCACCCAGGCGTCGCGGATGAAGACGTACGGGTCGTAGGCGCGCTTGATGGTTGCATCCAGCGGCAGCAGCTCGGAGCGGGTGTGGATCGGGCTGATGAGGCGCTGGGCCCAGTCGGCTTGCCAGGGCAGGTCGGTGTATTGCAGCGGGGTGACGAACCAGTCGAACACGCGTGAAGGGGCGTCGCGTACTGACGAGGGGCCGAACAGTGGCAGCATCAGATACGGGCCGGATGGCACGCCCCAGTGAGCCAGCGTCTGACCGAAATCCTCATCGTTCTTTTCCAGGCCGAGCGGCGTGGCCACGTCGAAGATACCGACCACGCCGAGCGTGGTGTTGATCAGAAAACGTCCCGTGTCCTTCAGGCCCAGCACCACCTTGCCCTGCAGGAACTGATTGATGAATGTGCCGGGCCCTTCCAGATTGCTCAGCACATTGCCAACGCCGGTGCGCACGAACTGCGGCACCACTTTGCGGTAACCCTTGGCGACCGGCTTCAGTGCCCCCCGGTCGAGGGCGTCGTTGAACTTATACACTCCGCGGTTGAACCCCTCGAAGCTCTCCTTGTTCGTGGTGCGGCCCGGGGCGCTGGCGCAGCCCGCAACAACTAGGGCAAGCAACAGAGGCGCGGCGGCGCGCAATAACGTGCTCATGCGTCGTGAATCCTTCAAACAAACAGAATCAGATGGGCGCCGCAAGACGGCGACATGCACCGCCGTAGGGCAGGGCCGGACCAGGGCCTATGTCGGGGCACACCCGGCGGGTGTGCAGATTGTATCAATTTGCGCGTCGACGGCCGTTGCCGTTGCTGGCCTCGATGGGCCGGCGCATCGCCCGTTTGGGCAATGCTTGCTGAATTTCGTCCAGGCGGGCATCGAAGCGCGCGCGCTGCACTTCGGTGATCTTCGGCACGGCAAGCGCGAGCTGCAGCTGATTGACGGCCAGCAGCAAGTCGCCACTCATGATGTGGTATTCGGACATGTAGTAGTACGAATCGGCCACATCGCCCGCGGCGTTGGCCGCCTGAGCGGTGAGCTTGGCTTGTTCGGGCGTCGGCGGCACGGTGTTGAACAGATCGAGCAGGATTTCGTGCGCCAGCTTGTTGTCGCCGGTCTGCATCAACGTTTCGGCATAGCGAATCGTGACCGCGACATTGCGCGGGAACAGCTCGGTCGCGCGCTTCAATGTTTGCAGGGACGCCTTGCCTTCGCCGGCCTGCAGCTGCGCCTGCCCCAGCGCGGTGTGGTACTGAAGGATGGTCGGATCCCCCGAGCGCAGCCGCTCGAAAATCGCCACGGCCTTGCCGGGTTGACCGGCCATCATCATGGCCAGGCCTTGTCCGTAAATCTGCGCCGGCGATGCGTCGGGCTCGTTGTTGATCGTGGCCGCGTAATACGCACGCGGATCTTCGCCGGCCGGCGTCGACAGCACACGCAAGCGCTCGTGCGTCAGCGCATAGCTCACGCTCGCCGGTGCCGGAGTCACAGTGAGTTGCGCCGCACGTTCCTTGGTCTCGGCGATACGCGAGGTGCTCACCGGGTGCGTGCGAAGCATTTCGGGGATGTTTATTTCGCTGGTGCCGGCCAGACGGCTCATGGTCTCGAAGAAGGCCGGCATGCCGTTCGGATCGAAGCCGGAGCGGGCCAGCAGGCCCAGACCGACGCGGTCGGCTTCGGATTCGTTGGAGCGCGTGAAGCTGATCTGCTGTTGGATGGCCAGGCTCTGCGCCGCTGCTACACCGGCCATCGCGGCATCGCCGCCGCCCGCCGCCGCACCGACCAGAATCGCCGCAAGCATGGCGGCGGTGGACACGAGACTGGAGCGACTCTGCGCAGCGATGCTGCGAGCAATGTGCCGCTGTGTAACGTGTGCAATTTCGTGGGCCAGCACGCCGGCCAGCTCGCTCTCGCTCTTGGTCTTCAACAGCAGCCCGGTGTTCACACCGATGAACCCGCCCGGCAACGCGAAGGCGTTGATGGAGTTGTCCCGGACCATGAAGAAGTTGAAGCGCTGCGCGCCGTCGTGCGCCTGGCTGGACAGCTTGTAGCCCAGCGAGCGGATGTACTCGGTGACCTCCGGATCCTCCAGGATCTGGTCCTGATCCCGCAGCCCGCGGACGATCATGCGGCCGATCTGGTACTCGTCCTCCAGGGTCAGCATGGTCTGCGCCGGGCTGCCGATGTCGGGCAAATCGTCCGGATCGGCATGACTGACGCCCCCGACCATGACCAGGGACGCCACGGTGGCGCACAGCAAAGCCTTGATTGACGAGAAAGAGGGCATTTTCACAGGCAGCAGTGTGGTGCGGGCTAGCGAGGCTGTAAAGCGTCACTACTTCGACCTTAACCGTCGCTGTACGTTCATCGCCGACGCAAAAGTCGCGACAGGTCAGGGGCTTGGGGGGAGTTCCGGCACGCACAGGGCGATATTCGCGGGCCGTGCCCGGAACGGATTCCGAGGTCGGCGGGTGACTTTCCGCTGGGGGTGAAGGAAATCGCGCCCCAGCGCGTGCCACCGATGACTCATGCCGGCACGAGTGCTTCCCCCGATGCATCGATCAGGGCACTCGCCCTGAATGCTCACGGCTCACATCTGAACCACTTCGCATCCTCAGCGTAATTGATGCTGCAACAGGCGCCGCCAACCTGAATTGCGAGTGGCGTCACGTCGTGTCCCCGATTCGAGTGAAAAAAATGTCGACACGTAGCCAGCATTCTCGATGCTCACAGTGAAGTGTCGTTTCGTGCCGGGCGTGAAATGACATACGTGGAGATTCGGGGTGAGTTCGAAACGCTGGGCTGCTTTGTGCCTGCATGCAGGCATGCTTTCTTCGATTGTGGTCGCCGCGGGTCCGGCGCTGTCGCAAGTTCGTGCACCCGACGCGGGCACGATTCTGCGTGAGACCGACCCGACGCGCGGTCTGCCGTCGCGTCTTCCTAACAACATCGGTCCCGCCGAAGCGGTGAGCTCACCAGACGCTGCTCGCGAACAGGCGCGCGTCAAAGTCACGTCCGTTCATATCGTCGGTGCAAAACGTTACAGCGAAGCGCAGCTGCAAGCGGTCGTGCAGGACCTGATCGGTCGCGAGGTGGATTTCTTCGAGCTGCGTCGGGCTGCGGATCGCATCGCTCAGCACTATCAAGAGGACGGCTGGTTCGCACGCGCTTACTTGCCCGAGCAATCCCTGAGTGACGGCGCCGTCACCATCACGGTTTTGGAAGCACGCGTCGGCGAGTTGCGTATCGAAAGCCCGGAGCAAGCGACGCGCGTTCGCGAGGAAGTGATTCGCGAAATGCTGATGGCGCGTCAGCTGCAAGCCGATGGGCTCGGAATCAAACATCTCGAGCGAGCGGCATTGCTGGTCGACGATCTGCCGGGCATCAGCGCGGCGGTCGTGTTGGCGCCGGGGTCGTCCGAAGGCGTGACCGATATCGTGGCGCGCGTTCAGAACACCGATCGGGTGCGCAGCGCGCTGGTAATGGACAACAGCGGCCTGCCAGCCACCGGACGCGAGCGACTCACGGGTCAGGTAGCCCTCGCGTCGCCGCTGCGGTTCGGCGACGAGCTGGTCGCGCTGCTGAACGTCAGTGAAGGCAATCGTTTCGGCCGTCTCAGTTATGAGCTGCCCGTGGGGCGTGATGGTTGGCGCGTCGGTGCCGCGGTGTCGGCGCTCGACTATGAGCTCGGCGATGAGTTCAAGGCGTTGGACGCCGAAGGCAAAGCGTTCACGTGGGGCTTCACCGCCGACTATCCCTTGATTCGCAGCAACCGCTTCGACCTGCGCTTCACCAGCGGCATCGAAGAGCGTCGCTATGAAAACTCGGCGCTGGGTGAAGAGACATCGGATTCGCGCATCCGCGCGGCGCGTGCTGGATTGCTCGCCAATCGACTCGACAGCTTTGGCGGCGGCGGTATGTGGGTGTACAGCGCGCTCGTCACCGCTGGCGATGTGGATCTGTCCGGCAACGCATTCGATCTGTTGCGGGATCAGGTGACCGCACGCAGCGACGGCAGCTACACGAAATATTCGTGGAACGTGGGACGTCTGCAGCGCCTCGGCGATCGCGATCGGCTGTCCGTGAGCCTCGCGGGGCAGTTCGCTTCCAAGAATCTCGATTCTTCGGAAAGGCTCAATCTCGGCGGCGCCAATGGCGTGCGCGCGTTCCCTGAGCTGGAGGGCGGCGGCGACCAAGGCTGGATCGCCAACGTCGAGTGGCTGCACACGCTGTCCGCCGATTGGCAGTTCTCTTTGTTCTATGACATCGGCTCGATTCAGCAGCACAAGCGCCCCTGGACGCGCTGGAATGCTGGCAATCCCAACCTCGACAACCGATATGAGCTGCAGGGTGGCGGCGTGAGCGTGACGTGGACCGCGTTCTCCGGTGTGGAGATCGACGCGAGCGCCGCGACTCGCTTCGCAGGCAATCCGGGGCGAGATCCGGTGAGTGGCAACGATGCGGATGGCTCGCGTCGTGAGCCGCAGCTGTGGATCTCCGCTCGCTGGTCGCTCTGAACAATCGGTTGAATCTCACATGAACAAGCACGCATCGATGAATCGAATCTACCGGCTGGTCTGGAGCGACGCGCAGAACACTTGGGTGCCCGTTGCGGAGTTGACTTCGGCACGAGGCAAGCGCAGTCGCGCCGGCCGAGCCGCCGCGGCAGTTGCACTGGCACTCGCATCGAGCGCGGCACTCGCTGCCGAGCCCGCGGTCGGTACGCTACCCAGAGGCGGTCAAGTGATCCGCGGCAACGCGTCGATCACGCAGAACGACGCGCAACTGGACATCCATCAATCGAGCAACCGCGCCGTCATCGATTGGCAGCGCTTCGATATTGGCCGCGATGCCACGGTGAACTTCTGGCAGCCGTCTGCGTCGTCGGTGACGTTGAACCGGGTGCTGTCGTCTGACCCGTCGGCGATCTTCGGTCGCTTGAATGCCAACGGTCAGGTGTTCATTTCCAATCCGAACGGCGTGCTATTCGGGTCGAGCGCGCGCGTCGACGTTGGCGGACTGGTGGCCTCGTCGCTGCAGATCGATCCCGATGATTTCATGGGCGGCAACTTCCGCTTCAGCAACGGCGGCGGTGCTGTCATCAATCAAGGCACACTCACGGCAAAAGACGGCGGCTATCTCGCGCTGATGGCGCCGGAAGTGCGCAACGAAGGTGTGTTGTCGGCGCGCCTTGGCACAGTAGCCATGGCCGCCGGTGAAGCAGTGACATTGAATATCGACGGCAGTCGGCTGCTCTCGGTGCAGGTCGATCCGTCGACCGTCGACGTGCTGGTCGAGAACCGTCATCTGATCGCCGCCGATGGCGGCCAGGTGATTCTGTCCGCGTCGGCCGCGCAACGTCTGGTCGACAGCGCGATTCCCGGCGCTGGGGGCGCCACGCAGCTCGTCGTTGAGAACGGCCAAGCCCGGCTCGTGAATGTCGAAGGCACGGTGCGCGCCGCGAATGTTTCTATCGACGGCGGCACGACCGGCATCACTCGCATTGCCGGCACTATCGACGCGAAATCGGCTGCAGGCGATGGCGGTCATGTGCTCGTCACCGGCGATAAAGTTCACCTCGATGCGGGCACGGCCATCGATGCGAGCGGCAAGCGCGGCGGCACGGTCCTGATCGGTGGCGACCAGCAGGGTCTCAATCCAAACATTCGTAACGCGCAGCGTTTGTTTATCGACGCCAACGCAGCGATTCATGCTGACGGCGGCGCCGGTGCAGACGGCCGCGGCGACGGCGGGCGTGTCATCACGTTCTCGAATCAGGCCACGCAGGTTTACGGCGCACTGACCGCACGCGGTGGCGCATCTGGCGGCGACGGCGGGTTCATCGAAACATCCGGCGGCTGGTTCGATCTCGGTACTACTGTGCCCGATGCCTCGGCTGCGGCCGGCAAGGCGGGGGAATGGCTGATCGATCCCTATTCCATCGGAATATTCAGCGGTCAGATGCCCATGGGCATCGGCGGCGATCCCGATTGGGTGAGCACCTGGGACAACGCCATGCTGGGGACCGAGAGCATCGAGGCGGCGCTCAACGCTGGCACGAATGTCACGATCACCACCGGTGCGGGCGGCAGCGCCAACGGTGGCATCATCACCGTCGGCGACTCGATTACCAAAATCGAGGGTGGGCGTGCATCGCTGACGCTGCAGGCTCATAGTCACATCATGTTTCTCGCCGGCGCGGGAATCAGTTCCACCTTCGGCGCGCTCGATGTGACGCTCAACTCCAATATCGACGGCGTGGGCGACGGCGGCATTTATCTCGCGGCGGGCTCGTATATCTACAGCAACGGCGGCAACATCGTCCTGCGCGGCGGCGATCCTGGTCTGTCCGTTGGCGGCATTGCCGATCCGGTGCTCCACACGAGCCTGTTCGAGTCGCAACTGCTCGCTGTCGGCGCGAACAACTCAGATCCGACGCCGCGTTATGGCGTGCACCTGACCGGCTCCATCATCGATGCCAGCGGCGGCGATGGCGGCAACATCGATATCCTTGGCGTCGGCGCCAGCGGCTATTCCGGCATCCAGATCGAAAACGGTTCGAGCATTCTCACCTCGAACGACGGCTACATTACTCTGAATGGCCTCGGCGGAAATGGTGGCGTGGACAGCAACGGCGTGCGCATCACCGGCGCAGGCACGACTGTGTCGACTGAGGGCGGCGAACTGCGCATCTACGGTGTGGGCCGCAGCGCTGCCTGCAGCACGAACTGCGGCGATGGCATTCAGATCGATGACCACGCGGTCGTCAGCTCGGGCGATGGCAACCTTCTGTTGCGTGGCGCGAGCCTCGGCACTATGGGGCGTGCCCGTGGTGTCTGGATCGACAATGCCACGCTGAGCACCTACGGCACGGGCGATATCGATGTCATGGGTCGCGGCAGCGGCAACGGCGAGCATGCCATCGGCATTCACATCACGAATAGCTCGGTCATCGAAGCGACCGGCGGTGGCGACGTTACGCTCACCGGCTACGGCTCGACCTCCGGCCTCGGCGACAACAATGAAGGCGTGAAGATCGATACCAGCATCGTCGAGGTCATGGATGGAAACCTGACGGTTACCGGCACGGCCGGCAGCGGTTACGCCTACAACATCGGTGTCAACGTTCGCAATGGCAGCGAGCTGCGCATGCATGGCGACGGCGCAACCATGCTGATCCGTGGCACCGGCGGCTCGGGCGTTACCGGCAACTGGGGCATTCTGCTCGAAGAGAATGCGGTGTTCGAATCCACCGGCAGCGGCCGCATCATTCTCTCGGGAATCGGTGGCACCGGCACCGATAACACCGGCATCATGGTGACCGGCGGTTATAACAATCGCATCGGCTCCTCGACCATGACCGGCGATATCACGCTGGAAGCCGACACGATGAATATCGCCAACGGCACTCACAATGGTCTGACGGTGCAATCGAGCGGCCGGCTTCATGTCGCGCCTCGCACCGCGAATACGACCATCGGACTGGCCGGCGCCGCGGGCACGCTGAATCTCGATACCTACGAGCTCAACACCTTCGCGGACGGCTTTCATGAGGTCGTGATCGGCCTGTACGGCGGCACCGGCCTCATCACTGCCAATGCGTTCACTTTCGCCGATGCACTGACGCTGCAAAACGTGGGCGCGGGCAGTGCCGGCATTTCGATTCAAGGCGCCCTCGGTGTCGGCAGCAATACGTTGCAGTTGGCTTCGGCTGGCGCAGTGACTCAGAGCGCTGCGATCTCCGCGGGCCAGCTGTTCCTGTACGGCACAGGCCCAGTCACGCTTACGAATGCCGGCAATCAAATCGGCAGGCTGGCTTCCTACGACGCCGGCAACATTCACTACGTGAACAATGGCAGCTTCGCGGTGGGCGACGTGATCGCGGGCTACACGAACTTCAACGGCATCAATACCGCTGGCACGGTGCGCCTCGAAGCGCGCGGCTCGACTGCTGACCTGACGTTGGAGCGGAACATTGTGACTACGGCGACCGGCACTGCCGTCGAGCTGTCGGCAGGCCGCGCCTTCATCAACGAGGCAGGCTCGAACGCCATTCGGGCAGCCAATGGACGCACGCTGGTCTGGGCCGGCGATCGCGCGAGCACCGATCTCGGCGGGCTCGGCTTCGACTTCAAACAGTATCGCGCGACGTATGGTGTTACTACGGCGGCGCAGGCGACTGGTAACGGCATCCTGTATCAGGACGCGCCGATCCTGACGGTGGGCTTGAACAATGTTTCCAGGACCTACGACGGCACGACCGATGTCGCGCTCGATGCTGGCGACTTCAACGTCACAGGCGCGATCGATGGCGACGTCGTAGTTGTTACAACGTCGAGTGCGGGGCAGTTCGACACCAAGGATGCGGGTGGCGGCAAGACCGTTACTGCCTCCAATGTCACGTTCGATTCCGCGAGCAACGGTTCGATGGCTGTGTATGGTTATGAACTCGCGTCCACCACTGCCACCGGCAGCGGCACCGTCACGAAGAAGGACCTGACGATCTCAGCGACGGACGCCACGCGCGTCGAAGGCCAGAGCAATCCGACGTTCGGGGCGAGCTTCAATGGCTTCGTCGGGGGTGAAGATCAGAGCGTGCTCAACGGCTCGCTGGCGTTCGGCACGAGTGCTGACGAGTCGTCCGCTGCCGGCACGTATTCGATCACTCCCACAGGCGTGACCGCATCGAACTACACCATCACCTATCAGCAGGGCACGCTGACGGTCACTGCAGCGGGGCAGCCGCCGCAGGAACCCGAAGTGCCGAACGTGCCTGAGGTTCCACAAGAGCCTGAAGTGCCGCAGGGTCCGGGAGGTCCTCAGGTTCCGGAAGTCCCGAATCCACCTGAGCCGCAGCCGCAGGCGCCGTCGCCGTCGGCCCAGCGCATTCAGCAACTCGTCACGACGCCAAATGCCGGCCGCGTGGTCCTCGCGTCCGCGGATCGCACTCTGGCTCTGCGTGAGCCGACCGCTCGCAACATGATCGTGGACGGCGGCATCTCGCTCGGCGGTGCCGCGTCGGGCGGAAACCCCGCGCAGTCGACGACGGTGTGGGGCGGCTTCACCTCGGCGGAGCCCCTGGATGCGCTTCAGATCGAGAGCAACGAAGTCACGTACCGGTTGCCGTCGGACACATTCCGCCACAGCAATGCGCGCGAGAGCATTCGCGTTTCAGCGCAAGTGGCTGGTGGCGGCGGCCTCCCGAGTTCGCTGCACTTCGATCCGCAAACCGGCGTGCTGTCGGGAACGTTGCCGGCGGGCCAGCCGTCGCTGGTGGTCGTGTTCATCGCGCAGGACGCCGTTGGCGGTGAAGCCAGCACCCGACTGGAGCTGCTCGCTCCTCAAGTGCGCTGAGCCAGTGACGGGGGAGGGACGCCACGCAGGCGGCGTCCCTCAAGATAGTATTCTTTGCGAAACCTGCTATTATCGCGCCCCCGTGAACCCGCACAGAAATCGGTCTTCCTCTAGTAAGCCGATGATCTTGCTGTAGAATTCCTTCTCGGCGCGGAGAGGTACCGAAGCGGTCACAACGGCACCGATTCGAAATCGGTTGAGGGCATTACGTCCCTACGAGGGTTCGAATCCCTCCCTCTCCGCCATTCTCGCTCCTTCTCCGCCGCTCCTCTCGGAATCAACCCGTCACCCGACCGGTCATCGACCTTTGGTCGATCAGCTCGTTGTGGAATCGCGGCGCTCGCCGGTGCAATGCTATTAAAGGGAACGGCCTTTTGCTTTAATAATGACGGGCGCTATTCAAGCAGCTTTAACAAGGGCCCTCATGAAGCGCACCGACATTGGCCAGTACGCAGTCAGTATTGCTGGAAGCGAGAGCGTCCGTGCGTTTGTTCCCGCACCGCTTCCGCCCGAGCCGCAACTGCAACTGGAAGGAACCGTTCGCGATGCACTCGACCGCGCACTGCTCGCGCTAGGCAGGCTCGACGGTGCTGCCGCCACATTGCCGGATGTTCACCTGCTCCTTTACACCTATCAACGTAAGGAGGCGGTGTTGTCGTCGCAAATCGAAGGCACGCAATCCACTCTTGATGATCTTCTCGCCCATGAGATCGGCGAGGCTGCCGGCGTTCCGCTCGCCGACGTTGCGGAAGTCTCGCGATATGTCGCCGCGATGACGCACGGCTTGCGACGGTTGCGCGAAGGCTTCCCTCTTTCAAACCGCTTGTTGAGAGAAATGCATTCGATTCTTCTGGAGAGCGGACGCGGCGCGGAGAAAACGCCTGGTGAGTTTCGAAAGTCCCAGAACTGGATCGGTGGATCGCGCCCGGGCACCGCGGCTTTCGTGCCGCCCCCACCGCAAGAGGTCGAGCGCTGCATGTCCGATCTCGAGCGCTTTCTGCATTCAAATGCGCCCGCACTGGTGAAGGCGGCGCTGGCGCACGTGCAGTTCGAAACAATTCATCCGTTCCTCGACGGCAATGGACGCATCGGCCGTTTGCTCATTACGCTCGTGCTCTGCCACGAGGGCATCTTGCGTGAGCCGCTTCTCTATTCGAGCTTGTACTTCAAGCAGCATCGACAGCAGTACTACGCGGAGTTGAACGCGGTGCGCGAGTCCGGAGACTTCGAGCGTTGGCTGGAGTTCTTCGCGACTGCAATCCGTGTGAGCGCTGATGCGGCGACAACGACAGGACGTCGGATTTTCACCGTGTTCCGCGAAGACCGCGATCGGTTGAAAGGTATCGGGAGGCAGGCGCCCACGGCGCTGCTGATCCAGGAAGCCTTGCAGGCGAAGCCGCTTGCAACGATCGCCGCGCTCACTGAAGTTACCGGACTGACTACGCCCACTGTGACGCAGTCACTACGCGAGCTGGAAAAACTTGGAATTGTGCGTGAGACGACCGGCAAGGCCCGAGGCCGTGTGTTCACCTATGCGCGCTACCTCGATGCGTTGAATGCAGAGAACGAACCCAAAGTTGGCTAGGGTCAAAACTGGATCACTTGACGCGCGACGTGGCGCGAACCCTGGTTAATTCCTCACTCCTCCTCCACCGACTCCACTCGTCCATCCTTCTGTATCGTCTGTACGACGTATTGGCACGCGCTGGCCGGTCCGGGGCCGCTCAGGTCGAGAATCGCGTGGAACGCGTCCTGCGCGCCGACCCAGTCGAGCTGGTAGCCGGGGTGATTGCTCAATAGCGAGCTGAGGAATTCGGGATCGCGCGAATTGGGGACGTCGGGTGTGAATTCGACGACGAGCCTGAGCGAGCACGGCGGGGGACCGGCTGCATTTGCCACTGCACCGCCGAATCCCACGGCGCTCAGTGCGATACCCAATGCTAGCAAGCGGCGCATCGTCTTCATTTCATCCGGCAACGCGGGTGTCCGCGTGCCGATATGAAACTGAAGCCGACGATCACTTCCAATCGTCGGCTTCACCTAGTGGCTCAGTACTGGTTGCAGTCGTCCTTTTCAGCACCTAGCTCACGTCCGCCGGGACCAGGCGGATCACGTGATCGGGGGTGTCGGGGCCGGGAATCTCCAGCGCGACGTACAGGTAGCCGTCAGGTCCGGTGATGATGTCGCGCACGCGGCCCTGACCTTTGAGAATGAGCTCTTGGTGAATCACGCGACCGCCTTTCACCTCCAGGCGGTGCAACTCCTGCTGCGCGAGGGCACCGAGGAACAGCTGGTTTTTCCAGTGCGGAAACGCGTCGCCGGTGTAGAAACGGATCGGGCTCACCGCGATCGAAGGAGTCCAGTGCAGCACCGGCTGCTCCATGCCCGTCTGCTTGGTCCGCGACGAGACCGGTGTGCCGTCGTAGTTCATGCCGTACGTGATGGCAGGCCAGCCGTAGTTGCGGCCGCGGCGGATGTAATTGAGCTCATCGCCACCGCGCGGCCCGTGCTCGGTCTCCCACAGCTCGCCAGTCACCGGATGGATTGCCAGGCCCTGCGGATTGCGGTGGCCGTAGCTCCAGATCGACGATAGCGCGCCGGACTTTTTCACGAACGGATTGTCGGGCGGGATACGGCCATCGGGAAACAAACGATGCACTTTGCCGTTGGGCCGCGACAGATCCTGTGCCTGACCGACTTCGCCGCGCTCGCCGAACGAGAAGAACATGTAACCGTTGTGGAATACCACGGCGCTGCCGAAGTTGATGGCGAGATTGGTATAGGTCTCGGCCGGCGCCTCGTAGATGGTCTGTTGATCGACCCACTTGCCCTTGCTGATACGGCCTCGCACCAGCTTGGTGTTGGCGGTTTCATCCGGCCGCGGATCGGACAGAGTCAGATACAGCCAGCGGTTGGTCGCGTAGTCCGGATCGGGCGTGATGGCGAGCAGGCCGCCTTCGTCGCGCGCCAACACCGGCGGCGTGCCTTTGATGGTGCGTTTGGTCCACTGGCCGTTCTTGTTGCGCTTCGACTCGGTAAGTTTGCCATTGCGCTCGGTGACCAGGAGGCGACCGTCGGGCAGGAACGCGAGCCCCCAGGGAACGTCGAGATCGGTGATGACCTTCTCGACGCGATAGGGATGTCGCTCGCTGTGCTGGACATCGTCGGGGAGCTCGTAAGTTTCCTCGACGGCGGGATCGGCGTTGCGGTGAGCGGCTTCACGGATCAGGACCACGAGGGCGCTGATTTCCGAGTCGCTGAAAGTCTTGCTGAAAGCGGGCATGCCTGAGCGGCGCACGCCGTTGCGGATCACGCGGCGCAGGCCGACGTCGTCGGAGGCGTTCATCCATTTTTTGTCGAGCAGACTGCTGGCGCGGTTGCCCTGCATGTCGGCACCGTGGCAGCCGGCGCAGTACTGCGTATAAAGGGTGTTTGCGTCACGCGACGGCGGCGGCTGAGGGGCGGCATGGAGCACGAAGGCGCTGAGGCTGGCCGCACCGGCCAAGAGGAGAAGGAGTCGTCGCATGATCCTTTATAACCGAGAAACGCCGACTGTGTTCCCTGACAGCGGAAAGTTCCCGATCGGCGACAGTCGAAGCGCCGCAATCGTCATGCAAAGTTCACGATTTTGGCGCGAAGCGTGCGAAGCGCAGCGCCAGGGTCGGCAGCACCAGCAGATTCAAGATCATGCTGGTGAGCAGACCGCCGAGAATGACGATGGCCATCGGCCCTTCGATCTCCTTGCCAGCTTCCTCGCTGCCGATGGCGATCGGCAGTAACCCCAGCGCGACCACCAGCGCAGTCATGACGATGGGCAACAGGCGTTCGGTTGCTCCCTGGAAAGCGGTTGCGACGTTCCACGGCTTGCCTTCCTGCGTGACCAGTTCCTCGTAGTGGGAGATCATGAGGATGGAGTTACGCATGCTGACGCCGAACAGCGAGATGAAGCCGACCATCGCGCCAATCGACAGAGCGCCGCCTGTGACCACCAGGATCAGCACGCCGCCGGCCAACGCAAAGGGAATGTTCGCGAGCACGAGCAGCAGGTTGCGCAGGTTCGCGAGCACGAGCGACAGGAGCATGATGATGACGATCGCTGCAATCACGGAGTGAAACAACAATTCGTTTCGCGCAGTGACTCGCGCTTGCTCCGCACCGGTGACAACTACCGAGACGTCCGAGGGCAAGGCGATTTCGGCGCGAATCTTCCGTTGCACTTCGTGGGTAAACGAGCTGAGGTCACGGCCATCGACATCAGATGTGACCTGCTGCCGTCGTCGGGTGCCCTCATGCATGATGAGGTACCGACCCGGTGTGCTCTCGATCGTCGCCAGCTCCCGCAGCGGCAGCGTGGTGCCATCGGCGTTGCGCACCAGCAGGTTGCCAATCGACTCCGGGTCCCGGCGACTGCCTGGTTCCAGAATGACCGCGACGTCGAACACTCGATTTTGATCGTTGGTTTGCGCCACTGTGATGCCCTGGTAGCTGAACTGCACAGCCTCGAGGACATCCAGCGGCGCGAAGCCGTATTGGCGTAGACGATCCGGGCGCAGGGTGACGCTGAGCTCAGGCGATCCGGACTGAGATTGCGACAGCACCTCGGCGGCACCCGGCACCGTGCTCACGAGCTCCTTGATCTGCGCCGCGATCCGATCGAGAACATCGAGGTCTTCGCCGAAGATATTGATTACGACGGCGCCGCGTCCGCCGCTGAGAATTTCTTCGATGCGTTCCTCCAGAAACGGCGTGACCGCAAAGCTGATGCCCGGAAACGTCTGTAGAGTGGCGCGGATCTCATCCTGCACCTGCTCCTCTTCCTCACCGGAGATCGGCATGAGCTCGATTTGAAATTCGCTGAATTCGGCGCCGCTCGTGTCTTCGCCTTGTTCCGCGCGCCCGAGTTGTTGCGCAACCGATCGGATGCGCGGGTTCTTGAGCAGTTCCCGAGTGATCTCAGTCCCCAGGTGCAGGCTGGTGCCGATCGATGTGCCCGGCGCAGTCATGACGCGCAGGACATAGTGGCCTTCCTTGAACTCAGGCAGGAATTCCCCACTCAGAAATGGCAGCGCGAGCAGAGCGGCAAAGCATACGGCCGTCGTGCTCGCGACGATGGCGCGTGGGCGCTCATTGATCCACGCCAAACTGCGACGATGCCAATGTTTCAATCGGTCGATGTAGCCTGGCTGCCTGGCATCGACCCTCGCGAGCAGCAGATAACACAGCGCCGGCGTCAATGTGATCGCGACGATCAGGGACGCAAGCGTCGCCAGCACGAACGATGCGGCCAGGGGGGCGAACAGTCTGCCGTTGATGCCCGACATCATGGCGACCGGCCAGAACACCGCTATGACGATGAAGCTCGCATAGACAATGGGGCTGCGTACTTCGAGGGTGGCATCGACGACGACAGCGTCGGGCGGTTTCGGATCCGGGCGGGCGCGGTTTTCGCGCAGGCGTCGCCAGACGTTTTCCAAGCCAACGATGGCGTCGTCGACCACGACGCCGATCGCGATGGCAAAGCCGCCCAGCGTAATCGTGTTGATCGATGCGCCGAACTGCACCAGCGCGACCAGCGCCATCAGCAGGGACAGCGGAATCGTGGCAATCGCAATGAACGCGCTGCGCAGGTTAGCCAGAAAGAACAGCAGCACGACGATCACCAGCACGCCGCCGATCAGCAGCGCGTGATTGATGTTGCGGATCGACGTTTCGATGAAATTGACGGGGCGAAACAGCGCCGGGTGCAGCGTGATCCGCTCGGCGTCGAGCATGGGTCGCAACTGTGCAATGGCCGTTTCGACTGCGTGTGTCACATCCCGTGTGTTGGCGCCGTACTGGCCGTGAATGCCCAGGACGATGCCGGGTTGTCCCATGACCTGCGCGTCGCCGAGCTTGGGCTCGGGGCCATCGACGACGTTGGCGATATCTCGCAATCGGACGCTGATGTTTCCACGCCGCGCCACGACTGCTTCCGCAAGCGCGGCAGCGGTGAGCGATTGTCCCTCGGTGCGCAGAGTGATGCGTTGATTGTCGGTCTCGATGAATCCTGCGCCGCGAACTCCAGTGGACTTGCCTGCGGCTGCCACGATGTCATCGATCGACAATCCATAGAGCATCATGCGATCCGGCAGGACCTGGATCTGCAACTGCCGGACCTCGCCGCCGAATGTTTCGACGCGAGCAACGCCTGGCACGCCGAGCAAGCGCTGTCGCACCGTCCAGTCGGCAAACGTGCGCAGTTCCATTGCCGAGTGATGATCGGACGTGAGGCCAATGGTGAGCACCGCGCTGGTAGATGATGCGAGCGCGCCCATGCCGGGCGCGTGAACACCTGCGGGTAGTGCGCCTGCCAGTTGCGCGAGATGCTCGGCGGTCAGCTGGCGCGCTCGATAGATGTCGGCATCGTCTTCGAAGACCAGAGTGACGACCGACAACCCCTGGATCGATTGGGAGTAGAGAGTTTGCAGTGCCGGGGTCCCGTTCAAGCTGTACTCGATCGGGCGGGTCACCAGCGTCTCTACTTGTTCGGCGGACAAGCCTGGGGCTTCGGTCTGCACCACGATTTGTGGGGGAGCGAACTCCGGAAAGACATCCAGCTTGGCCCGCTGAGCAACGAAAACTCCGTAGACGGCCAGCAGCAAAGCGATCGCTACCACCAGATAGCGGAAGCGAACGCACAGCGTGACGATGTGGCGGAGCATGGCTATCTGATATGCCTAGTCCGCCAGGTTGATTTGCGATCGCAGCTCTTCGGAGAGCAGGGTCTGTGCCCCGCTCACCACGATGTTTCCGGACGGAGCGGCGCTCGCTGCGACGAACCAACCTTCATCCAAGGCATGCTCCAGCACCACGGGCGTGCGTTCGAAGGTTCGATCATCCTTCTGAACGAAGACCCAGGTCTGACCTTGATGTCTGACGATGGCAGAGCGGGGCAGCACGACGCCGCGTAGCCGCGGTCCCTCCAGTGCGAGAAAAGCAACGACACCCATCTCGGGTCGCAGATCCAGCGAGTTGGGTTGGAGCAAGAACAGCAACCCCTGGCCGGGATTGTTTGCGGATGCCGTAGTCGCCAGTCCCAGGAAACGCGCTTGAGCCGAGCGTGTCGCATCGAATGGCGACTGCACACGCGCCGTCTCGGGAGGCGACGGCAGCGATTCTCCAGGAGGCAGATCCACCTGTATCACCGCGTCTTGACTGGTCAGGCACGGTACGAGTCGAGCGGTGTCGTTCTTGCAGAAGAGCGTATTCCAAGCGATGCGCAGCTTGGTGCGAATTGCTTCCAATTGAATCTGATCGCGCTTCACTGCTGCCGCGGCGGTCTCAACCGTGCGTGCCGACGCGTTCTGCTCGTTCGCGTGTAGCGCTTGTACCCGGGCGAGTTCTTTCGCCGACGCCTCAAGCGCGGCTTCAGCGGAATGCAGCTGCGCCAACAGATCGAAGAACGGTTGCAGATCGATCACGCGGCCGTAGCCCTTTACTTCGCGGGCCAGTTCACGGGGTTCGAGAGCAGCAACGGTGATTCCAGCTTTGGTCTGCTGTTCCGCGCTCAACCGCACGGTACCCGGTGGATTGCTCTCGTCCGCTCCCGCTTCCAGATCGCCAGCGTCCATAGCGGGTGGCGCTCGAAAGTGGTCGAGAGCCCAGATTGCCAGAGCGCCGAGGATGATTCCGCCCACCAATGCCACAAGCACGTTTCTCATTTCACTTCGCGCGTCCGTGGAGTGCACCGAGTGCGTCGATCTCGGCGAGTGGCTGCTGTAACGCATCCTCGAGTTTGCCCGCCGCCTGTGCCGCTTGAGCTTCGCTGTCGAGCACGGCTACCGCGCTGACCGCGGCTTCCAGCTTCGCCGTCTGATATTCCAATTGATCGATATCGCCAACACGCAGTCGTGTCTCCTGGCGAGCGATGCCGTTCTCGGTCGCTTCGTGGAGCGCGCGTGCGCGCGTCACTTGGTCGATCGCCACACGGTGCGCTGCGCTCGCTCGATCGATCTGTGCAATGACGCTTGTTTCGAGCGCACGAAAGCGGGCCGCGCTTTCCGCGCGTTGCGCCTCTGCTTGGGCGATCGCACCTTGATTACGATTCAGTGGCAACTCGAGGCCGATGCCCAGGCTCCACTTACTCTCACCCTGATCCCACTGATACGCGGGTCCGAGACGAAGGTCCGGATACTGTTTGGCGATCTCAGTCTGCAGATCCGCCTCACTGGCCACGTACTCGGCGAGCCCCGCGGCAATATCGGCTCGATAGTGCAGAGCCTGACGGCGGGACTGTGCGACGTCGATGACAGGAACCAGATCGAGGACGAAAGCAAACGAGGCGCCAGCAAGAGCATGCAACGGCACACCGAGCGCACGCGCGAGGTTGTTCCGGGCATCGTTCTGTTGTCGCTCGCTTTCGGCGAGGTCCACTTGCAGCCGAGTCAATGCAACCCGCGCAGGCGAGAGCTCTGCGGCGGAAGCTGCGCCGAGAGTGAAGCGTTGTTGAAGCAAGTCCACGACACGCTGCTGGATCACCAGCTGCTCTTGCAACAAGGTGAGGCGCCGTTGTGCGGCGGTCAGCTCGATCAGTACCGATCGCAGCTCACTGCGAACCTGCCAGGCGGCGCCGATGAAATTCAGCCGTGCCGCTTCCGCAAGATGTTCTGTTTTACTGATGCGAATGCGGCGCTTGCCCGCTGTCTCGATCGGGATATCGACGGACATCCCCGGTATCCCACGGGGCGTGCCGCTCTGCGCATCGACGTTGTAGCCCGGTATCAGGTTGACGACGGGATTGGGGCGCATAGCGGCGGCTGCCACTGCCGCAACGGCCGTTTCCCACTGGGCGCGTGCCAGTTGCAGATCGGTATTGAAATGGAACGCGGCGAGCGTCAAAGCCGACAGATCCCACGACGGCCGCGGCCAGGGCTCAGCCAGCTTTGGAGCGTGGGCCTGCAGAAATGCGCGCAGCTCAGCGTCGTTCAAACTGAGCGAGTCGTACTGTTCGGCGATGGCCTCTGGTTGTAGCGGTCGAGGTTCGAAGTGCGTGCAGGCCGATAGCACCAGGAGACTCATCGCGAGGATCCAGACTCGATGGCGGCGCCCCGAACACATGGTGCAATACTGCCAGCGAGGCAGTAACACCACTTTGACGAAACATTGACGAAGTTGTCAGGAAGCGGCGTTGCCAGGAAAGGTCAGGGTGACTTCCGTGCCCTGGCCGACTTCACTCACTACTCGAGCGGCGCCGCCATGTAACGCCATGATGGATTGGACCAGCGCCAGGCCGAGCCCGAAGCCGCCGGTTCGTTGGCTGCGAGAGGCGTCGGCGCGATAGAAGCGATCGAACAGGTGTGGCAAATGCTCCGGAGCGATGCCCGAGCCGGAATCGCGCACACTGATGCTCGTCGCTCCGCCATCGGCTGTCGTGATGCGAATCGTTACTTGACCTGTTGCCGAGGTGTGTCGCACGGCATTGCTCAGCAAGTTGCTGATCGCGCGCTGGAACAAGATGGAGTTTGCCTGCAGGCACGCATTGCCTTCACAGGCGAGCGTCACGCCATTCTCCTCGGCGTTGGCTCGATGGAACTCCATGACGTTCTCGATTTCTTTGCGTGCGTCGAGCTCGACGCGCTCCAGCCGTCCGTCGACCTGATCGGCTCGCGCCAGAAACAACAGCGAGTCGATCATGCGTGCCAGGCTGCCGAATTCCTCGATGCCGGACTCCAGTACCTGACGGTAATCGTCCACCGAGCGTGGCTGCGACAACGTCACCTGCGACTCGGTCAAAAAATTCGTTACCGGCGTGCGCAGCTCATGCGCGATGTCGGCCGAGAACTGTGAGAGTCGTCGAAACGAATCTTCGAGACGTTCCAGCATCTGATCGAACGCGTCGGCGAGCGCGGTCAGCTCCTTGGGCCAGGCCTGGCTGCTGATGCGGCGATCGAGATTTGCGGCGCTGATGGCGCGAGCGGAACGCGTGATTGACTCAAGCGGTGCAAGTCCACGGCGCGCAATGGCATAGCCAGCCAGTGCGGAGACCGCCAAGCCGGCCAGCAGCACGAATAAAAGGTTCCGCCGATAGCTGGCAAGCAGTGCCGCCTTGTTGGAAACATCGAGGGCGAGTTGAACATGCCAGAGCTCGCCTGCGGTGGTGGGTGCAGTCGCGGCCAGCAAAGCGACTGTCTGGCTGCCGAGCCTGACCTCATGCGGTTCCTCGGTGTTTCCGTCCGCTGGTGTCAACGCCTCGAACGCTGTCAGATCGACGAGCTGGCTCATCTCAGGCGTTTCGACGACCAACTGTCCTCGCTCGTTCAGCACTCGCACGTAATAGCGACTGAAACGTCGCGCTGCCCCTTCCAGCCGGGTTTCCTCGTCGAAAGCGGCCATGTCGTGCGGCCGATCGTGGATGACCGCCCTGAGCACAAAGACCTTGTCAGCGAGGAAGCGGGCGGTCTCGTCCTGCAGGCTCCTCGCCAAAGTCCAGTAAAGAAACAAGCCACCGGCCAGGAGGATGCCAAATCCCGATACTGTGATCAGAGCGGTAATGCGCGCGGCAATGGACCACGTGCTGGATCCGGCGGACTTCTGGGCGGGCACAGTGGACATGGACACGCAATCCGGTCAGCGCACTTCCAGGACGAAGCCGACGCCGCGAACCGTGTGGATCAGCTTGAGCTGTGAATTGCCATCGACTTTGCGCCGCAGCCGGCCGACTGAAACATCGACCAGGTTCAGGTCGCTATCGAAGTTGATATCCCAGACCTGAGAAGCAATCTCCGTGCGGCTGAGCACCTCCCCCTGACGGCGCATCAGCAGGGCCAGCAGCAGAAATTCTTTTGGGGTGAGGTCGAGCAGGCGGCCGGCGCGGGTTGCCCGGTGTTTGTGGAAGTCGAGATCCAGATCGGCGATCCGCAGCGTGTCCGGCTCTCGATTCTGGCCTCTGCGCGTCAGAGCTCGCACACGAGCCAGCAGTTCTGCGTAGACGAACGGTTTGACGACATAGTCGTCAGCGCCCAATTCCAGCCCTTTGACCAGGTCCTCGGTCTGATCGCGAGCCGTTAGAAACAGCACAGGCGTTCGATTCCCCGAGGCGCGCAGCTGACTGACCAGCGACCAGCCATCTGCCCCCGGCAGCATCACATCCAGAACCAGCGCGTCGTACTCCTGGGTCTGCATCAGATGCAACCCAGTCACGCCGTCCTCGGCCGAATCAACGACGAAGCCCGCTTCCTTCAGCCCTTTACAGAGGTAGGTACGGGTTTTTGCTTCGTCTTCGACGATCAGCAGGCGCATCGGATTGCATCCCCAGGGAACGCACTCGCGCCAGTGTACCGGAGCGCTCGTTGTTTTTATGCCGGGGGGCGGCGCACGATGACGCGAGTGCCCTGGCGCTCGATGGTGAGCGACCGGTCGCGCTGCAGATAGCTGATGAAAGTCTCCACCCGGTCAGCGTCGAAACTGCCGGTATACAGGCGACCCCGCAACTCGTCGCCTTCGATGACCAGCGTCGGCGAACGAACATAGGCGGAGAATTGCTCGGCAATCTCCGCCAGCGAGCGCTCTTCGAAAACGATACGGCGATTCTGCCAGGCGCTCAGCGCTGCGATATCGACTTTGGTTGGCGGACCGACTGCGCCGTCGCTGTGGATCGTGACGCCCTGGCCAGGCGTCAGTTGCACATTCGACAACCGAGCTGTCTGCGCTTGAGGGTGCTCGATATTGACGCGGCCTTCTACGACGTAAACCTCGGTCCGCTCGCTGGTCCGGTGCACGTCGAATTTCGTGCCCACCGCATTGACGGCCGAGCCGTCGGCAAAGACGCGAAAGGGGCGGGTGGAGTCGTGCGCGACGGTGAACAAGGCCTGGCCGGACACCATTCGGATGTTTCGAGCCTTGGGCTCCAGACTGACCTCGAGTTTGGTTTTGACATTGAGAGAAACCACTGAGCCGTCGTTGAGGGCCACGGTCAACTGTTCGCCCACACCGGTCTGGTAGGTGTGCGTGCCGTCCTGCACCAGATACAGCAACGTGGCGGCCACTGCCGCGACAGTCGCAGCGGCAGCAGCGATCCAGTGCCAGCGGCGGCTCGTCTTCGGCGTTGTTCTTTCGACGGGCGAGCGCAGTTCCGAAAACTCGACTACGTTGGAGCCGCCTGTGTGAAGCTCGGTGGACAGCTTGCGCTGCGGGTCGATGCGTGACAGGCCGTCGTCGATTACGTGACTGAGCAGCAGTTCGCGCACGTTATGCGGCGACTGCTTGAGCCAGGCGATGAACTGCTGTCGTTCCGCCGAGCTCGCGGTCGGCAGCCGCTCCAGCCAGCGGCCGGCCTCGGCGGCGACCAGACGATCATGCTGCGAGTGATGCTTCGACTTGGCCACACTCAGCGACTCCTTGTCGAGCGCGACGCCGACGTCTCGAAAATCGACAGGCGAATTTCCTTCTTGGCCTCGACCACATAGTTGCTGACCATCCGCGCCGTGGTGCCGAGCTTCTGGGCCGCCTGCTCATAGCTCAGTCCGTCTCGCTTGACCAGCAGCAGCGCAATGGCACAGCGCTCGGGCAGGCTGCTGAACGCGCGCTCGATCTCTTGCTCCAGGCTGAGCTGATCGACCGAGTCCTCGGTCCGATGGTCGTGGCCGGCCAGTTCCGCGTCCGCATCGTCCCAGCTGACGTGAGCGCGGCGCGCATGCAAATAATAGTAATCGGCGACCACGTTGCTGGCGATGCCGAGCACATAACGCGCCGGATCCTGAACCAGCTTGTTTTCATCGTAGCGGAGCAGGCGAAAGTAAACCTCCTGGGCGAGGTCTTCGATATCGTGCCAACGCTCCCGTTTCAATCGGGTTCGCAGATAACGCCGCAGGCGATGCCCGTATTCGAGCACCGCGGTGGTTGCCAATTGTACGCAGTGGACTTGGGCTGGCTGCATCTGATTTGAATGACCGGCTCAGATTGCACGCTCAGCCCTGGCGGGCGGCCAAATAAAAATCCCGTCCCTTGGGTAGCGATTGCCACCCAAACGCCGACCTCTCTCACTGAGAGGGTGATTTGCAGATCCGCAGGCCCCTTCCGAAACTACAACGATATGGGGAGAGAAAATGAACGCGATTCCTCCGCTGCTGCTCGCCGCTGGCCTGGCGCTCGCGGCTCCTGTCCAAGCGCAACTCACCGGCGACGCGGTTGCGTTCTCGATCGAGCGCAAGCGGCTGCCGGAAGCATTGGCGCAGTGGTCGCGGGTCACGGGTCTGCAGGTGATCTCGCAGGCGGAGGTGGTGCGGACCTTGACCGCCAACCCGGTGATGGGCACGCACACGCCGATGGAGGCTTTGCGGCTGCTGCTGGCCAACATGCCGCTCACGTTCAGCACCATCGGTGAGAACACCGTGGTGATCGAACCGATGGAACGGAATGCGTCCGCGCCCAAGACTACATTGCCGTTGCAGCGTCTCGCGGCCGCTCAAACGCCTGCGCCGAGCGTCCGATTGGAGCCGGCCCGGGTCGAGCAGCCCATCCAGGAAGAGGTCATCGTCACTGCGCAGAAACGTTCGGAACGACTGCAGGATGTGCCGGTGCCAGTGGCGGCGATCACGGCGACCGCGCTGGTCGAGACCAACCGGGTGCGCTTGCAGGACTACTATGAAAGGTTGCCCGGCGTGAATTTCACCCTGGGGACTCGCGGTGAGCCGTCGGTGGCTATTCGAGGTATCACCACGGGCGCGGCGACTCCAACGGTCGGCCTCACGGTCGATGACGTGCCCTATGGCACATCGACCAACCTCGGCGGCGGCTACACCGTGCCGGATCTCGATCCCAGCGACCTGGAGCGCATCGAGGTGCTGCGTGGCCCGCAAGGCACGCTGTACGGCGCGAGCAGCATGGGTGGTCTGATCAAATATGTCACCAAGGACCCGAGCACCGATGCGCTGAGCGGCCGCCTGCAGATGGGCGCGGAGAGCATCGAGAACGGCGATGGTCTCGGCGGCAGCGTGCGCGGCTCGGTGAACGTGCCCGTGACTGACGAACTGGCGATTCGCGCCAGTGGCTTCATGCAGTATCGCCCGGGTTACGTCGACAATGTTCAGACCGGCGAGCAGGGCGTGAACGAGCGCAAATCCTACGGCGGCCGTCTGGCTGCGCTGTGGCGCCCGAGTCAGGATCTGTCGATCAAGTTCAGCGGCCTGATGCAGGACATCAACACGCTCGGCTCGCAACTCGTCTTTGTGCGGCCCGGGCTCACGGATCTGCAACAGAGCACGCTGCGAGGGACGGGCAGCTATCACACCAAGAACCAGGCTTATGGCTTGACGGTCGCGACCCGGTTCGGCGACGTCGATTTCACTTCTGTCACCGGCTACACCGTCAACGACGTGCTGGCGAAGACCGATTATTCGTCGGCGTTCGGTGCCTTGGTCGCGCCGTTCGGTGTCACCGGCTCGCCGCTGATCGACGACTACACAGCCGGCAAGTTCACTCAGGAAATTCGTTTGTCCGCGCCGATCGGCGACCACTTCGAATGGTTGCTGGGTGGCTTCTATACCGATGAGCGCACCCGCTGGCATCAGAGCATCCTCGCGGCCGACCAGTCGACTGGCAACGTGGTCGGCGCGCCGTCGTTGTCCAACTGGCTGGTGACCTATTCCGAATACGCGCTGTTCGGCGATCTGACCATCAAGTTCAGCGAGCGCTTCGATGTGCAGATCGGCGGCCGCGCCACTCAGAATCGCCAGACGTTCGAGCAAGTCACATTATCCAGCCCGAGTAACACCACCACGGTGATTCCGCGGAAGGTTTCCGAAGACGAGCCGTTCACTTATCTGCTGACGCCGCGCTTCAGAATCTCTCCCGACCTGATGGTGTACGCGCGGGTGGCATCGGGCTATCGCGCCGGCGGTATCAATGCATCCGGTGCCGTGGTGCCGACGTACAAGCCGGACAAGACCAATAACTACGAGCTCGGCGTCAAAGGCTCGGCGTTCCAGAACACGCTCACCTACGATGTCTCGCTGTATCACATCCTGTGGGAAGACCTGCAGCTGAATCTGCTGAATGCGCAGCGCCTGGTGTATGTCGGCAACGCCAGCGAGGCCAAGAGCCAGGGTGTCGAGTTGTCGATCGAGGCCGCGCCTTTCGAGGGGTTCACCGTCAACGCGGCGGCTACTTATAACGATGCGGAACTGTCCAAGTCCTTCCCATCGACCAGCACGCTGTGGGGAGCCAGCGGCGATCGCTTGCCCTACAGCAGTCGTTTCTCCGGCAGCCTGACCGCCCAGCAGCGCTTCGCGCTGACCGACAACATGATGGGCTTCGTCGGCGCGTCGCTCAGTCACATTGGCGATCGTCTGAGCGTGTTCCAGGGATCCTCGGGCGGCAGCCCGTTGCCGCGTCAAGAGTTCCCGGCTTACACCAAGTACGACCTGCGTGCTGGCGTCGAGCTGGACGACTCCTGGACCGCCAATTTGTTCGTCAACAACGTGACCGACAAGCGCGGCGTCGTGCAAGGCGGCATCGGGTTCCGCTTCCCCTTCGCTTTCCAATACATCGAGCCGCGCAGTATCGGGCTCACGCTGGCCAAGTCGTTCTGACGGATCGTGTCCATGCCGCAAGGGCCCGCGCCCGGAACCGGGTACAAGCGCTACGTGCTGGCGATGATGACGTCGGTGTACATGCTGAACCTCGTCGACCGCGGCTTGATGTCACTGCTGTTGCAGCCGATCAAGGAAGATCTGAGCCTGAGCGACACCCAGCTCGGGTTTTTGACCGGGATCGCTTTCGCTCTGTTCTATGCCACGCTCGGTCTGCCCATCGCTCGATGGGCAGATCGCGGCAACCGGGTCACTGTGACCTCACTCGCCATCGGGCTGTGGGGTCTGACCGTCATGGCATGCGTGCTGGTCACCAATTTCGTGCAGCTGGTGTTTGCGCGGGTTGCGGCAGCAGTCGGCGAGGCGGGCTGCAAGCCACCGACTTACTCGCTGGTGGGTGATTACTTCTCGGGATCGTCGGAACGCACGCGTGCGATGGCGATCTATCTCACCGGCAACTCGCTCTCCACGCTGGTGGCGTACACCGTCGGTGGCTGGCTCAACGAGCTCTACGGCTGGCGCATGACGTTTTTCATCATGGGCATTCTCGGCTTGCTCCTGGCTATCGCGGTCAAGCTCACCGTGATCGAGCCGCGTACGCAGACGCCGGTCGTGCGCACGGGAGAAACGCAGGCTCCGTCCACCAAAGTCGTCATCGCGACGTTGTGGCGTCAACCCTCGTTTCGTCATCTGAGTCTGGCGCTGATTCTGCTCTACACGGTAGGGCTGGGGCTGGGCCCATGGCAGGCCGCGTTCATGATACGCACCTATCACATGAGCACCGGCGAACTGGGCTTGTGGCTCGGTTTGATCTGTAGTGCGTCCGGAGTAGTGGGGGCGCTGCTCGGCGGCTATCTCGCCAGCCGCTATTTCCAGGGCAACGAGCGCGGCCAGATGGCGATGAGCGCGCTGGCGGTCGCGTTGATCCTGCCGTGTTTCGTCGCGTTCCTGATGTTGCCGGAAAAGAATCAGGCCCTGCTCGCGCTGATCCCGCTGATGATGGTGTTCACCGTTTTCATGGGACCGACGTACGCGCTCATGCAACGGCTGGTCGCGGACAATATGCGCGCGACCATGATGGCGCTGGTCATGTTGCTCGCCAATCTGGTGGGCATGGGGCTCGGTCCGCAGATCGTCGGCATTCTCAGCGACCTGCTGCGGCCGACATTCGGTGGCGATGCACTTCGCTATGCGATGTTGATCGTCGCTTCGGCCGCGCTGTGGTCGGCTTATCACTTCCTGCGCGTGGGCCGTACGGTGGCGAATGACCTCGCCGCGATGGGGCACGGGGCCAGTAGAGAACCCGTAGCTCACGGAGGCAGGCGCGGCTCGATGATCGCCACTCCTGCTGCCTCCAAATAACGAACGGATACCTTTGTATGCAGAAGAACAATAACGAGCCGGCACTATGCGAAGAATGGCCGCTTGCCAGCGCCTTGCAGGACGATCACGAATTCTTTCCCAGCGTGGAGAGCCATTTGATTCGCTCGCGCCACGTGGCGCAGACCTTCAAGGTGCAGGTGATGTTGCCCGGCCAGAAGCGCAGCGAGACCGCCCGCTTTCCGGTGATCTATGCCACCGACGGCAACATGACCTTCGACATGCTCAAAGGGATTTCTCACATTCTGCAGATGTCGGCGCGCGATGCGCCGCGTTTCATCCTGGTCGGCATCGGCTATCCCAGCGATTGTCCGCGCGCCGGGGCGCTGCTGAGAGGGCGCGATCTGACTTTCCCCGGCTATCCCAAGTTGAATCGCGAGCCGCCGCCCATCGCGGGAGTGCTGCTACCGCGCCAGGGAACCAAGGACTTTTGCGGCGCCGAGGATTTCCAGAACTTCATCGAGCACGAGCTGATTCCACTCATCGACCGGCGCTATCCGACGCAGGCCGGCGAGCGAACCTACTTCGGGCATTCCGCCGGCGGCGGCTTTGGCCTGTACACCTTGTTCAAGCGCTCGAGCCTGTTCAACAACTACATCGTCAGCAGCCCGGGCTTGATGTACGACGGCGAGTCCTCGGGAGGTGTTTCCTACCAGAACTACGAGTTCGCCCTGGAGCTGGTTCGCAGGTGCATCGAATCTGGACCGGCGTTGCGCCGAGCCAGGCTGTATATGTCGGTGGGCTCCGAAGAGGAATACGAACCGGAGCTGAAGAACTGGCGACTCACGAGCAGTTTTCATCGCGTCACGTCCGTGCTCAAAGCAGCCGCGCTAGCCGATCTGGAGGTGACGACAGAGGTGCTGGCCGGCGAAACCCACGTCACGGCGTGGCCAATATCGTTCATCCATGGAATCAAAGCGCTGTTCGGCTCACGACCTCAAGGATAGGTGTCATCGTGCGAAAGTTGTTTATCTCGGCGGATATCGAAGGATGTGCGGCTGTCGCATCTCAGGACGCGTTGAAGCCCGAGCGCTGGGAATGGCCCGCTGCACGCCGCTGGATGACGGGTGAAGTCATTGCAGCTGCGGAGGCAGGTCTTGCGGCGGGCTATGACGAAGTGATCGTTGCCGACGGCCACGGCAACGCTCACAGCATCGATCCCGACTCGCTGCCCGACAACGTGCGACTGATCAGATCCTGGCCGCGACCGCTGTTACAGATGCAGGGAGTGGAACTGGAGGGAGTGGAGGCGTGTGCGTTCATTGGCTATCACTCTGCATCGAGCGAGCCCAACAGCATTCTGGCGCACACCTACAACGGCGCAGCCTATCGGTCTGTGCGGATCAACGGCCAGATCTCTTCCGAGGGGTATTTAAATGCGCTGGTGGCTGGCGAGCTGGGCGTACCGGTGATCTTCGTTTCAGGCGACGAGCAGACAGTGCAGGATGCGAGGCGCTACGCGCCGGAGGCGGTAGGCTTTGTGACGAAGCAGTCCATTGGCTGGCGCTCGCAGGCATCGCTGCCGCCGTCGCAAGTGCGCCGCATGCTCAAGAGCTCGTTTGAAGCAGCGCTGCGTCGTTCGCTGCCGAAGCCGTTCGTGCTTCCCGGTCCGTTTCACCTGGAGCTCGAGATGATGAATCAGGTGTCAGCAGAGCTGCTCGCGTTGCTGCCGGGCGTGGAGCGCAAGGGTCCGTGGACAGTAACGAGAAGATTCGATTGCGTCCGGCCCATGATGCACTTCGTCGCGTTCGCCATGCTCTACACGCCGACGGGCGTTGCGCTTTGATGAAACTGCCGGACGATCGCCAGCAACGGCGGCAGCGGATCGCCGGCGCCGGCATCGACCAGGGCACTGGTCTGATCGGTTCTGAGTCGGGGCAGCCTGGGCTTGGTGAATCTCGCATTCGCTTGCCGCGCCAATCGGTCGCACAAGGCTTCACCCTCGGTCTTGGCGGCGATGTACTCGGCGAAGCCGTTCTCTGGCTGCTCGACAAAGATCGAGGACGGATAGAGATAGTGAACCGGCGCGTCGTGTCGGCGGCGGGCGGTCGTGAGTTCCACCAACGTGGCGAACGCGGTGACGTACACCGACCGGAACTGTTGGAACAAGTCTTCATTCCAGCGATCCGTATTCGCTGCGATCGGCGGCGACGCAAAGAAATACACGTGAGAAAAATTGCAGCTTCGGAGCCAGGTGCGCTCCGACTCCAGGTCCATTGCGTCGAGCCGCCGCGTCTCGCAATGCCGGCCTGACTCTTTGATCTCGGCGCAGACCCGCTCTGCATCCTGCTGGCCACGCGCGTACGTGATCGTGACATCGGCTCCGCCCGCGGCAGCAATCTTGGCAGCCACTTCACCGAGGCCGCGCGACCCGCCCACGATCAGGACCCGATGCCCGGAGCATATTGGAGACGGCACCAGCGCCGCGACTTCCCGCATCGTTCGTTGCATTACCGGGCGCGGTCGGAAAAAGGCTTCAATGGTTCCGGCGAAATAGCTCCCGTTCACCTGCATGCGCACCAAGCGCAGACGACCCTCCGAGCCCGCTATTTGATAGCGCAGCTCCGAGGCCGAGCCATCGTTCTGTGCCAGGCGCCGCAGTTTCAAGCCGGAGTAGATGGAGTCCATGCCCGGGCAGCGCATGCCGACGACCTGTGTCGTCGCAAGCAGGTCCGCGATCCACGATCTACTCACGAGTGCGGCGAGCGAGGGGAACAAACGATTCAGCAACTCACGGCCGAGCTGCAATGGCACCGCGCCGGTCGATACGGTCGGCGGATAGTCCATTTCCGCCGGTCGGGTAGGAGCGAACTCCAGATCTTCGATCATCGCATCGGCATAGGCGGGCTTGAGCTCTACCGTTGAGGTGAATGCTGGACGGCCGGCGCTCTGTGCCGACACTCGAATTCTGGTTGCGCCCACAGCGGTGACCATGAGTTTGACAACCGTCCCGGTGAGCACGGGATTGTGAAATGTCGCCGATAGCGCCGCCGGTTCCTGGTACTCGAGCGCCTGGCGCGCTGCCAGTTCATCGAGCGAACGCAGTAACAGATGAATGCCATGTATGACAGTCCCACCAAACTGAGTGCGTCGAGCGGTCACTGCATCGACGTGTAAGGGATTGAAGTCGCCGCACAGGCGGGCGAACGCCTCGCTTTCGCCCATCGATAGGGAGAACTCAGTGCTGAAGTTGGCAGTCACTCGCTGACGCTCGCAGTTAACGCAGGCGGCCGAATCGTTTCAAACGATGCACGAGTCCGTCAATCCGCCCCTCGTTTATTTCATGTCGCTGCCCATGGATGAGCGAAGCGACACGCTGCGCATTGTATAAATTGCTCTGCAATGAATGCGGTAAAGCTGCCGCAACGCTTGCCAATAGCTCGTGCTCTGTCACCGCACGCACTCGGCATTGTGCGGCGGTAAATCTCCCGACGAATGCGAGCGTCTGTGAAAAGTCACAAGTGCGTAACTGGCGCGGAGTCGTCACGCGTAAGCCGATGATAGATGCGGTCGCGCGCCAAAACTCCAAACGTGTGTGACGAATAGATTCGGTGCGCTCCTTTTGCCCCTGCCCCGTAATGATGCAGCCCTCTCCGACATCCGCGGTTGTGGCGATGTTCACTGCTGCTAAATTCCCGCCCCCGTCGCTGCCGGTAAGCGGCGCACCGGTTCAGTGCGGAAGCCAAGGAAGGTACGTGATGAATGATGAGACCACGGATCGAGTCTCCCATCTGAATGAACTGTTCGGACGCAACGATGCGGTGATGACTGAAGGGCGGGCGCGGTCCGAGAGCACATCTGAAAATGTACCGTCGATTGCAATCTCTGCGACGTTCACAGCCGATTTGATCAGTGCGCCGTTGCAGTTCTGGATGGATCGGTTGGCTATCCCGGCTCGCGTGACGATGGCGTCGTATGCGCAGTTGATTCAGGAGTTACTGAATCCGGCTAGCGTGCTCTCCAGCAACGGCACAGGCTTCAACGTGTTGCTCATCAGGGTGCAAGACTGGATTCGCGATCGCGCCGGCAGCCCTCAGAGCAACCTCGAACACTTGCAGCGAGTGGCCGGCGATCTGATCGAGGGCATGGAGGTCATCCGCACGCGCACCAAGGCGCCGATCCTGGTGCTCTTTTGTCCTTCCTCTGCGTCGTTGCCCGAGGTGTATCGCGAACCCATCGCAAGCCTGCAACGCGACCTTGCCCGCAAGTTTGAGTCGCTGGCGTACGTGCACTGCTGGGACCATGTCGAGCTGACCAAGTTATATCCGGTGGTCGACTACGAAGATCCGAGGATGGAGCGGCTCGGCCACATTCCTTTCTCCCGCGAGTACTTCGTTGCCATGGCGACTTTGCTGGCGCGGCGTTTGGCTGCGCTGGTCAAGCCGCAGTACAAGGTCATTGCGCTGGATTGCGACAACACGCTTTGGCGAGGCATCTGCGGTGAGGATGGCGTTGCCGGCATCGAGCTGACGCCAGCCCATCTGGAGTTTCAGCGGATGCTGGTGCGACAGCACGATGCCGGCGTGCTGCTCTGCCTGTGCAGTAAGAACAACGAACGCGATGTCGCGGCGGTGTTCGAGCAGCGCCCCGACATGATTCTGCGCCAGGAACACGTGATCGCGTCCCGGGTGAACTGGAACCCAAAATCACAGAACTTGCAGTCGCTGGCGCAAGAACTCGACCTGGGCCTCGATAGCTTCATCTTCGTCGATGACAGCGCGATGGAATGTGCCGAGGTGCGCGACAACTGCGCGCCGGTGCTGACGCTGCAGTTCCCGACGACGCCGGCGGAGATCGACCATTTCGGGCGTCACGTCTGGGCATTCGATCGTATCGGGGTGACTGAGGACGCCAAGCGTCGCACCGAGCAATACCGGCAGAACCGAGCGCGAGAGGTGGCCCGCAAGGACGCCGGCTCGCTCGCGAAGTTTCTTGCATCTCTCGAGCTCGTCGTGGACGTGTCACCGCTGCAGCCATCGCAGCTCGCGCGTGCGGCGGAGCTGGTCCAGCGCACGAACCAATTCAACTTGACCGGCATTCGCCGTCGAGCAGGCGAGATCGAGTCGCTCTGGAGCGCGGGTGAGCTGGATATCCGAGTCGTCCACGTGCGTGATCGATTTGGCGACTATGGTCTGGTCGGCGCGCTGTTTCTGCGTTACCGGGCAGATGCCATCGAGGTCGACACATTTGTGTTGAGCTGCCGGGTGCTGGGACGCGGTGTCGAGCACCGCATCGTCAATGAGCTGGGTAAGCTGGCACGTGCCAGAGCACTGCCTGCTGTCGTGCTCCGCTACCGTAAGACATCGCGCAATGCTCCGGCCTGGGAGTTCATAGAGAAACATTTCCTGCGCTTCGAGCAGTCGGACGCCACTCCCGAACAGGACCGGATCTTTGCGATTTCCATGGCGTATGCCGAGGCGACGAGTGTCGATGCGTCCGGGCAGACGTCCGATCTACAGCAGGAGCAGGCTTCGACCAAGAACGCGCAACCGCTGCACCCTGCCTCAACGCAGTGGCATCAGGCTGCATTCGAACTGAGCCGCGTTGTCGATATCGTCGAGGAGATGAACCGATCGAGTCGCTCGCAGTCGCAAAGCGAGCGGGATGACTATGTGGCGCCTCGCACGCCAGTCGAGGAGGCGGTTGCGCAGATATGGGCCGAGGTTCTTGGTCGGGACAAGGTGAGTGTCGACAGCGACTTCCTCGATCTCGGCGGGAACTCGTTGCTCGCGGTCCAGGCGATCGCGCACATCGAATCGGTGTTGGGCCTGGAGCTGTCGGTCTTCGATTTCTTCGAGGATCCGACTGTCGCGGGCGTTGCCGAGAAGCTCGCCGATGCCGCGCAAGCCGAGGCGCCGATTCAACCGGTCGATCGCAGCGTGCCGTTGCCGCTGTCCTCGGCGCAGCGTCGACTCTGGTTCATCGATCAGATCGAAGGTGGCAGTCTGGCGTATCACGTGCCCCTGGCCGTCAAGCTGGTTGGCAGCGTCGATCGCGATGCCTTGCAGAAGGCGTTGGACGCATTGGTGGCGCGGCATGAGGTGTTGCGCACCAGATTCTCTAGCGTGGGCGGCGAGCCGGTTCAGCACGTCGTGGCAGACGCCCGGTTTCAGCTTCTGCACGGAGATTTGACAGAGCTCAGCGACGCGGTCCGCGAACAGTCCATGAGCGAGGTATCTCGGCAGGAATTGACTACGCCATTCGACTTGAAGGTCGGGGCCCTCATCAGAGGCCGGCTCGTGCGGCTGTCGCGTGAGGAACACGTGCTGCTGATCACGATGCATCACATCGTTGCGGATGGCTGGTCCATCGGTGTTCTGTTTCAAGAGCTGGGTGTTTTGTACGGCAGCTTTCGGAGCCAGCGTTCCGCGGGGCTGCCGCCGCTTCCAGTGCAATACGCCGACTACGCGCAGTGGCAGAGAAACTGGCTGGCCGACGAGCAGTTGCAGACTCAGCTCGCATATTGGAGGGAGCACCTGCAGGGTGCTCCGCAAGTGTTGGAGCTGCCCGCCGATCGTCCACGGCCCTCGGTGCAGAGTTATCGAGGAGCCAACGTCGCTGTTTGTATCGAGCCTGCACTCACTGCAGAGCTGAAGCGGCTGTCGAGATCCCTGAATCTCACGTTGGCCATGACATTGCAGACCGCGTGGGCCATCGTGATCGCGCGGCTCAGCGGCACTCACGATGTGGTGCTGGGCATGCCGGTTGCGAATCGGCGCCGGGTCGAGATCGAGGGCCTGATCGGCTTCTTCGTCAACACGCTGGCCGTTCGCCTGCCGGTCGATGATGACTCCACAGCGAGTGATCTATTGCTGCGCGCCAAGGAAACGTTGCTCGGTGCCTATGCGCATCAGGACGTGCCGTTCGAACTCGTGGTCGAGGCGCTGCAGCCGGCGCGAAGCATGAGCCACAGCCCCATCTTCCAGAACATGTTCGTATTCCAGAATGCGCCGCGCCGGGCAACGCAGCTCGAAGGCCTGACCCTCTCCGAGCAGGAAGTGCCGTTGCAGACGGCGCAATTCGAAACCACGCTGACACTGCAGGAGGCAGGCGACCGGATCGTCGGCATGCTCAATTACGCGAGCGATCTGTTCGACGAGTCGACCATCAGCCGTTGGCTGAGATGTTTTCAGACGTTGCTGCAGGGCCTGGTACTGGACCCGCAGCTGCCCGTCGGCCGGTTGCCGCTCCTGACTGCCAGCGAGCAGCAGCAGATCATCGATCGGTGCCAGGCAGTGCAGACGTTTCCGCAAACGCCAGCTTCATTCCATTGAATTTGTTCGAGGCGCAGGCGGGGCGCACGCCTCACGCTCTTGCCGTGACCTACGAGGGCGAGTCGCTCTCGTATGCCGAGCTGAACCGCAAGGCGAACCAGCTTGCGAACTATCTCAGAGAAAAAGGTGTTGGCCCGAACCAGCCGGTGGGCATCTGCGTCGAGCGCGGTCTGGCGATGGTGATCGGCCTGCTCGGGATTCTGAAGGCGGGCGGCGGTTATGTGCCGCTCGATCCGAACTATCCCGCCGATCGATTGCAGTACATCCTGGACGACGCCGCACCGAGCGTGGTGTTGATCGAAGAGAAGTTGAGACCGGCATTGCCGCCGACGCGAGCCACGGTGGTCGCCCTGGACAGCGCGTGGGCTGAGATCGGCCAACGGCCGGACTCAGTGGCTGTCAATCCGGCGGACTCTCATCCCGAGCATTTGGCGTACGTCATCTACACCTCGGGCTCCACTGGTAAACCCAAGGGAGTGATGGTCGAGCATCGCAATGTCACGCGCCTGTTCGCTGCCACCGATCATTGGTTCAAGTTCAACGAGCGCGACGTGTGGACGCTGTTCCATTCATTCGCGTTCGATTTTTCGGTGTGGGAGCTGTGGGGCGCGCTGTTCTACGGTGGCCGTGTCGTCGTCGTTCCATATCGGACCGCACGCTCGCCGCAGGACTTCTATCAGTTGGTTTGCGATGAGCGCGTTACCGTGCTCAATCAGACGCCCAGCGCGTTCGCGCAATTGATCGATGCCCGAGCGCGAGCTCCTCAGAAAAAGCATTCACTGCGCGTAGTGATCTTCGGCGGCGAGGCGCTGGAGCTTCGCATGCTTCGACCGTGGATCGAGCTGGAGGGCGCCGAACAGACGCAGCTGGTGAACATGTACGGAATCACCGAGACCACCGTACACGTCACTTACCGGCCGCCACTGACTAGAGAACAGATCGAGCGGGAGCATGGCAGCGGCATCGGCCAACCCATCCCGGATCTGTCGGCGTACTTGCTGGATCGTCACCAGCAGTTGCTGCCCATCGGAGTCGTCGGGGAAATGTACATCGGCGGTGGTGGCGTCGCGCGCGGCTACTTGAACCGTGCTGAGCTGACCGCCGAGCGATTCATACGCGACCCATTCAGCGCCGACCCGCGAGCCCGCCTGTACAAGACCGGCGATCTCGGTCGCTGGCGGGCCGATGGAACGCTCGAATATCTCGGCCGCAACGATCTGCAAGTGAAGATCCGTGGCTTCCGCATTGAGTTGGGCGAGATCGAAGCGCAGCTCGCGCGGCATGCCGAAGTGAGAGAAGCCGTGGTGCTCGCGCGTGCAGATGTGCCAGGGGACAAGCGTCTCGTGGCCTATGTGATTGCGGTGGATGCAACAGCACCGAAGGCGGACGCGTTGCGTGCGCACCTACGAAACCTGCTGCCGGAATACATGGTGCCGAGCGCCTTCGTGATGCTCGAAACCTTTCCGCTCACATCGAATGGCAAGCTGGATCGGCGCGCCTTGCCGGCGCCCGAGCGCGACGCCTACGCCAGCAGGGAATATGCAGCGCCGGTCGGCGACACGGAGCAGCTGCTGGCGCAGATCTGGAAAGACTTGTTGCATGTGGAGCAGGTCGGTCGAAACGACAACTTCTTCGAGCTGGGCGGGCATTCGCTGCTGATCATGCAAATGATGGAGCGCGTACGCGGACATGGGTTGACGACTGAGGTTCGCCGGGTGTTCGAGAGTCCCACGCTGGCGGATCTGGCGGGAACACTGACCCGCGCGACGACCAGCGCCGTCCAAGCGCCGCCAAATCTTATTCCACCGAACTGCGCGGTCCTCACGCCGGAAATGCTGCCGCTCATCGATCTGAATCTCGAACACATCGAGCGCATCGTGGCTGCAGTGCCGGGCGGAGCGTCGAACATCCAGGACGTCTATCCCCTGGCGCCGCTGCAGGAGGGCATTCTGTTTCATCACCTGATGAGCGAGCACGGCGATACTTACGTCGTTCCGACATTGCTTGCGGTTGCGTCGCGCCGGGAGGTGGACGAGTTGATCGCCGCCTTGCAAGGGGTGATCGATCGTCACGACGTGTTGCGCACCGCCGTGCTGTGGGAAGAGTTGCCCCAACCGGTGCAGGTGGTTCATCGCAAATCCAGGCTGCCGGTTGAAGAGGTCGTGCTGGATGGAGCGCGCGACGTGAGGGAGCAAGTGGCGTCGTGGCTCGACGCGCCAACGCAAATCATGGACTTGCGGCTCGCGCCCTTGCTGAGGTTGCGTATTGCCGCTGACCCGAACTGCGGGCAGTGGTTCGTCTTGCTCACCCAGCACCACATCGTGAGTGACAACACGTCTCAGGCCATCGTCTTCTCGGAGATCGCCGCGCACCTCGATGGTCGCAGTGAAGTGCTGCCAGCGCCATTGCCATACCGCAATCATGTGGCGCAGGCATTGGCTTATGCGCGCACGCACGACGCAGAAGCGTTCTTCCGAAAAAAGCTGGGGGATGTCGACGAGCCTACAGTGCCTTTCGGATTGCTGGACGTGCGCGGTGATCACCTCGACGTTATTGAGGCTCAAGAGACGTTGTCTTCCGAGCTTGCACAACGGGTGCGTGCGCAGGCGCGTCGCCTGGGCGTCAGCGCCGCTACTTTGTTCCATGCGGCCTGGGCAGTCGTAGTTGCCAACACCAGCGGAAAGGATGATGTGGTGTTCGGCAGCGTGCTGCTCGGTCGAATGCACAGTAACAACGGTGCGCAGCAGATCCTGGGAATGTTCATCAACACTTTGCCGTTGCGCTTGAATCTGCGCGCAGCGACGGCCGCCGGGCTGGTCGAAAATACGCAGCGCGAACTGGTGGACTTGCTGAGTCACGAGCAGGCCTCGCTGGCGGATGCACAGCGTTGCAGTGCTATCGACGGCGCCACGCCTTTGTTTACAGCGCTGTTGAACTTCCGGCACGGGGTCGGTGCGGGCGCTGCGAGCTTGTCGAGCAGGCCGGATATTCAGGTGTTGGCGGAGCGCACGGGGACCAACTATCCCATCACGGTGTCGGTGGACGATCTGGGTGAGGGCTTTTCAATCACTGCTCAGACGCATCGCCACGTCGATCCACAGCGTGTCGCGGCGTATTTGCGTACTGCTGTCGAGTCGTTGCTGGACGCGCTGGAGCATTCACCGAATGTTCGGGCGTTGACGTTGCCCATCCTGCCGGCGCTGGAGCGGCAGCAGGTGATAGAGCAGTTCAATGCCGCCGACATCTCCTATCCTCGCGGCAGGCTCGTACATCAGTTGTTCGAGGAGCAGGCGCTGCGTACGCCAACAGCTATTGCCGTGCTTCACGACGAGCGATCGATCACGTATGCGGAGTTGAACGAAGAGGCCAACAAACTGGCGCGCTATCTGCTCGCTCTGGGCGCAGGGCCGGAAGAGCTGGTGGGGATCTGCGCCGAGCGCAGCATCGAAATGGTGATCGGTCTGCTGGGCATTCTCAAGGCCGGCGCTGCTTATCTGCCGCTCGATCCGAACTATCCCGCCGAGCGTCTGCGTTACATGCTCGACGATGGTGCTCCACGTGTCGTGCTGACACAGCAGTCATTGACCGCGTTGTTGGGCCAGCACGAGGCGGCGATCTCCCTCGAAGAAGTGTTCAAAGACATGGGGAGCCTGAGCGCGCGGAACATCGCAGCGTCGGAGGTTGCCCAGGATCCTCGGAACACGGTGTATGTGATCTACACCTCTGGATCCACTGGGCGGCCGAAGGGTACGGCCATGCCGCACGCGGCCATGGTGAATCTGATCGAATGGCATCGCCACACATTCGGAAGCACAGTGGGACAGCGGGTGCTGCAGTTCGCAGCGCTTAGCTTCGACGTCGCATTCCAGGAAGTCTTCTCCACGCTGGGCACGGGCGGCACGCTGGTGTTGCTCGATGAGTGGATGCGTAGAGATCCGCGTGCGCTGGCGGAGTTGTTGGCGAGCCAGGAGATTGCGAGGTTGTTCGTGCCGCCGTTGATGTTACACCGCATCGCGGAGACTGTTGCGACCGAGAGCGCACATGTGGATCTGTCGAGGCTGCGCGATGTGATTACTGCAGGCGAGCAGCTGCGCATCAGCCCGGAGATCTCTGCCATGTTTGGCAAGTTGCAGGGTTGCCGGCTACACAATCATTACGGTCCCACCGAGACGCATGTAGTTACGGCGCTGACCCTGCAAGGCGAGCCGCAGGCCTGGCCGGTGCTGCCCTCGATCGGTCGACCGATCGCGAACACACATATATATGTTCTCAACCGGCAGGGTTTGCCCACTCCGATTGGCGTTGCCGGAGAGGTCTACATCGCTGGAGAAGGTGTGGCGCGCGGCTACCTGCGGCGCCCAGGACTTACCGCCGAGCGATTCATCAGTGCTGCGTTCGGCGCAGCCTCTCGCTGTATGTACAAGACGGGAGACCTGGGGCGATGGTTGTCCGATGGGACCCTGGAGCACTTGGGGCGCAATGACGATCAAGTGAAGATCCGAGGCTTCCGCGTTGAGCTGGGCGAAATCGAGGCGCGGCTGGCTTTGCACGAATCTGTGAAAGAGGCCGCGGTCATTGCTCGGGAGGATGTTCCCGGCGAGAAGCGCCTCGTAGCTTATGTGACGAGTGCTGAGGCCACGCCGCCGACGGTCGAGAGCTTGCGCGAACATATAAAGGCTGCGCTGCCGGAGCACATGGTGCCGAGTGCCTTCGTCGTTTTGGAGTCCATGCCACTGACGCCGAGCGGCAAGTTGAGTCGACGATCGTTGCCGCAGCCCGAGCTGGGCGCCTATGCCAGCAAGGAATACGAACCTCCTCGAGGCGAAGTGGAGCAAGCGCTCGCTGAAATTTTCCAGGAGCTGCTCAGAGCCGATCGGGTGGGACGGGATGACAGCTTCTTCGAGCTCGGCGGCCATTCGATTCTGGCGATGCAAGTCACCGCGCGCATTCGCTCCAACCTGCGCGTGGAGATGCCCATCAAAACCATTTTCGATCGCCCGACGATTGCCGAGCTCGCCGAATATGTAGCGGAGCGGCAGGTCGATACGCACGAGTTGCTGGCGAGAGTGGCGTCGATGGCAGACGAGGATGCACGTGCATTGCTGCACGGACTGCGAATGGAGGCATGATGGTGAGCAGAGATTCCGCGATCGCAAAGGAGCAGCGGGACTCGCTGTCCGAGGAAAAGAAAGCACTATTCGAACTGCTGTTGAAGCAAAGTGCCAGCCACGGGCAAAAGATTCGCGCGTATCCGCGCGTTGTCGGCGAGCGCCAGGATTTCCCCGTCTCGGGAACGCAGCAGCGACTGTGGTTCATCGATCAGCTCGAAGGCGGCAGCCGGGCTTATCACCTCGCGATGAGTGTTCGCTTGCGCGGCCCCTTGGATGCAGATGCATTGCAGAGCGCGCTGGTGGCCTTGGTGGAACGCCACGAGGCGCTGCGGACGGTATTCCATCAAGTCGATGGAGCGCCCGTGCAGAGGATTCTGACGGAGGTGCGTTGTCCGCTGCAGCGGTCCGACGTTAGAGCGATGGAAGAGAGGTCCCGCGAGACACGATTGCTGGAGCTGTGCCAGGAGGAGCTGGCGGCACCCTTCGATCTGGCGGCCGGTCCACTGTTCAGAGCCCGACTGGTTTGCCTGTCCGATGACGACCACGTGTTGCTGCTGACCATGCATCACATCGTCTCCGACGGCTGGTCCATTGGCGTGCTGACGCGTGAGCTCGGCCTGTTGTATCAGGCGCAGCAGCTGAAACAGCCGAGCGCTTTGCCAGCGCTGCCTGTGCAGTACGCGGACTACGCTCAATGGCAGAACCAGCGGCTCGCCGGCGCAGAGCTGCAACGGCAGCTGAACTATTGGCACGAGCAGTTGCGTGGGGCGCCGGAGCTATTCGAGCTACCTACGGATCGGCCACGGCCCGCCGTGCAGAGCTATCGAGGTGCGAGTGTGCCTGTGTCGATTGCACCGGACGTCTCGGCTGGTGTAAGGGCACTGTCGCGGCGTTTGAAGCTGACGCCCGCGATGGTTCTGTACGCAGCCTGGACGATCGTGCTTGCGCGGCTGAGCGGACAAACCGATTTCGTCATGGGCATGCCGGTTGCGAATCGCCATCATCGCGAGTTGGAAGGCGTGGTCGGGTTCTTCGTGAACACACTGGCGTTGCGAGTGCGCCTGGAGGGCGATCCTTCGGCCGCCGATTGGCTGGAGCAGGTGAAGGCGTCGATGCTGGCCGCGTACGATCATCAGGACGCGCCGTTCGAAGCAATCGTGAAGTTGCTCAATCCGACGCGAAATTCCAGTTACAGCCCCGTCTTTCAGACGATGTTTGTGTTTCGTAACACGCCGGACGCCGTGCTGCGGATTCCGGGGCTCGCGGTGACCGAGCAGCCGCTACCGTTGCACACCTCGCATTTCGATCTGACCTTGCTCATGCACGAGGCCGATGAGCAACTCGCCGGCACGATCAACTATTCCGGCGATCTGTTCGACGCCGCCACCATGCAACGGTGGGCGGGATGTCTGGAAGCCGTGCTTCGAAAAGTCATCGCAGCACCTTCGATTCGAATCAGCGAACTCCCGCTCATGAACGACGCCGAGCGTCAGCTGGTGCTGGAGCAGTTCAACAGCGCCGAGTTGGCGCGCTGGCCCGAGCAGCTGCTGCACGAACGATTCGAGCGTTGTGTGCGCCTCGAACCGGATACGGTTGCCATAGTTTATGAAGGGCAGTCGCTCGCGTACGCCGCGCTCAATGCGAAAGCCAATCAGCTCGCACGACAGCTTAGACGAGCGGGCGTCGGCCCCGATCAGCGCGTCGCACTGCTGGTCGAGCGCAGTCTCGATCTGGTCGTCGGCTTGCTGGGAATTTTGAAGGCAGGTGGCGCGTATGTGCCGCTCGATCCCGTGCATCCGGACGATCGATTGGCATACATGGTCGAAGACAGCGCGCCCGTTGCGCTGGTGACGCAAGCTAGCCTGGTCGAGCGTGTCGCTGCGCCGGCGCGATGTGCGGTGTTTCTGATCGATGAGGCATCGTGGGCGGCATCCGATCTGGCTGCCGAGCAGACGGACAATCTGAGTGCCGATGACATCCGCTTGCAGGGCTCGCATCTCGCCTATGTGATTTATACCTCGGGCTCTACTGGCAAACCCAAGGGGGTCATGGTCGAGCACCGCAACGTCCTCTACTTCATACAAGCCATGGAGGCCGGCATTCATGGGCTCGCGCCCGATTGCCGTCACATTGCGTGGAATTCCTCGTTCGGCTTCGACATGGCCGCGAAAGCGTGGGGTCAGTTGCTGATGGGGCGCACGGTCCATCTGTTGCCTGAGTCGAGCCGCTCGAGTGCGGAAGGCCTGTTGGCATTTCTGGAAGAACATCGCATCGAAGCGATGGAATGCACGCCGTCGCACTTGCGCATGATGCAGGAGGCGGGCTTCCTCAAAGGTCGTGCGAGCAGCATGCGAAAGTTGCTGTTGGGCGGTGAAGCCATCGATTCGTCCACCTGGAAATTGCTCGCCGCATCTGAGCAGACGCAGTTCTTCAATATGTACGGACCGACAGAATGCAGTGTCGACGCGAGCTGCGGCCCCATACGAGGCGACTTCCCCAACGTCGGGCGCGTCATGCACAACGCGCGTATCTACATTCTGGACCGTCATCGACTGCCGGTTCCGACCGGCGTGCCCGGCGAAATCTATATTGCTGGAGCGGGCGTGGCCCGCGGCTATCTCAATCAGAACCGACTCACCGCCGAGCGCTTCGTTTCTGACCCGTTCAGTGCGGATCGGCGCGCGCGCATGTACAAGACCGGCGATCTGGCGCGATGGCGCAGCGATGGCACGATCGAGTACGTTGGCCGCAACGATCATCAGGTCAAGATTCGCGGCTTCCGCATCGAGCTGGGAGAAATCGAAGCGCAGTTGAGTGCGCATCCGCAGGTGAAAGATGCTGTGGTGATCGCGCGCGAGGATGTGCCGGGCGACAAGCGCCTGGTCGCATACGTCACTGCGCGACAGAATGAAGCACCTGATGCACAGACGTTACGATCTCATCTGAAAGAAACGTTGCCGGAGTTCATGCTGCCGAGCGCTTTTGTCGCCCTGGCAGCGGTGCCATTGACGGCCAACGGCAAGCTCGACCGCAGAGCATTGCCGATGCCGGATGCCGATGCTTTTGTGAGCCGGCGCTACGAGCGGCCGAGCGGTGAGGTCGAGGAAATCCTCGCCGGCATCTGGCAAGGGCTGCTGCGTGTCGAGCGTGTCGGCCGGCACGACAATTTCTTCGAGCTGGGCGGCCATTCGCTGCTGATCGTGCCGATGAAGGAGCGGTTGAGTCGTATCGGTCTGGCCGTCGAGCTGCGCAGCATCTTCGAGAGCGCGACGCTCGCGGATCTGGCCGGCACCATCACCAAAGCGGTCGTCGGAAAGTTCGCCGTCGCGCCTAATCTCATTCCGCCGGATTGCACGGCCATCCAGCCGGAGATGTTGCCGCTGATCGAGCTGCAGCCAGAGCATATCGAGCACATTGCCCGTGCGGTTCCCGGAGGCGCGGCGAATATTCAGGACATCTATCCGCTCGCGCCCTTGCAGGAGGGCATCCTGTTTCATCACCTGCTGAGCGAGACCGAAGGCGGGGACGCCTATGTAGTTCCCTGCTTGCTGTCGGTCCCCTCGCGGGAACGCCTGGACGATTTCGTGGCCGCGTTGCAGGCGGTTGTTGATCGTCACGATGTGTTGCGTACCGCTGTGCTTTGGGAACATTTGCCACAGCCGGTGCAAGTGGTCAATCGGCACGCCACGGTGCTCGTGGATGTGGTGACGCTACAGCCTGATCGCGATGTCAGGCAGCAACTCGACGAATGGATGGCCCCAGATCAGCAACGACTGGATCTGCGGCGAGCGCCGTTGGTGCGCCTGCAGGTCGCGGCGGATCCCGCAGGGTCCTGCTGGTACGTTTTGTTCCAGTTGCATCACATCGTCGCCGATGCGACCTCCGGAAAAATCATCGTTGCCGAGATCGCCGCGCATATCAAAGGTCGCGCCTGGACCCTGCAGGAATCGATTCCCTATCGCAACCATGTCGCACAGGCACTCGCATACGCGAGCCGGCAGGATGCCGAGGTGTTCTTCAAGAGCAAGCTTGGAGAGATCGATGAACCGACAGCGCCGTTCGCTCTGGTGGATGTTCATGCAGATGGCAGCCACATCGAGGAGCACTCCCAACCCTTCGACGATGGTCTCGCCCAGCGATTGCGTGCGCAGGCAAGACGACTCGGAGTCAGCGCGGCGACGCTGTTCCACGCGGCCTGGAGTCTCGTGGTGGCTCACACGACGGGGCGCAACGATGTCGTGTTCGGCAGTGTTCTGCTTGGGCGATTGCACGGCGAGGCCGGCGGAAAGCTGGTCGTCGGCATGTTCATCAACACGCTGCCGCTGCGCCTGTCGTTGCAGGGGCAGACGGCAAAAGGTCTGGTGGAACTGACTCAGCGGGAGCTGGTGGAGTTGCTGAGCCACGAGCAGGCTTCGCTGGCCGTGGCGCAACGCTGCAGCGGCATCGCAAGCTCGACACCTCTGTTCAGCTCGCTGTTGAACTACCGGCATAGCAGCGGCAAGGGCGATCCGAACTGGGATGGAATCGACGTCCTGCAATCCCGCAACGGCACGAACTATCCGATCACACTCTCGGTCGACGATCAGGGCGACGGATTCAGCGTCACTGCCCAAACGGATCGACGCCTGCCGCTGCAGCGGGTGACGGGGTATCTGATAACGGGCGTGGAATCATTGGTTACTGCGCTAGAGCGCGAGCCTGAGGCACCGGCGCTCTCGCTGGGCATCCTGCCGGATCAGGAACGGCGGCAAGTCATTGAGCTGTTCAACGCAACGGAGCAGGTCTATCCGCAGGATGCGTGGGTTCATACGTTGTTCGAAGATCAGGCCGCGCGTACGCCCGAGGCGCGTGCTGCGGTCTACCAGCAGGAATCCATCAGCTACGACGAGTTGAATCGTCAGGCCAACCGGCTCGCTCGGCATTTGCGGGGCCTGGGCGTGGGCCGCAATCACGTGGTCGGCATCTGTGTCGATCGCAGCCTGGAAATGCTGGTCGGCTTGCTCGGCATCATGAAGTCGGGGGCGGGCTATATGCCGCTGGACCCGAGCTATCCCATGGAGCGACTCCAATACATGCTCCAGGATGCCGCGCCGCCAGTCGTGCTGACCCAGGATCACTTGCAAGAAACATTGTCAGGGCTGTGGAGCGGACCAGCCATTTCACTCACGCGTATGCGCAGCGAGCTTGCGGCGTATTCCGATGAGAACTTGTCGTCGACCGAGCTGGAGTTGACGCCGCGGGATCCGGTCTATGTCATTTATACGTCGGGCTCGACGGGGTTGCCGAAGGGCACCGCCATGCCTCACCGCGCCATGGTCAATCTCATCGAGTGGCATCGTCGGCATCTCAGCAGCGAGGGGCAGCGGGTTCTGCAGTTCGCGGCACTGAGCTTTGACGTTGCCTTCCAGGATACGTTCACGACCCTGTGCACAGGCGGCACATTGGTGCTGTTGGATGAGAGCGTACGCAGGGATCCGCGGGCCTTGATGAGCCTGTTGAACGAGGGCCACGTCGAGAAGGTATTTGTGCCGCCGCTCGTGCTACAGAGTCTTGCGGAGTACTCGCAGACCAGCCGCATCGTGCCGCGCAGTGTTCGAGACATCATCGTTGCTGGCGAGCAGCTTCGTGTGAGTCCCGAGATGGTGCGCCTGTTTGCGCAGCTCAATGGCTCTCGGCTGCACAATCACTATGGTCCGACCGAAACCCATGTGGTTACGGCGCTCACATTGGCTGGCGATCCCGCGGCCTGGCCGGCGCTGCCAACCATTGGTCAGCCGATTGCGAACACCAGCATCTATGTGCTCGGTGAGCACCGCATGCCGGTGCCGGTTGGCGTGCCGGGCGAGATCTACATAGCCGGTCGCAATGTGGCTCTGGGGTATTTGAATCGGGCGGAGCTGACCGACGCCCGGTTTGTGCCCGATCCGTTCGACGACGCTCCGCAGGCGCGCATGTACAAGACGGGGGATCTTGGCTGCTGGCGCGCAGATGGGTCTATCGAGTATCTCGGACGCAACGACGATCAGGTGAAGATCCGCGGCTTCCGGATCGAGCTCGGTGAGATCGAGGCGCAGCTCGCGCTCCATCCGCAGGTCAAGGAAGCCGCTGTCGTCGCGCGAGAAGATGTGCCGGGACAAAAGCGATTGGTCGCGTATGTCACCGTGGCCGAGCCACCGGAACCCACCCATGAGCAGCTGAAGGAGTTTTTGCAAGAACGGCTGCCAGAATTCATGGTGCCCGCGGCCTATGTCGTTCTGGAACAGATGCCGGTCACGCCGAGCGGGAAGTTGAATCGACGTGCGCTGCCGGCGCCAACGATAGGGTCTGACACTTCCGAGCATTACTGCGCCCCCGAAGGAGATGTCGAGGCAGCGATCGCTGCGATGTGGAGCGAGTTGCTGGGCGTCGAGCGCGTCGGCCGACACGACAACTTCTTCGAGCTCGGCGGGCATTCGCTACACGGCATGAAGCTCATCGTGCGCGTCGAAGAGCACTTCTCGGCGCATCTGCCGGTCGCCGCGATCTTCCGTCATTCGACGGTGAGCGCGCTTGCAGAAGTCGTTAGCGAGTTGATGGTGGTGGGCAATACACGCGCCGACGAAATGGCTTTCGTCGAGGGCGTTATTTAACCAGGGAAGGATGACGATGAACGCAGTGAGACAGGACGTTGCTGAGCGGGCGAAGAGTGCCATCGAATACATCCGGGAGCGGGGCGGCATGTTGTGGTCCGAAAATGGCCAGCTTCGCTATCGGATGCCGAAAGGCGCGCTGGAGCCGGACATCATGGAGGCACTGCGCGCGTCGAAGCCGCAGATCATGAAGCTTCTCGATGCGACGGATCATCCTGTGCAGGCGGGCCGCCCCGGGCGCGCGCTTGCGCCGCTCACGTTTTCTCAGCTGGCACATTGGACGCTCTATAATCTCGGCGAGAAGCAGGGTATCCGGCAAGTTGCCTCCGTCACTCGCCTGCGCGGCCGCTTGAACATCGACGCCTTCAATACGAGCGCAGATGCCCTCGTGCGCCACCACGATGCCTTGCGAACTCGCATCGTCAGCATCGACGGCCAGCCAATGCAGGAGATCGCAGAGCACATTCATTACAAGCCGCAGATGGCGGATCTGCGCGGCATGAACGAGAGCCAGTGCGCAGCTGAAGTTCAGCGTGTCATCAACGAAGCGATTCTCGGGCCGGTCGATCTCGCCAGGGATGCGCTCTTCGTCATGCGCTTGCTGACCGTCAAAGCAGACGAGCATCTGGTAATCATGGCGATGGAGCATACGATCTCGGATGCCGCATCGATGAACATCCTATCGCGGGATCTGCTGCTGGGTTATGAGAAAGCCATGCAAGGTCAGGCGCCGTCGCTGCCACCGGTACACGTCCAGTTCGCCGACTTCTCGGCCTGGCAACGAAGCACGCTACCGGCTTGGCTGGAGCGCCATGGCGAGTATTGGCAGCAGGTCGTGGCGCAGAGCGGGCGCTTGCGATTTCCAGCGGACGCGTCGTTGTCACCGGCGGCCGCGCGTCCGGGATGGGAGATCGCCTATTTCGACATCGAGCGGGAGTTGCGAGCGGAGCTTGCTGCCTGGTGCAGACAGCGCCGGACCACCATGGTCATGGCCGCGTTCACCGCATATATCGCAGTGTTGATGCGATGGTGTGATGCGACCAATGCCGTCGTGCCATTTCAGAGCGACAGCAGGACCCTTGCCAAGCTCGAGAACACGGTCGGCTTCATTGCCTCGCTGCTGTACTTTCGCATCCAGCTGACCGGGCGCGAAAGCTTTCTGGATCTGCTCGCACTGGTCGAGGACGAATACTGCCGCGCCACCGAGCACGCGGACTCGTGCTACCTGGAGTCCCGAGTGCCGCGGCCCGATTTCACCCGTAATGGGTGCTTCAACTGGATTCCTCAGGGAGCGGCGACGTCTACTACTGTGCTCGACGGGGCAGACGCGTTGCAGGTCGAGCCAATGACTTTCCAGAGCCCGATGCGTCGTCGGATCGAGAAGGATTGCGAGCCTTCGGTGGTGCTGTTCGACAGCGGCGATGGGGTCCGCGGCGGGGTGTACTTTCCATTGAGCCGATTTGCGATCGAGACGATGAACCGCTTCGGGCAGGGTTATCTCGAATCGTTACGGACGCTGCTGCGGCAGCCAGAATCGCTGGTCAAGGACCCACCGGCAATACAATAGACACAACGGCCCCGCGCGGCTCGTTGTCGCGTATTTCCAATCTGCCTTGATGGGCTAGTGCCACCTGTCGAACCAGAGCGAGCCCGATGCCCGAGCCATCGGGCTTCGTGGAATAGAAAGGCAGCAGCAGCCGGTCGCGCTCGTGCTCCGGCAGGCCCAGGCCGTTGTCGGTCACGGTGATGACGACCTGGCTCGCTTCGACCGTGCATTCGAGCTTCACTGCGGCATCGGTTGTGTGTTCGGTCGCGTCCAGAGCGTTTTGCAAAAGATTGAGAATGGCGTGTTCCAACAGCGCCGCGTCGGCAGGGAAGGTGGCATCGAGCGGCGTCACGCTGGTGAGCAGTCGAACGTTGCACCGGTCAACTTCGGCGGCGACCAGCTTTTGAATGTCACTGACCAGGCGCGCCGCGGAAATTGTTTGAATCACCGGTGGCGGCAGGTCGGCGACGCGTCGATAGCGCTCGATGAAGCTCATCAGGCCAAGACTGCGGCGTCGGATGGCATCGATGGATCTCGCCACGTCGTCGTTCGCCGCAGGCTCGGGCCGATCCCGCAACTGGGCTTCGAGGCTTTCCGAGAGCGAGGCGATGGGCGTCAGCGAATTCATCATCTCGTGCGCAATCACGCGCGCCATGTCCTGCCACGCCTTCACTTCGACCGCATCGAGCTCGCCGGCGACTCGCTGTAGCGAAATCAGCCGTTCAGGCGCGTGACCCGGTGCCGAGAATTGCGCAGCGGTGCACAGCAGATGTCGGCCATCGGTGAACTGCACGATCTGTCTCGCGCCGGGCACGAGCGATAGCAGCGTGTGCACGGCGGTCGCGTCGAACTCTGCAATGTCGCGCAGTTGCGTGGCGGTTCCTTTGAGCAGGCTGTGAGCCGCGCGATTGATGCGTCGAATGCCGCCGTTTGTATCGACAATGATCAGCGCTGCAGCGACGGTATCGAGCAGTGTCTGTAAGTATTCGACGCGACGCTGCTGCGCATGGTCGCCACTGCTCTCAATCGGAATGCCGACGGGTCCGTCAGCGGTTCGTCTGACCGCGCGCACGAAGTCGACGCCGATCAGTAGCAGTAGGGTGAGGACGATCGCGAGCGTCGCGTAGAGCTGCGTGTGCACTAGCAGAATCGCGACGAGCCAGACGAGTCCGCCAATGGCTATCGCCCGAGCGGCGAGACCGAGAGCGAAGCCGCTCGAACGTGGCGCTCTATAGTCCATGCTTCGACATGCGTCGATACAAAGCGGGCCGGCTCAACCCTAACGCCGAGGCAGTGAGAGAAATATTGCCGGCATGTCGAGCCAGTGCTTTCTCGATCGCCTGACGTTCGATAGTTTCCAGATCCAGCGCCTCGCTGCCTCGCCGGGTGCGGGTGAGCTCGATGCCACCGAGCACGGCTTCGACAAGCGCTTCGTTGCGCCAGGGCTTGAGGACGAAATCGGCGGCGCCGCGCTTGAGTGAATCGACCGCCAACGCCACGCCGCCATAAGCCGTCATCAGTACGACTGCCAGCGCCGGGTCAACTTCGCGAATGATGGCCAGCGCGTCCAGTCCGTCTGCGCCGTTGCGTGCGCCCCGAGTGAAATTCATGTCGAGCAGCGCGGCGTCGAACGGCGTGGCTTGCAAAGTGTCGCGTAGCCCATCGGCGGACGTGGCAGTCTCGACCCGCTGCACGTGCGGCTGTAGAGCGAGGCGCGCGGCCCGCAGCACATCCACATCGTCCTCGATGATCAGCACGACGCCATCGTTGCTCATGCTCGAAGCGTAGTCCGTCCCACGCTCAGTCGACAAGCGGGCTGTCGTTGTCCGTTTTCGGACAGCGGCTGCGGCCAGCCCCGAGAAAAAAACGCACAAACCCTTGTCCAGCCGAATGTTTGTACTCGGGTGTAGGTCTCGTACACTGGCTCGCGGAGGTTGGCATGACAGCGGCCATGGATATTGCAATCGTGCGGCCGTGGTGGCGCAAACCGAGGACGTTACGACTCATCGCGATTCCCACGGCTGGTGTGCTGGTCGCATTCATGCTGAGTGCCTGGTTCGGCGATGCTCAACGCAGCTTGCGAGTGCCGGTGACCAATGTGGAGATCTCGACAGTAACGCAAGGGATGTTTCGCGATTTCGTGCCGCTGCGAAGCAAGGTCGTGCCGCGCGACGTTGTGTACCTGGATGCACTGGAGGGCGGACGTGTCGAGCGCGTGCTGGTGGAGCCGGGCGATGTGGTGACAGCCGGACAGCCGTTGGTGGAGCTGACCAATACCCAGCTCGAGCTCGATGTGCTCGATCGCGAGGCGCGGCTGGTCGAGTCGATCACCCAGCTGCAGGCGTATCAGACGCAGCTGGAGCAGAACCGGCTCAGCAACGACAAGGCGTTGGCATCGATCGACTATGACATCGCTAGGCTGACGCGCGCCCTGGAGCGCCGAGAAGCATTGGCGAAGAGCGGCATGCTGCCGAGAGAGGCCAGCGATACGGTGCACGACGAGCTCGAGTTCATGCGCAAGCTGCGGCCCTTGCAGGCACGAAGCAACGAACAGCAGAACCAGTTGCGCGTCCAGCAGCTGCCGCAGATCTCGGCGCAACTGAGCAAATTGCAGCAGGACATTGGCATCACCCGGCGCAAGCTGGAGCAGCTCACCGTGCGTGCGCCCGTCGACGGGCTCATGACTGCCATCGATCTGAAAGTCGGTGAGAATCCGGCCCGAGGTGCGCGCTTGGGTCAGATCACACCGGATACTGGTTACAAGCTCTCCGCCGATATCGATGAGTATTATCTCGGACGGCTGCGCGTCGATCAGACTGGGACGATCGAGTTCGATGCACAGCAGGTGACCGTTCGGGTGAAGCGTGTACTGCCGCAGGTGACGGAAGGGACGTTCAAAGTTGAGCTGGCGTTCGAGGGCGAGCCGCCGAGGGGGTTGCTGGCCGGGCAGGGGCTGCAAGGCAGGCTGGCACTCGGCAATGACACGCCGGCGCTGGTGTTGCCTGCCGGCGCTTTCCTTGTGGAGACCGGGGGCGATTGGGTCTTCGTTCTCGATGTCGGGCGCAACGAGGCGCAGCGGCGACGGATCAAAACCGGCAGGCGCAATGCCGAGCAGGTTGAGGTCCTGAGCGGCCTGGCGGCTGGCGAACGGGTCATCACGTCGAACTACAGTGGTTTCGCGCGCATCGATCGCATCGAGCTGGTGAATTAGATCTGCCTAAGGAGCAGCAGGCATGCTGAAGCTGGACAATCTTTCGAAAACGTATCGCACCGATGAAGTGGAAACGCGCGCGCTGAGCGGCGTGTCCCTGGAGATTCAGGCCGGCGAGTTCGTCGCCATCATGGGGCCTTCGGGGTGCGGCAAGTCCACGTTGTTGAACATTCTCGGGCTGCTCGACAGTCCCAGCAGCGGCTCGTACTGGTTTTTCGGCGAGGACGTGGCGCGTCATTCGGAGCAGCAGCTGACGCAACGACGCCGCAGCGGCATCGGCTTCGTGTTCCAAAGCTTCAATCTCATCGACGATCTGAACGTCACCGAAAACGTCGAGGTGTCCTTGCTCTATCAGGGCATGAGCCGTGCCGAGCGGGTCAAGCGCATCGTCGCGGCGCTGGATCGTGTGGGATTGAGTCATCGTGCCAAACACTTGCCTCATCAGCTGTCCGGCGGTCAGCAGCAGCGCGTGGCGATTGCGCGCGCGCTGGTTGCCAATCCAAAGTTGATCCTCGCCGACGAGCCCACCGGCAATCTGGATACCGAGAATGGCGCGGAGGTCATGGCGATGCTCGGCGATATCAACCAGTCGGGGACGACGGTCGTCATGGTGACGCACTCGCTGGCGCACGCCGCCCATGCCAGGCGCACGATCAAGTTTCTCGACGGTCGGGTGGTCAGCGAGACATTGCTGGCCGCGTAGATCATCGGCATGCTGCGCAACTTCCTGGCCGCAGCCCTGCGCAATCTGGAGCGCAATCGTTTCTATGCGGTCGTAAGTATCGCCTGCCTTTCGGTGGGGCTCGCGGCCACGTTTCTCGCCGTGGCCTATATCGATCATCTGCGTTCCTACAATCGCTGGATCGCCGATTATCAGCAGGTGTTTTGCATCTCGCTGTCCTATACGTTGCCGGGCCTGGCGCCCATCGATCTGGATACGACGCCCATCGATGTTTCGCCTTGGGCCGCGGCAAACGTGCATGGCGCAGTCGAATCCACGCGCATCGTGAACGGGCGTTACGTCGTGCGACAGGGGAACGTCGAGGCGTACGAATGGATCGCCTGGGCCGACAGCAATCTGTTTCGCGTGCTGCCGATGCCCGTTTATGCGGGCGACCTGCAGCAGGCGCTGACACAGCCGAACTCGATCGTGCTGACGCGCACGCTGGCCCGTAAATACTTCGGCGACGAAGCCGTGCTCGGCAGGATACTCGAGTTCAATCGCGAGCATCCCATGGTGGTGCGGGCGGTGCTGGAAGATTTGCCGCCCAACACTCGCATCAACGGGGCTGAAGCCATCGGCATGCTGGCCTCATCGAGCACTGCTTTTTCAGTGATGAATCTGAACCGCGGCGAATGGAGCACTTTCAGCTTCGTGCGCGTGCAGCCAGGGGTGACGGTAGAGCAGTTCAATGCGGGCCTGGCCGGTTACCGACGCGAGGGGTCTTCCGTAAAGGTGCAGTTGCGCGCGACGCCTTTGGATCGGCTCGTGTACTCGCGCGATCGACAGGCTGTGGTGTATGCGACGCCAGTGCTGGCGGTGCTCGTGCTGCTGATCTCCTGCATGAACTTCATCAATCTCACGACGGCACGCTCCATCCATCGCAGCACGGAGGTGGGCGTGCGCAAAGCGGCTGGCGCGGGTCGGGTCAGCCTGATAACTCAGTTCATGGGCGAGGCGTTGATCTTCAGCACCGTGGGCATGGTGATTGCGCTATCTGCGTGCGAGCTACTGTTGCCGGTCGCGCGTACTTTGCTCGATGTGCCGATGACCTTCGAGTACTGGCGTAGCCCGCAGCTGCTCGCGGCGATCGTGGCAATCACCGTCGTCACCGCGGCGTTGTCCGGCTTTTATCCGGCGGTGCTGCTGTCACGATTGAACCCCGCGTCCATATTGAATGGCGGTCGCAGTCGTTCAGGGCAGAGCAGGGGATTGCGTCAGTCGCTGGTGGTCGCTCAGTTCGCGATGCTCGCGGCGTTGGTCGTGTCGGTGATCGTTGCCGGACAGCAGATCGATCATCTGCTGAAAAAGAGCCAGCGCTTCGACGGTGAACACATGCTGCTCATCCACTCGACCTGCCGACGCGCTTTCGTGGACGAAGTGCAGAAGCTGGCGGGAGTGGCGGGTGCAGCGTGCGCGCTGGGTGCGCCGATCAATATCGTGACCAGCAACGCGGCCGCGAAGCTGGCCGACGGCACGCGTCGATCGTTCGAAATCGTGCGCATCGATGCCGGCTTTCTCGAGCTGTATGGCTTTCGACCGCTGGCCGGCCGTTTCTTTCGAGCCGATCAGCCAGCCGATATCACAGCAGGGGATTCGGCTGCAGTACAGCGAGTCGTCATCAGCGCCACGGCGCTGCGCGAGTTTGGCTTCGAATCCGCCGAGGCCGCGTTGGGTCGCGATCCGTTTCCCGGCTCGGGGCAGCCGTTCGAGATCATCGGTGTGGTGGACGACTTTCGGCTCGGGCGTTTCGATGAGCCCATGTACTCGGTGGTGTATGTCGCCGAGCCGTCTCGCGCTCAGTTGCTCAGCGTGAGGCTGCGGGGAGAGCGCCTGCCCGAGACACTCGATCGGATCGACGCTTTATGGCAGCGGCTCGGCGATCCGGCGCCGATCAACCGGCTGTTTCTCAGCGAGTCGCTCGACTCGATGCATCGCTCCATCGTTCGGCAACGTCAGATCTTCAGCGCGTTCGCGGTGCTGGCGGTGAGTCTGGCGATTGTCGGTTTACTGGGGTTGGCCTCATCCGCCGCGGAGGAGCGACGGCTGGAGATCGGCGTTCGCAAAGCCTTTGGCGCCGACACGTCTGCGATCGTGCGCTTGATCCTGTGGCGCTTCATGAAGCTCGCCGCCGTTGCCGGAATCGTTGGCAGCGCGATTGCGTTGCCGCTGATGAAGCGTTGGCTCGATGGGTTCGAAGATCGAATCGACCTCGAGCCATGGATGTTTGCTGCCGCGTGCTCCCTGATCGTGGGCGTGGCGGTGCTGACCGTACTGGGTCATTCCTTAGTCATTGCGCGAGCGCGACCGATTGCAGCACTGCGCATTCAGTGACTGGATCAGACTGCTTTTTCAAAGTCACCCGGCTTCCATGAGCCGTCGAACGCGGCCTGTTGCGGACCGTAGATGCGGAAGTAGGCGAACCACCCCTTGCCGGGAAGGGTTTTGATCCAGCGCTGCTCCTGACCTCTGGGCGTGCTCGGTCCGAAATACAGATCGACGCTCTTGCCGGTGGTCTCTTTCAGCTCGAATAGCGAGCGCAACGCGGCCCGCTTTTGCTCGGTCTGTATCTGCGAACGAGTGTCCGTGTCGTAGACCGTCACGGACCAGAACAGCTTGCCCGGCACGGGCAGCGGCACCGTGAGCTTGTACGCGCTGCCGCCATCGAGAAATGCGCCGGCTTTATCGCTCTGAGCGAGCCAATACAACGAGCCTGCTTTCGGGTCCCGACGAAACATCGCGGGCGAGGCACCGATCGCTTGATAGAACCACTTCTCGCGCGCTTCCAGGTCGAGTCGGTCGTGAGTGTTGAAGTCGCCATCTTCGTAACGCAGGCTCACCCATTGCCATTTGCGATCCGGCCACGGCAAACGATCCGGCCGACGATCGCCAAACGCCTGCACTCGCATCTGCGCATTGGCCGCCCGTGCGGCTTCTTCGAGAATCGATTTCATGCGCCCGTCGGGCTTGAAGGGTTTGCCTTTCTCGATGCCCAGGGCGGCGAGCTCGCCGTACTCGTTGTGATAGCCCTCGAACATGGGTTCGGTGTCCAGCGTCTGATGCAGCACTTCCCAGAATTCGATGTTGTCTTCCCAATCCAGCGGCGTCGTGTCCTGAGTTTTGCCGGTGGCGTCCAGCCACTTCGGTTCCTGCCACGGCGTCTTGGGATCGAGCGGATACACCTTGATCGTCTTGATCCGTTCCTTCGCGCCTTTCACATCGCCTTCCACTGGCAGCGAGCGCACGGCGACGATCTGACGGTTGCTGCTGGCCCGATGGACGAAGTAGCCGGTTTCGGGCACTGCGCCGTGGTAGTACGGGCCGATCAGCAGATGTTTGCCGCCCTGGCCGGCATCGGGCCCTGGCAGGCCCATGTCCGCGACCCAGCGCTGGTTGATATCCATCGAGCAAACAATCAACGGTCCGGGCGCCAGTTCGACGACCAGCGGCCCAATGCTCAGATCGAGCAGCAACGGACCATACGGCGTATCGGAGTTCGCGGTGTACACCAGTTGCTCCGGCGCGCAATCGAGAATGCCAAATACTTTGTTGGGGACGACGCCGATCTGCCCGTTGCCTCGGATGATCGCCGCGCCCGACACGGTCGGATAGAAGAATTTGTAAGCTTGAATTGCGCGGTCGAGATCCGCGTCGTCATAGGCCTGTTTCATCGTGTCGCGCGTGGGGAAGCCACGCTCGAACGTGTAGCGGCTCGGGCTGCCGGCGTATGCCATGGGGAACTCCTGCTGTTGAAGAATCAGTGTGGAGCCCAGTGTCGGCGGCGCACATACGCGCGACGGGCACGCGCATGTTCATCTCGCGACGTACGGCAAACGCCTGCGTCTACTCGGTCTCACACGCCGGCTGACCGGGATATTCCAGCTCCATCATCACCCACTCGCGACGGGCCGCGCCGAAGCGCGAGCCGATGTCGCAGAGGGTGCGGTCGAGTTGTTCCATCGGCTTGAGATCGGCCGCGAGCGGCAGGGGATTGGCATCGACCGCTGCAGGTTCGGGCAGAAGAGTGATGCCGCTGCGAAGCTTTACCGGCGCCGGTGCGGCCGCTTGCACTTTTATATGTCCCGTGCGAGACCAGGCATCGGCGGTGAATGCGAGCGCGATGTCGTCCATGCCTTCGACGACATCGACGCGCATTTCATCGTTGCGCCAGAACGCGAGCTTGTTGAGGATAAAACTCAGTCCGCGTGAGAAGTTGAGGCCGAATAGCGAACTGTCGTGCACGGGTGTCCACGACTCCACGCCAAAGTCGTCCGCGAGCGACTGTGCCTTCTCGGGTCCGCCGATTGCTTCGATCAACGCGAGCATGGTCGGCACCGACGCTGTGATGCCGGTGGTCGTGGCAATGTTGCTGTCGATCACATATCGCTGATGAGGCACATAAACGGCTGCGGGATGCTGCTCGCGCAATTCATCCAGGTAGTACCAGTGTGTCGTGAAGCGACGATGATCCAGCAGGCCGGCGTTGCCCACGACCAGTCCACCGGCGCAGATGCCGATGATGCGTGCGCCGTGATCCGATTGTTGTTGCAGCCAGGTCAGAATCGCGCCATCGGTGTTGTCGCTCATGGCCGGCACGATCACGTAATCGGCGCCCGTAGGATACGTTCGATCGAACGTTGCGAGATCCTGTGCGATTTCGACCTGTAGCGCAGGATATAAAGAGACGGGTCCAGAGCGAGGCGCGACGGCATGCACGTCAGCAATGTCCGCACGTTGCAGAACTGCATGCGTCAGCAAAAAATCCGTGATCTCCGTGCCTTCATTGCGGGCAACGACGGCGATGACGGGCTTGCCGTCACGCCGCGGCTTGATGGCTTCGATGAATGCTGTGGCCTGCTGTGCGGCCAAGGCCGCGTCTGCGGCAGGCGGCGAGGGCACCTTGGAGCCGCAGCCCGTCATTGCACACAGAGCAATCGCAGTCAGTGTGCCAATCCAGCCGATTGTGTTCACGGAAGACTCCTTGTCAACGACCAGGAGCGACCGGTTATACATCTCCTCCGCGGCTGGGGGCACCCCGTAGCGATTACATCTATCGCTGTTTGAGCGCGGCCTCGATCGTTTGAGCGATCGCGAGCAAACGATCGTCGCTGCCGCGCCGTCCGATGAGCATCAAGCCGACCGGCGGCTCGCCAGGACGATGGACCGGCAATGAAATTGCGCAGCCGTCGAGGAAGTTCGCCAGCGATGGATTGCGCAGGCAGAGCACATTCAGCCGCGCGTAATCCGCGTCGTGTTCGAACGCTGTGAACGGCGGCGGAATGATCGGCGTCGTCGGCAACACCAGAGCATCCACGTCGCTGGTGGCGCGCTCGACACTCGCGATCACCTCGGCGCGCGCATCGTGCATGTCGCGCACATCTTGGTAGGTCAAATCGACGCCCTTGATGATCCGGCTCGCGACGCGAGGGTCGTACTGCTCGCGATCGCGTTCGATCAACGGACGATGCCACGCATACGCTTCAGCCGTTGCAATCCCGCCGCGTGAGTTGATCTCCGGAATGCGCAGCAACTCCGGCAACGGCCGGCGCGAGATCGAAACACCTGCGCGTGCCAGTTCATCGACGCCGCGCTCGAATGCCTTCGTCACATGCTCGTCCATGTCATTCAGTACGAGCGACGTTGGCAATTGCAGTCGAATGTCGTTGAGTGAAACGGAAACTGGTGCGCGAGGCGTTACACCTCGCAGGATCGCGTCGAGCGTCGCGCAGCACGAAACACTGTTCGCCAGCGGTCCAATCGAATCGAGCGAATGGGCCAGCGGGGTCGCGCCATCCCGCGGCACGCGGTGTGCCGTCGGTTTGAAACCAACGATGCCGCAGAACGCAGCAGGGATTCGACAGGAGCCGCCGGTGTCCGTGCCCAAGCTCGCCACCGCCATGCCGTCCGCCACAGCAACTGCGCCACCCGACGTCGAGCCGCCGGGAATCCGGCCGGTCGCGCGATCGAACGGGCTCGCGGGGGTGCCGTAGTGGGGATTCAATCCCAGGCCGGAGAACGCAAATTCGGTCATGGTGTTGCGACCGATGAAAATGAACCCGGCGCCGCGCAGCCGGGCAATCACGGGAGCATCGCGCAGGGCAGGCGGCTCATTGGCCAGAATGCGCGACCCCGCGCGAGTGACCTCGCCGGCGACATCGAACAAATCTTTGACTGCGATGGGGATGCCCGCAAACTCGGGCAACGTCGCGCCGGCCGCTCGCTGCCGGTCGATCTCGTCCGCCTGGGCACGGGCGCTTTGCGCAGCGACGGTCATGAAGGCGCGCGAGCCCTCGCCATTTGGATCGGTGATTCGATCCAATGCTTCGTCGACGAGTTGGCGGGCACGCACGGTGCCGCGGGTCAGAGCCTGGGTGAGTTCGTTGAGTGTTCGCATGGGGCGTGAGTTTGCCATGGGGGCGGGTCGGGGAACCCCTCATCCGGCGCTTGGGGACGTCGCTCACAGTAGCGGACCGGCGACATTGCCCTGGGGCGGGCTTTCGGGTCCAATGCCCGACCTCGCGGGTTGCCACTAGGAGGCAGGGTGAAGATTGCCCTCGCCATCATTGCGATGCTGCTGCTGGGCACGTGTTCCCAGCCGCCGAGCGTCATGGAGCAGATATTGCGCAGTGGCGAGCTGCGCGTCGTCACCCGCAACCTGCCGAGCGCCTACTACCTGGGTGCGGATGGGCCGCAGGGGCCCGAATTCGATCTGGCCGCGCGCTTTGCCGCCGAGCTGGGCGTCAAACTGTTCATTTACTCCGTGCCCAACGTCGCCGACGTGGTGCGCGAGCTCGAATCGCGACGGGCTCACATCGCCGCGGCCGGCCTGACTCGCGGCCTGCGCCTGCCGGCGGAAGCGGGATTCGGGCCGCCGTATCAGCAGGTGCGCGAGCATCTGATTTTCCGCCAGGGCGATCCGCGACCGCGACGCCTCGATCAAACCTACGACGGTCACATCGAAGTCGTTGCCAGCAGTGCGCACGCCGCCACGCTCGAGCAGCTGCGCGTTCACTACGGCAACCTGTCGTGGGTCGAGAATCCCGCGGTGGAAACGGAAGAGTTGTTGTATCGATTGTCCCGGCGCGAGTTCGATTACACCGTCGCGGATTCGAATGAGTTCGCCATCGGTCGCGCCTTCCATCCCGAGATTCGAATTGCATTCGACTTGTCCGGCGGCAAGGCACTGGCGTGGGCGGTGGATGCGCGCGATCCAACTTTGCTCAAGCGCGTCACCGCGTTCTTTTCATCGGCACGCGCCGAAGGCCGGCTCGCGTCCATTCTCGATACTTACTATGGCGCCACGGACCGCTTCGATTACATCCAGGCGCGCGTGTTCATGGAACACATCGAATCGCGTCTGCCGCAGTATCGGCATTGGTTCAAAGAGGCAGCCGCGGAGATCGGTGTCGATTGGCGCCTGCTGGCGGCGGTCGGTTATCAGGAATCGCATTGGGATCCGGGCGCGACTTCTCACACCGGCGTGCGCGGTTTGATGATGCTCACCGAAGAAACGGCGCGGGCACTGAACATCGGCGATCGACTCGATCCGCGCGCCAGCATCTTTGGCGGCGCGAAATATTTCGTGTGGCTGCGTGAGCAGGTTCCCAAGCGCATTCTGGAGCCGGATCGCACCTGGTTTACGCTGGCTGCGTACAACGTCGGTGTCGGCCATCTCGAGGACGCACGCATCCTGACGCAGATGCATGGCAAGAATCCGGATGCATGGAATGACGTGCGTGAGCATTTGCCGTTGCTGACGCAAGAGAAGTGGTATTCGCGAGTGAAGCGCGGTTATGCCAGAGGCTGGGAACCGGTGCGCTTCGTCGAGAACATCCGCGGCTACATGGATATTCTGGATTGGGTCGCGACCGATACGGGCCCGGCGGCACAACGCGAAGGCGGCATGACGACGAGCGCAACCAGCACCGTCGCGCCCACCAATCCGAACAGCATGCTAACGCCGCGGCGTTCGCCTTAGTAAGAGAGAAGTGACTCGTGACTAATGACTAATGAATGATCAGATGGGCTCTTTCATGCCTCGGTGTGGCCCGCCGGGGCTGACCTCGAGGCATGAAAGTACTCGTTCTGACCAGTCACCAGTCATTAGTCACGAGTCACTTCTCTCTGACTAGCGCTTTTTCTGCTGCGCCTTCTCGGCGTACGTGCGAGCCAGCTCTTCGGCGAACAGCGTCGGCAGGTTCTGCTCGTTGCGCTGATTGAGCACGTGATAGAACTCGGTGTAGAGGTCCCAGTACTTCATCTTGTTGGCTGCGCCGAGCAGCGCGCCGCGCTTCAAGCCGCGGTCGAACTTTTCCTGCAGCTCGCCCGGCTCGATCCGATTCATCACTTCGTCGATAGCAGCCTGGATGGCGGCCGACAGCGACTGCTGATGCGCCCGCAGATCGGCAAACGAGTCGCGGATCGCGTCCACCGGTCCGAGATAACGCGAGTTGTTGTGACCGTCGAACAGCTTGACCAGCGCTTCATCGACGCTGGCCGAGAACTTGAGCGGATTGTTGTCGGCCGGCTGAATGCCCGTCTGGCTCAGACGCAGTCGGTTCTTCTGATCGGCACGCCCTTTGAGCACGTCCATCAAGCCGAGCACGACCTCGCGAGTCATCTGACCGGCGAGTTGCATCAGCGCATGCTGAGTTTCCAGCGGGATCGACGCCGGATCGATACCGGCGCCGCGACAGAAGGCTTCGACGCCATTGCTCGGCTCGACCATGGCATCGGTGGAGCGACGGCCGGTGCGCGGCTCGGGCGCTGCAGGCTTCTCGGCCGGGCGGGACATCGCGCCTGGATTAGTCAACGCCTGCAATGACTTGCGATCGTACGGCTGGGTCTGCATCTGCCAGTCTTCGGGCTTGCGGCCAGCCGCGGCGCCTGGCGGATCGCCTCGGTCCGGGCCGTCCAGCAGCGAAGTAAAGCCGCTGCGCGAGGGTTTGCCCGGCACGGTGTTGTTCGGCAGACCGGGGCGCGTGGGCTGCATGTCGATGCCCAGCGCTTTGTTGATATCGAGCATGCTGGGAGACGAGCTGCCGGCGCTGGCCGGGGCAGCAGGGGCCGGCTTGATGGCCGCGTCGGTCAACAGGTCGGTGAGGTCCAGCTCTTCGCCCAGGTCCACTTCCGGCGGGGGCGCACCGCGGCGAGCTGGCGAGCGCGCCGGTGCGGGCATCTGGCCGCTGGCATCCGGGGGGAAATCCTGGCGTTCATCGATGCTGACGATGATTTCGTAGTCGCCCAAACGCAGCCGATCGCCATCTTTTAGCGCATAAGCGCCGTCCACCGAGGCGGGCACGTCGGAGCCATTGATGAAGACGCCGTTGGTGCTGGTATCCTCCAGCATCCATTGGCCGGCACGAAACTCCACTTTGCAGTGGTGGCTGGAGATGTAGCGATCGGGGTCCGGCAGGATCCAGTCGTTGTCTGCGGCACGGCCGATCCGCCCGCCGGTGACGCCAAACAGACGTGAGCTGCGCTTGCCGAGCGCCTTATAGTGATCGCTGATGATGCGGAGTTTCAGTGCCATTGACCGAAAAAATTCAGGAGATTGCTTACGCGGTAGCGGTCGCGGTGGCGCCGGGTAAATGACCCGGGAATGTTACATAGCCTGGAACCGCAGCCTACCAACCTAGGCCCAACAGCAAGATGGCAACCAGTCACATTTTCAAGGTCGTGTTTGTCAACCAGGGCAAGGTCTACGAGATCTACGCCCGCAAGGTCAGCCATGGCTCGTTGTTCGGCTTCGTGGAAGTCGAGGAACTGGTGTTCGGCGAGCGTTCCGCCGTCGTGGTCGACCCCACCGAGGAGAAGGTGAAAGCTGAATTCGAGGGCGTCAAACGCACCTATCTGCCGATGCATTCGGTGCTGCGCATCGACGAGGTGCGGCAGCAGGGCGTAAGCAAGATCAGCAACTTCGAGGGCTCCAACGTCACGCCCTTCCCGATGCCCGTGTACACCCCGGGCGACAAGAAGTAGCCACGCACTGACACGGGGACGGAAGGGGACAGATTTCAAATCTGTCCCCTTTTGGCCCCGGCCGTTTCGGCCCGCTTGCCGGCCGCATTTTCGCTGGTATTTCCGCTATCATTCGCGCCCGTTCCGCTGCCCCCTTCCGCACCGCATGCTGACACTGTCTGGCGCGCCTGCACTGTCGGATTTCCGCTCTGCTCGCCTGCTTGCTGCCCTTCGTTCGCGCGTCCCCGCCGTTGCGTCCCTGAGCACGCGCTTCACGCACTTTGTTCAAGCGCGACGGGAACTTAGCGCTGAAGAACGCCGCGTCCTCGAGGCGTTGCTGACGTACGGGCCGGCGCAGCCGAGCGCGGCGCCGGGCGCGGACGAGCAGCTGATCGTCGTCATCCCGCGGCCGGGCACGATTTCGCCGTGGTCGAGCAAGGCGACCGACATCGCGCAGGTGTGCGGGCTGGAGGCGATCGAGCGCATCGAGCGTGGCATCGCTTACTTCGTGCGCGGCTCCAAGCCCTTGTCGGCGGCGGACCTCGAAGCGATGGCACCGGTGCTCCACGACCGGATGACCGAAGCGGCGGTGTTTTCCTACGACGACGCGGCTCAGTTGTTCGATCACCAGTCGCCGCGCCGCCTGAACACTGTCGCGCTGCTGGCTCGCGGCCGCGAGGCGCTCGTCGAAGCGAACGAGTCGCTCGGCCTGGCCCTGTCGGCAGACGAAATCGATTACCTCGCCGAGAATTTCACGAAGCTGAACCGCGATCCCACCGACGTTGAGCTGATGATGTTCGCGCAGGCGAACTCCGAGCATTGCCGGCACAAGATCTTCAACGCGGACTGGATCATCGATGGCGAGCGTCAGCCCAAGTCGCTGTTCGCCATGATCAAGAACACGTACGCGAAGAACTCGCGCGGCGTGCTTTCCGCCTATCGTGACAATGCCGCCGTGATCGAAGGCCCGGTGGGCCGCCGCTGGTTCGCCGATGTGAATCAGCACGCGTACGCGTTCAACGACGAGCCCATCGACATCCTGATGAAGGTGGAGACTCACAACCATCCGACCGCGATCTCGCCGTTCCCCGGCGCGGCGACGGGCTCGGGCGGTGAGATTCGTGACGAAGGCGCGACCGGCCGCGGCGGCAAGCCGAAGGCGGGCCTCGCGGGGTTCTCCGTTTCTCACCTGCGCATTCCCGGCTTCGAGCAGCCTTGGGAAAAAGATTTCGGCAAGCCCGGGCGCATTGCGTCGGCACTCGACATCATGGTCGAGGGTCCGCTGGGTGCCGCGGCTTTCAACAACGAGTTCGGCCGTCCGAACATTCTCGGTTACTTCCGTACGTTCGAATTGGAAGCCGAGAAGTCGGGCGCACGCGCCACACTGCGCGGCTATCACAAGCCCATCATGATTGCGGGCGGCGTCGGCAACGTGCGTCGCATGCATGTCGAGAAGTCGGACATTCCTCCAGGCGCGAAGATCGTCGTGCTCGGCGGGCCGGCGATGCTCATTGGTTTGGGTGGCGGCGCGGCTTCCTCCGTCGGCAGCGGCGCGAGCACCGAAGATCTCGATTTCGCGTCCGTGCAGCGTGGCAACCCTGAAATTCAGCGGCGCGCGCAAGAAGTCATCGATCAGTGCTGGGCGATGGGTCAAGACAATCCCATCCTGCTGATTCACGACGTCGGCGCGGGCGGTATATCCAACGCGATCCCCGAGTCGATCGCACACACCGAAGGTCGCGGCGGTCGCATTGACCTGCGCACTGTGCCGTCGATCGAGCCCGGCATGTCGCCGGTCGAGATCTGGTGTAACGAAGCGCAAGAGCGCTACGTGCTGCTGATCGATGCGAAGGATGTGAAACGTTTTGCCGAGCTGTGCGAACGCGAGCGTTGTCCGTTCGCGGTGGTCGGCGACATCACTGACGATGGCTGGCTGAAGGTCGGCGATCCTCTGCTCAAAGATCCGCCGGTGGACCTGCCGCTCAATGTCATGCTCGGCAAGCCGCCGAAGATGACGCGCGACGTGCAGAAGCTGCCGTCGCTCGGCGACGATTTCACGAGTGCCAATCTCGATGTGCGCGACGCGGCTTATCGCTTGCTGCGCTTTCCGGCCATCGCGGACAAAACGTTCCTCATCACGATCGGCGATCGCACCGTCGGTGGCATGATCAGCCGCGATCCGATGGTGGGTCCGTGGCAGGTGCCGGTCAGCGACGTGGCCGTGACGATCAGCGATTACACCTCCGCGACCGGTGAAGCGATGGCGATGGGCGAGCGCACGCCGCTCGCGCTGCTGAATGCGCCGGCATCCGGTCGCATGGCGGTTGGCGAGGCGGTTACAAACATTGCTGCTGCCGACGTCGCCGCGCTGGATCAGGTCCGCTTGTCCGCGAACTGGATGGCCGCTTGCGGCGAACCCGGCGAAGACGCGGATTTGTATGCGACGGTGAAGGCGGTCGGTGAGGAGTTCTGTCCGGCGTTGGGGATCACCATCCCGGTCGGTAAGGATTCGTTGTCGATGAAGACCAGCTGGCAGGGCGATCAAGGTCCTCGCCGGATGGTTGCGCCGCTGTCGTTGATCGTTTCGGCGTTCGCGCCGGTGGGCGATGTCAGTCGCACGCTCACGCCGCAACTGCGGCCGGAGCTCGACAGCGACCTCGTGTTGATCGATCTGGGCGCGGGGCGCGATCGCCTCGGCGGTTCCTGTCTCGCGCAGGTATTCGGCAAGCTCGGTCACGAAGCGCCGGATTGTGACGATCCGAAAGTGCTCGCGAATTTCTTTGCCGCCATCGCGGCATTGCGCGCGGCCGGTTCCATCGTCGCGTATCACGATCGTTCCGACGGCGGTTTGTTTGCAACGCTCGCCGAGATGGCGTTCGCCGGACACTGCGGCGTCGATATCGATCTGGGTATCGAGCTGCGCGATTGCGTCGCCGCGTTGTTCAGCGAAGAGCTGGGTGCGGTGCTGCAGGTTCGTAGCAGCGATGTGAAATCCGTGCTGAGCGTGCTGGATCGTCATGGCCTCGCCACGATGAGCCGCGTCATCGGTAAGGTGACGAAAGCCGACCGCGTGCGCGTTCGTTCCGGCGGCGAGTCGCTGTTGGACGAGTCGCGGACCGAGCTGCATCGTGCGTGGTCGGAGACCAGCTTCCGCATGACGCAGCTTCGCGATAATCCGCAAGGCGCGCAGGAGCAGTTCGAGTCGGTGACCGATCCGAACAACCCGGGTCTGAACGTCAAACTCAGCTTCGATCTGAATCAAGACATCGCCGCGCCATTCATCGCGAAGGGCGCGCGGCCGAGGGTGGCGATCCTGCGCGAGCAGGGTGTGAACAGCCATGTCGAAATGGCGGCTGCGTTCCATCGCGCCGGCTTCGCGCCGTTCGACGTTCACATGACCGATCTGGTCGCGGGGCGTTTCGATCTGAACGATTTCCGCGGCATGGTCATTTGCGGCGGCTTCTCGTACGGCGACGTGCTGGGGGCCGGCGAGGGCTGGGCGAAATCCATTCTGTTCCATTCGCAGCTGCGTGACTCGTTCACGAAGTTCTTCAACCGGTCAGAGACATTCTCGCTCGGTGTTTGCAACGGCTGTCAGATGATGGCGGCGCTGCGCGAGCTGATTCCGGGCACGGAGCATTGGCCGAAGTTCGTGCGCAATCGTTCCGAGCAATTCGAAGGCCGCCTGAGCCTCGTCGAAGTGGTGAAATCGCCGTCGCTGTTCTTCGCCGGCATGGAAGGCTCGCGCATGCCGATCGCCGTCGCGCACGGTGAGGGTTATGCGGACTTCGCAGGTCGCGGCAACATCGACGCGCTGGTCGGCGCCAATCTCATGTCGCTGCGTTTCGTCGACAACCATGGCAACGCGACGGAACGTTATCCCGAGAATCCCAACGGCTCACCTCGGGGCCTCACCGGCATCACGACGCCGGACGGCCGAGTGACATTGCTGATGCCGCATCCGGAGCGCGTGTACCGCACGTTCCAGAATTCGTGGCATCCGGATGGGTGGAGCGAGGACAGCCCGTGGATGCGGATCTTCCGGAACGCCCGCGTCTGGGTGGGGTGACGCTGCACCATCTGCGGATGCGGGTGCCTCGTGCCAGGGGCATATAGTCGCGCCCTCTTCGACTCAGTGGAGGGTTCCGCCATGGGATTGCTCGATCAAATCGGCGGCATGCTCGGAGGACATCGGCAGGCTAGCGACCCGAGCGAAGCCGCGAATAAAGGCCTGTTGCAACAAGTTATCGGCATGCTCAGCGCGCCGGGCGCGCTGAACAATCTCACCAGTGCTTTCCAGGGCGCCGGCCTGGGTAACGTGTTGCAGTCGTGGATAGGCAAGGGTGAGAACCTGCCCATTTCCGGCGAGCAAGTGAAACAGGTGCTGGGATCGGGCACGGTCTCGGATTTGGGAGCACGCGCCGGACTGAGTGAATCGGACACTTCCAACAAGCTCGCGGGCATGCTGCCGCAAGTCATCGACAAGCTGACGCCGGACGGCAAGCTGCCGTCACAAAGCGATCTGAGCTCGTCGCTCTCGTCGATGGGCAAACTGTTCCACTGACCGAGATTTATTTCCAGCTGCCGGCGGCTTGTTGAGCCGCCGCATTCACCGGGCGGGCGATCAAGCCGGTCTGGGTTATCGAGATCTCATAACGGGCGCCGTCGGACATCGGCATGTAAGCGGCATTGCCGTAGACGGCGTCCACGAAGGGCAGGCGAGTGGGCTTGTCGAGCGTGATCTGCCACAGATCCAGCCCGGGGTTTTCGGCGAGCGGATACACCGTGCGATCGGCGGTGCGCTCCTGAGTGATGTCGCGATAGCGGCCGCTGACGCGCTCCAGGCGATACTGCGCGTCGAGGCCAAACAGATTCGCCCAGCCTTTCCATTTCAAGACGCGCGCGTCGAGTTGCCACTCGTCGCCGGACAAAACAAACATCTGGATCTCGCCGTTCGGCACTTGCGTGAGCGTGGCGTTGAACGTCTGCGGTGCGCGCTGCTCGAACACGATCTCGGCGACCGGGCGCTCGAGCGTCAGACGAGCGTAGGTATGCAGATTCAACGATACGACGAACAACAAGGCTGCAATGGCGAGTAGCAGTGCGCCCGTGAAGGCGCTACCGCCAGCGGCGAGGAATCGGGCGCGGAACAGCCGCTGACACGCGAGTATCAGCAGCAACAGTCCGAAGATGGCGATGATTAGAATGACTGCGTTGGAGATCACGCGTTAGCCGTCCGTGTCAGCGCCATCTTGGATGTCCTCACGCGTCGAGCTTCTTGTAACGGATGCGATGCGGAGTGGCCGCATCGTCGCCCTTGCGACGTTTGAAGTCTTCGACGTATTCCGCGTAATTGCCTTCGAACCAGGCCACTTCGGAGTTGCCTTCGAAGGCCAGGATGTGGGTGGCGATACGGTCCAGGAACCAGCGATCGTGCGAGATCACGATGGCGCAGCCCGGGAAGCCCAGCAACGCTTCCTCGAGCGCGCGCAAGGTTTCCACGTCGAGGTCGTTGGTGGGCTCGTCGAGCATCAGGACGTTGCCGCCGCTCTTGAGCACCTTCGCCAGATGCACGCGATTGCGCTCACCGCCCGACAGCTCGCCGATCAGCTGCTGCTGCTGCGCGCCGCGGAAGTTGAAGCGACCGACGTAGCCGCGCGACGCGGTTTCGTAGTTGCCGACCTTGATCATGTCGAGTCCGCCGGAGATCTCCTGCCATACCGTGTTGCTGTCGGTCAGCGACTGACGCGATTGATCGACGTAAGCCAGCTGCACCGAGGAACCAATTCGGATCTCGCCGCTATCCGGTTTTTCCTGGCCGGTGAGCATGCGGAACAGCGTGGTCTTACCGGCGCCGTTCGGGCCGATCACACCGACGATGCCGCCGGCCGGCAGGTTGAAACTCAGGTTGTCGAACAACAGGCGCTCACCGAAGCCCTTCTTCAGGTTCTGCGCTTCGATCACCAGCTCGCCCAGGCGCGGGCCGGGCGGAATATAGATTTCATTGGTTTCGTTGCGCTTCTGGAATTCCTGCGAAGCCAGCTCTTCGTAGCGCTGCATACGAGCCTTGCTCTTGGCCTGGCGTGCTTTCGGATTGGAACGCACCCACTCCAATTCGCGTTCCAGCGTCTTGCGCAGGCCTTCCTGTTGTTTCTCTTCCATGGCCAGGCGCTTTTCCTTCTGGTCGAGCCAGGAGGAATAGTTGCCCTGCCAGGGAATGCCGTGGCCGCGGTCCAGTTCCAGGATCCAGCCGGCGACGTTGTCGAGGAAGTAACGATCGTGCGTGACCGCGATGACGGTGCCGGGGTACTGCTCGAGGAAACGTTCCAGCCAGGCGACCGACTCGGCGTCCAGGTGGTTGGTGGGCTCGTCGAGCAGCAGCATGTCGGGCTTGGACAGCAGCAGGCGGCACAGCGCGACGCGGCGGCGCTCACCGCCGGAGATCTTGGTCACATCCGCGTCCCAGGGCGGCAGACGCAGGGCGTCGGCGGCCACTTCCAGCGTGCGCTCCAGTTCCCAGCCGCCCTTGGCGTCGATGGCGTCCTGCAGCTTGGCCTGCTCTTCGAGCAGCTTGTTCATCTCGTCCGGATCCAGGTCGGGATCGGCGAACTTGTCGCTGACCGCGTTGAAACGGTCGATCAACGACTGCACTTCGCCGACGCCTTCGAGCACGTTGCCGCGCACATCCTTGTTTGGATCCAATCCCGGCTCCTGTTTCAGGAAGCCGATCTTGATGCCGGGCTGCGGGCGGGCCTCGCCGTCGATCTCCTTGTCCTCGCCCGCCATGATGCGCAGGAGCGAGGATTTACCCGAGCCGTTCAAGCCCAGCACGCCAATCTTGGCACCCGGAAAAAACGACAGGGAGATGTCCCGCAGGATGATGCGCTTGGGCGGCACCACCTTGGAGACGCGGTTCATGGTGTAGATGAATTGGGCCATGGGATCTGTGGCTCGCTCTCGAGGCTTGAAATCGTTACGGGCGCGGAACGCGCGCAAGGAGCGGCATGATACAGGGATCGGCCCGCGGGCGGAGCGGCCGATTTTTCACGCTCCTGCCTGGAATCCCGTACTTGCTAGCGCCTTCCCCGCATGGTTGCGAGGGGGCCAATGTCGGCACTGTGCGGGCCTGCTGGTCAGGAGCTCAAGGAACGTAAGTGATGGGGTGAACCACGAGTCGAGCGAGGCATGGCACGCCATGCAGATTTCCGAGGTAGTGCAAACCCTCGGTACCGATGCAGACGCCGGGTTGTCTGGCCGAGCAGCCGCCGACCGGCTGCGGCGGTTCGGCCCCAATAAACTACCTGCGCGCCACCGGCGCCCGGCCTGGCTACGGCTGCTGCGCCAATTTCACAATGTCCTGATCTACGTGATGCTCGCCGCGGCAGTCATCACGCTGACGCTTGGCCACTGGATCGATACCGGTGTGCTGCTGGCGGCGGTGGTCGTCAATGCGGTGATCGGTTTCATCCAGGAAGGCAAGGCGGAAACGGCGCTCGATGCCATTCGGCAGATGCTGTCGCTGCACGCGATGGTGCTTCGGGATGGCAAGCGTGTGGAAGTGTCCGCCGAGGATCTCGTCCCGGGGGATGTCGTCGCGGTCGTGTCGGGCGACCGGATTCCGGCCGACCTCCGTATCGTCAGCGCGAAAAATGTGCGCGTGGACGAGTCGCTGCTGACCGGTGAATCGGTCACGGTGGCCAAATCGGTCGCGCCGGTGGACGGCTCGGCGGTGCTCGCGGAGCGGCGCTGCATGCTGTACTCCGGCTCATTGGTTGCGTCGGGAAGTGCCACAGGAGTGGTGGTCGCTACGGGTGTCCGCACGGAACTGGGCGGCATCGGCGCAATGATCGCCGCGGTCGAGGAAGTATCCACGCCGCTGGTGCGTCAGATCGCTCAGTTCAGCCGTTGGCTGGCCGTGGCCATTCTGGTGCTGTCGGCGATGACATTCGTAATGGGTGTCTGGTGGCGCGGCCACGGCGTCAGCGACATGTTCATGATGGTCGTCGCGCTGGCGGCGTCGGCGATTCCGGAAGGATTGCCGGCGATCATGACGGTGACACTCGCCTTGGGCGTGCAGCGGATGGCGCGCAGAAATGCAATCGTGCGCAAGTTGCCGGCGGTGGAAACATTGGGCGCCGTCACTGTGGTCTGCTCCGACAAGACCGGTACGCTCACCAAGAATGAAATGACCGTGCAGCGAGTCATCGCCGCGCCCGGCGTGTTCGAGGTCGGTGGCGTGGGCTATGAGCCGAGCGGTGCAATTCTGTTTGCTCACCACGCGGTAGCGGTTCAGCAGGATTCCATCTTGCGCGAGGCCGCGCGTTGCGCCGTGTTGTGTAACGACGCCGCGCTGCATTCATCGCCAGACGGATGGAGCATCGCGGGCGATCCGACCGAGGGCGCGCTACTCACATTCGGTGTGAAAGCCGGCATCGATCTCGACGCTGCACGGTTCGAAATGCGGCGGACGGATGTGATTCCGTTCGAGTCCGAGCATCGCTTCATGGCAACGCTGCATGCCGATCCGCGCGGCGCCGCGGTCGTCTATTTGAAAGGCGCGCCCGAAGTAATCATGAGCAAATGCACGGCGCAGATGGGTCGCACTGGGCCCGCGGCGCTCGATGTCGATTACTGGCGCCGCGGAATCTCTGATCTCGCCGGTCGCGGCATGCGCATCCTCGCGCTCGCGTGCAAGCCCGTCGATGCATCTCAACATCACCTGTCGACCGATGACGTCGAGCAGGGCTGCACACTGCTCGCGCTGCTCGGAATGATCGATCCGCCGCGTGAGGAGGCGATTGCCGCCGTGGCCCAGTGTCACGCGGCGGGAGTGCGCGTCAAGATGATCACGGGCGATCATGCGGATACCGCGCGTGCCATTGGCGCACAACTCGGCATCGGCCGGGGAAATGCGGCGCTGACCGGCGCTGAAGTGGAAGTGCTGGACGATGAGGCGCTGCGTGCCACCGTCGAAAGCATCGATGTGTACGCGCGCGCGAGCCCCGAGCACAAACTGCGGCTCGTGCAAGCGCTACAAGCGAATGGCGATGTGGTCGCGATGACTGGCGACGGCGTCAACGACGCGCCTGCGCTGAAGCGCGCCGATATCGGCGTCGCCATGGGGCGCAAGGGCACGGATGCAGCCAAGGAATCTGCGGATATGGTCCTCGCGGACGATAACTTCGCGACCATCGGCAAAGCGATCCGCGAGGGGCGCGCGGTTTACGACAACATCAAGAAGTTCATTCTGTTCATGCTGCCTACCAATGGCGGCGAAGCACTCGTGATCGTGGTCGCGATCCTGTTCGAGCTGACCTTGCCGATGACGCCCGCGCAGATTTTGTGGATCAATATGGTGACATCCAGCACGCTCGGTCTCGCGCTTGCGTTCGAGGCGGCGGAGGACGATGTCATGCGGCGGCGGCCGCGCGCACCGGATGAGCGGTTGCTGAGCGGCTTCTTCATCTGGCGTATCGTGATGGTGTCGGTCTTGATGATGCTGGCCGCACTCGGGTTGTTCCTCGGGGAAATGCAACGCGGCGCTACGCTGGAGGCGGCGCGCACGATGGCGGTGAATGCCATCGTGGTGAGCGAGATGTTCTATCTTGTGAACAGCCGCTTCATCCATGCCACGGTGCTGTCGCGCCGTGGTTTGCTGGGCAATCCCTACGTCCTGGTGGCGATTGCTGTATGCGCGGTGCTGCAGCTCGCGTTTACTTACTGGACGCCGTTTCAGACCGTGTTCGGTACGACCGGGTTGTCCGCGGCGGAATGGGGGCGGGTGTTACTGGCGGGCGCCTTCGTGTTCGTCGTGGCCGAGATTGAAAAGTTGATTCAGCGTTCGCGCGGGCGGCGTCAGCACTACCAGCCGTCGCAAGACACGCTGCAAGCGTTACGAGGAGAGAATATATGAGCACATCGATCGGAAAAATCGTCGTCGCCACCGATTTCTCGATGTACTCGCATCGTGCCGCGCTCCGCGCCGGTGCGCTTGCGAAGGAGCACGGGGCCGGACTGCAGCTGCTGCACATCCTGGACAGAGCATCGGTGAAGGCCCTGCAACGGTTCTCGCAGGCCGATTCGAGTGGCGACGCCGTGCTCGTCGCCGAGGCCCGGCAAAGGCTCGAGGCGCTCGCGGGCGATGTGGTCGCGGCCGGCGGTGCCTCGAGCGAATGCGTCGTGGAGATTGGCGAGGTCAACGATGCGGTGCTGGCGATGGCGGCGAGCTCGGACCTGCTCGTGTTGGGCGCCCGCGGACTGAATCCCGCCAAGGATCTGCTCCTGGGTGCCACCGCGGAGCGCATCGCGCGCCGCGTTCAGCGTCCGCTGCTGGTGTCCAAGCAGGATTCGCGGATCAATTATGATTCTGTGATCGTGCCGGTGGATTTTTCCGATCATGCTCTGCAGGCGCTCCGCTTTGCGCGAGTGCTGGCGCCTGGGGCGGTGTTACACGTCTTCAACGCGTACGACCCTCCGTTTGCCGGGCGGTTGAGCTCGTCAGGGGTGTCCGAAGAGGCGATGGCGAACTATCGCCATACCACGCGGCTGGAAGCCGAGGCCGAGATGCGAGAGTTCCTGGCGCGCGTGCCCGATGTGAAAGACGTTAACGTGCTCGTCGAGTTGGGCGATGCGCGCACGGCGATCGCCGCGAAGGCCGAGGAGCTGGGCTGTAATCTCATCGTCATGGGCAAGCAGGGCCGGTCCTGGTGGTCGGAGCTCCTGCTCGGCAGCCTGGCGCGGCGGACCATCGAACTGGCCCCGTGCGACGTCGCCATTGTGCCGTCCCACTGATCGGGGATTTTCGATGATTTGCTCCGGGTGACTACCCACCCGGGGCTGAGTCATGCAGCATTGCGCCTGATGACTCTCTACCTCGTACTGCTACTACCGTTCGTCGGCGCTCTGGGTGCCGGCCTGCTCCAAGCCAACGCCCGCAACGTGGAGGCGTGGCTCGCGGCTGCAGTCGCGATTTCCTGTGCAGTCCTGCTCGGCAGGTTCTACCCGGAGGTGGCGGCCGGCGAGGTGGTGCGCGCCTCGGTCGACTGGCTGCCGCAATATGGGCTGTCGTTCGGGCTGCGCCTCGACGGCTTCGCGTGGATGTTCGCCATGATGGTGACGGTGATCGGCGCGCTGGTGGTGCTCTACGCCCGCTACTACATGTCGCCCGCCGACCCCGTGCCGCGCTTCTTCTCCTTCTTGCTGGCGTTCATGGGCTCGATGCTCGGCGTGGTGCTGTCGGGCAACCTCATTCAGCTGGTGATGTTCTGGGAGCTGACCAGCTTTACCTCATTCGTGCTGATTGCCTATTGGTATCACCGTGCCGACGCGCGAGCTGGAGCGCGCATGGCGCTGACAGTGACCGCGGCCGGTGGCACGTGCTTGCTCGCGGCGGTACTGATGCTCGGGCACATCGCCGGTGGCTACGAGTTGGACGACGTGGTCGCGGCGACGCAGGCGATCCGGGCGCACGAGTTCTATCCCTGGATCGTCGTGCTGGTGCTGCTCGCCGCTTTCACGAAGAGCGCGCAGTTCCCATTCCATTTCTGGCTGCCCCGTGCGATGGCGGCGCCGACGCCGGTGTCCGCGTATCTGCACTCGGCGACCATGGTCAAGGCGGGCGTGTTCCTGCTGGCGCGGATGTGGCCAGTGTTGTCGGGAACCGATCTTTGGTTCGCGATCGTCTGCAGCGCCGGGCTCGCGTCGCTGCTGCTCGGCGCCTATGCGGCGACCTTCCAGCGCGATATGAAAGGCGTGCTGGCTTATTCCACCATCAGCCACCTCGGGCTGATCACGCTGCTGCTGGGCATGAACAGCACGCTCGCGCTGGTGGCCGCCGTGTTCCACATGCTCAATCACGCCACCTTCAAGGCGTCGCTGTTCATGGCGGCCGGCATCGTGGACCACGAGACCGGCACGCGGGATCTGCAACGTCTCGGCGGTCTGTATCACGCCATGCCCATCACAGCGACGCTGGCGACGGTCGCGGCCGCGGCCATGGCCGGCGTGCCGCTGCTGAACGGGTTCTTGTCCAAGGAAATGTTCTTTGCCGAGACCATCTTTGCGGGCGAAGAGCTGTGGGTGCGCATTGCGTTGCCGGCGGTCGCCACGCTGGCCGGCATGTTCAGCGTGGCGTACTCGGCGCGCTTCATCCGGCAGGTGTTCTTCGGCAAGGCGCCAGGTGAGTTGCCGCGCGAACCGCATGAGCCCACGCGCTGGATGTTGCTGCCCAGCGCCACCCTGGTGCTGGCCTGTTTGCTGGTGGGAACGCTGCCGGCGATCACCATCGGCCCGGTGCTCGAGCTGGCAACGCGGTCCATCCTGGGCGATGAACGCATGCCGCACTACAGCCTTGCCGTGTGGCACGGCCTGAACACGCCGCTGATGATGAGCGCGGCCGCGTTCCTCGGCGGCATTGCCATTCACATATGGTTGACGCGCCAGGGGCATCCGGTCGGCATGTTGACGCCGTTGTTCCGGCGCTTCGACGGCAAGCGCGCCTTCGCGGTTGCGCGTGTCACGCTGGTCCGCGCCGCGACCAAGCTGGCGCGCATCATGTCGTCGACGCGCCTGCAGACTCAGCTGGCCTTGATCGTGTTCTTCATCATCGCCATGGCGGCGGTAGCGACGACGGGGCACTTGGGAATCGACCTCGGTACTCATCTGGCGTCGATCGATCCGGCCTTCGCACTGCTGTGGCTGGTGGGCGGCGCTTGTGCCATCGGCGCGGCGTTGCAGGCGAAGTTCCACCGTCTCGCGGCGTTGATCATGGTGGGCTGCGCAGGTCTGGTCACCTCACTGACGTTTGCATGGTTCTCCGCGCCCGATCTGGCGTTGACGCAAGTGAGCGTGGAAGCCGTGACCACCGTCCTGCTGCTGCTCGGACTGCGGTGGATGCCAAAACGTCTGCCGTTGGAGTTGCAGAATCGAGATACCACCCGCGCACGTTTCCGCCGGTTGCGCGATGCAACGCTGGCGGTGGTCGCCGGCCTGGGAATGGCAGTGTTGGCTTACGCGGTACTCACGCAGCCCGCCGGACCGAGCATCAGAGACTTCATCGTCGAGAACGCATTGCCTCGCGGCGGCGGCCAGAACATCGTCAATGTCATCCTGGTCGACTTCCGCGGCTTCGATACGTTCGGCGAGATCACGGTGCTCGGCATCGTCGCGCTGACGATCTACAAACTGTTGCGACGGTTCCGGCCGGCGCCCGAAGTCATGGCCACCTCATCGGAGAAGCGCGATCCGTCGCGTGAGCTCCCCGACCCGCGTGATCCGGTACCTCGAGGCGCGTTGCTCGTGCCCGCCATTCTCGGGCGGTTGTTGTTGCCGATGGCCGGTGTGGTCTCGGTGTTCTTCCTGCTGCGCGGTCACAACGCGCCCGGCGGCGGCTTCGTCGGTGGGTTGGTGATGGCCACGGGCTTCATCGCGCAATATCTGGTGAATGGCACCTTGTGGGTGGAGTCGCGCATGCGCATCCATCCGCAATATTGGATCGGCGGCGGCCTGCTGTGCGCGGCCGGTGCCGGCGCGCTCGCGTGGTTCGCGTCGAAANAACCCTNNTTCTTTGTCTGCAATCGTGTGGGAGCCCAAATTGCCATTGATAGGCAAATTGCATCTGTCGAGCGTGCTGCTGTTCGATCTCGGCGTCTATTTCCTGGTGGTCGGCACGACTACGCTGATGTTGATCGCACTGGCTCATCAGTCGCTGCGCAGCCATCGGCGCGTGTCCGATGACGATACGATGACCAGCGTCAGGATGGTGCGCTGATGGAGCTGATCTACTCTGTGGCCATCGGCATCTTCTGCGCCTGCGGCGTGTGGCTGGTGTTACGGCCGCGTACGTTCCAGGTGATTCTCGGGCTGGCGCTGCTGTCCTACGCGACCAATCTGTTCATTTTCGCGATGGGGCGTCTGACGCTGGACCGTCCGCCGCTGATTGATCCCAATGTGGTGCCCGATCCGGCGTTGTTCGACGATCCGATCCCGCAGGCCCTGGTGCTGACCGCCATCGTGATCGGCTTCGCGACCACGGCGCTGTTCCTGGTCATGTTGATCGCGGCGCGCGGCTTCACCGGCACCGATCATGTCGATGGCGTGGAGAAGGGCGAGTGAGCACGTTGTTACAACACTTGCCGGTCCTGCCCATCGTCTTGCCACTCGTGAGCGGTGCGCTGCTGTTGTTTCTGCCGCAGTCGCGCACCATGCTGCGGTCGTCGATTGCATTGCTGACCATTCTTGCCCAGGCGGCGATTGCCGCGTACCTGCTGTACCGGTTGATCAAGCCGCAATCCGGACTGCTCGAGCATGGGGTGGAGGTATACCTGCTGGGCGGTTGGGTCGCGCCGTATGGCATCGTGCTGGTCGTCGATCGATTGGCGGTGTTGATGCTGGCGCTGACCGCGGCCATCGCTTTGCCCGTGCATGTTTATTCGCTGGCACGGTGGGATCGCGTCGGCGTGCACTATCACTCGATGGTGCTGTTCCTGTTGATGGGCCTCAACGGCGCATTCCTCACCGGCGATCTGTTCAATCTGTTCGTGTTCTTCGAGATCCTGCTGGCCGCCTCGTATGGCCTGTTGATGCATGGCTCGAACGCAGTGCGCGTGACAGCTGGCTTGCACTACGTCGCGGTCAATCTGATCGGCTCGCTGATCTTCCTGACCGGTGTGGCGCTGATCTACGGTGTCGCTGGCACGCTGAACATGGCGGACCTGGGCCTGCGCTGGGCGGCGCTGGCAGACGCGGACCGCGGCCTGTTCGAGGCGGGCGTGGGCATCCTCGGCATCGCGTTCCTGATCAAGGCGGGCGTCTGGCCGCTCAATTTCTGGCTGCCGCGGACGTATAGCGCCGCCAGCCCGCCGGCGGCTGCGATGTTCGCGATCATGACCAAGGTGGGTGTGTACTCGCTGCTGCGCATTGGCTCGTTGCTGGCGCAGCCCGACGCGCCGGTGCCATTCGGTGGGCCGTGGCTGTTCTATGGCACGGTGGCGACGATCTGGTTCGGCATCGTTGGCATGCTCGCTGCGCGACAGTTGACGCGATTGGTGGCGTTCTCGGTGATCGTTTCTTCCGGCACGCTGCTCGCAGTCATCGCGCTGCGCGTCACTCCGGCCCTCGCGCCGATGCTGTTGTATCTGATCGCATCGGTCCCGGCGGGCGCGGCCTTCTTCCTCATCGCCGGCATGAGCGAGCGCATGCGCGTCAACTCGGTCACCGAAACGATGGCGCCGCAGCCGACCACGTACACCGCATTCATGGCAGGCGAGCCGGCCGAGGTCGCCGATAACGAGGTCGACGAAGTCGGCGTCGCGATCCCGGCCGCGCTGGCTTTCCTGGGCCTGGCGTTCGTCAGTTGCGTGATTCTCACCACTGGCCTGCCGCCACTGGTGGGCTTCCTCGCCAAGTTCTCGATGATCTCGGCACTGCTGGGGCCGGCGCTGGATGAATCGTCGGCGGATGCATGGCTGCTGATCGTCTCGCTGCTGGTCGCGGGATTCACCGGCCTGTTCGCGCTGACCAATCGCGGCATGCGGACCTTCTGGCAGACCGGACGCGCGACGCCGCGGCTGCGCTTCATCGAGGCGGCACCGGTCGCCTTCCTGATCGTGCTGTGCGTGACCATGACCATCCTCGCCGGCCCGGTCATGGAATATCTCGAGGAGACGATAGAGTGGCTGCAGGATCCGGCGGCATATATCCAGGCAGTCATTCCCAGCGCGGAGGTGGCGTTATGAAGCGCATTCCCGTGCTGTTTCCTGTGGGCTTGGCCGTGCTATGGCTGGTACTCACAGGGTCGCTGTCGCTCGGCAATATCCTGCTGGGACTGGTGGTCGCATTCGGCATGGTGCTCAGCTTTCAGAAGCTGCGGCCCGTGCGGCCGCGTCTGCACCGAGTACACGTCGGCTTCATCCTGCTGTTCGTGGTGCTCAAGGACATCATCAAATCGAACATAGCGGTGGGCCGCATCGTGCTGGGACTGACCGGCAGGCGCGAAGTGAAAAGCGATTTCCTCGACATTCCTCTGGATTTACGCGATCCGCACGGGCTGGCGGTGCTCGCCATGATCGTGACCGCAACGCCGGGCACGGTCTGGTCGGGCCTGACCGATGACTCCTCGGTGCTGAAACTGCACGTGCTGGATCTGCAGGATCCGGAGGAATGGATCCGCATCATCAAACAACGCTACGAGCGGCCGCTGCGGGAGATCTTCGAATGAATGCCGTACTGCATGGGGCGGTGTGGTTCGCGCAGTTGTGCTTCGCGCTGGCGATGGTGAATGCCGCGATCGCCATGATGCGAGGACCGACCGCGCAGGATCGCGTGTTGTCGCTCGACACTCTGTATATCAACGGCATGCTGACGCTGCTGTTGTTCGGCGTGCGCTGGACTTCGTTCGTGCATTTCGAGGTGGCCATGCTGATTGCGCTGTTCGGCTTCGTCGGCTCGGCGTCGCTGGCGATGTTTCTGTATCGAGGCGAGGTGATCGAGCCATGATCCCGGAGATTCCTGCTTGGGCGGCGTTGCCGGCCACGGTGCTGCTCATCATCGGCGGGCTGCTGACGCTGGTGGGCTCCATCGGACTGCTGCGGCTGCCGAACTTCTTCATGCGCATCCACAGTGTTTCCATGGGCAACACGCTCGGCGTGGGCTGTGTGCTGGTGGCGTCGATGCTGATTGCTACGGCCGTGGCGGAAAGCCCGGTGATTCATGAGCTGCTGATCACCTTGTTCGTGGTATTCACCGCGCCCATTACCGCCATCGTGCTGATGCAGGCCGCGATCAGAAGAACCAAGCCGCCACGGAAGTGATTTGCGCCGGAATCGCCAGCTCTGGCTATGCTGGCGAGCTTGCGGGTAGAGTGCGCCATTCGATTGTTTGCGTGGCATCGATGTTCGCACCCGGGGTGTTTCGCCGTGTCTGAAGCCAGCCGCAGCGTGTTACTCGTCTCCGGTGACGAAATCGCCCGCTATGGGTTTGGCGACGGCCACCCGTTCGGGACCGACCGGCACGAAGCGTTCATGCGCGAGCTGCACAATTGCGGCATGGACGGCCGAGTCCTGCGCGCCGGGGCGCGGCCCGCCACCCGCGAGGAGCTGGAGTGGTTTCACACGCCTGCTTACATCGATCTGGTGCGTGAGCGCTCGGTGACCGGCCACGGTTATCTGGATGCCGGCGATACCCCGGCATTCCGCGGGGTCTACGAAGCGACCAGCAGTGTCGTCGGCGGCACGCTGACGGCAGTCGAAGCCGTCATGTCCGGCAAAGCCCGGCGAGCGTTCATTCCTATTGCCGGCCTACACCACGCGGCACCCGAGCGGGCTGCGGGGTTTTGTGTCTTCAACGACTGCGGAATCGCCGTCCACTATCTGCGCCATCGCCATCAGCTGAAGCGCGTTGCCTACGTGGATATCGACGCCCATCACGGCGACGGCGTGTTCTATGCGTTCGAGGACGATCCGGATCTGCTGTTTGCGGACCTGCACGAGGACGGCCGATATCTCTATCCCGGCACGGGCCATGCGAATGAGACCGGGGCAGGGCCGGCGCGTGGCACCAAGCTCAATATTCCGCTGCCGCCGGGCGCTGACGACGCCGAATATCACCAGGCCTGGGCGCGGGTCGAGGAGTATCTGCTGGCCGGCCGTCCCGAGTTCATCCTGCTCCAATGCGGCGCGGACAGCCTGGACGGGGATCCAATTACTCATCTGCGCTTCAGCGAGGCTGCGCATGCGCATGCTGCCGCCCGCTTGTGCGCCATCGCCGACCAGCTCGGCCACGGCCGCGTCGTCGCCATGGGCGGCGGGGGCTACAACCGCCGCAATCTGGCCCGGGCCTGGACCCGGGTGGTCGAGTCCTTCCTGGACAGCGAAGAGCAGACAGCGGCCCACCTGGAAGCCGGCTAGCTTTCCGCGGCTGTGCCTGCCCGGGTTTGACGTAGCTGCCTCCGACAGCGCAGCCGCTTTCCCGTACAATCGGCGCCCCTACTGCCGAGGTATCCATGTTTCCCGCCAACGCGACTATTGCCGGCTTCGACCCGGAATTGCAGGCTGCGCTCGACGCTGAGCGTCGCCGCCAGGAAGCCCACATCGAGCTGATCGCTTCTGAGAACTACGCCAGCCCGCGCGTGCTCGAAGCCCAGGGCTCGGTGCTGACGAACAAGTACGCGGAAGGCTATCCCGGCAAGCGTTATTACGGCGGTTGCGAGCATGTCGACGTGGCTGAGCAGCTGGCCATCGATCGCGCCAAGCAACTGTTTGGCGCCGCTTACGCCAATGTGCAGCCGCATTCCGGCTCACAGGCCAATGCCGCCGCCTATCTGGCGCTGATCAACCCGGGCGACACCATCCTGGGCATGAGCCTGGACCACGGCGGTCACCTGACCCACGGCGCCAAGGTGAATTTCTCGGGCAAGCTGTTCAAGGCCGTGCAGTACGGTCTGAATCCGGCTACGGGTGAAATCGACTACGACCAGGCCGAGCGTCTGGCGCAGGAGCACCGTCCGCGTCTGGTCATCGCCGGGTTCTCGGCGTACTCGCGCGTGGTCGACTGGGAGCGTTTCCGCAAGATCGCCGATAGCGTCGGCGCCTATTTCCTGGTCGACATGGCGCATGTCGCCGGCCTGGTCGCGGCGGGTGTGTATCCCAGCCCGGTGGGCATTGCCGACGTGACGACTACGACGACGCACAAGACGCTGCGCGGTCCGCGTGGTGGCCTGATCCTCGCGCGAGAGAACGAAGAGGTTCAGAAGAAGCTCAACTCGCTGGTGTTCCCGGGCACGCAGGGCGGCCCGCTGATGCATGTGATCGCTGCGAAGGCAGTGGCGCTGCTCGAAGCGTTGCAGCCAGAGTTTGCGACCTATCAGAAGCAGGTCGTCGCCAACGCGCGCGCCATGGCGGCTGCGTTCATCAAGCGCAATTACAAAGTGGTGTCGGGCGGCACGGACAATCATTTGTTCCTGCTGGACCTGATCGGTCGCGACATCACGGGCAAGGATGCGGACGCGGCGCTGGGCCGTGCGCACATCACGGTCAACAAGAATGCAGTGCCGAACGATCCTCGCTCGCCGTTCGTCACCAGCGGTCTGCGCATCGGCACGCCGGCGTCGACCACTCGCGGCTTCAAGGAAGCGGAAGTGACCGAAGTGGCGAACTGGATCGCCGACATTCTCGATGAGAATGGCAGCGAGGCCGCCGTCAACCGGACCCGGGCGAAGGTGGAAGAGATCTGCCGCAAGTTCCCGGTCTACACGCAGGCCAAGTAATCAGGAACAGCTCGGCGGTTTCTTCGGCACATGCATTGCCCTTTTTGTAATCACGAAGAAACGAAGGTCATCGATTCGCGGCTGGCGGGCGAAGGACAGCAGATTCGCCGCCGCCGCGAATGTTTGCAGTGCGGTGAGCGCTTCACGACTTTCGAGACCGCCGAGCTGGTCATGCCTCGCATCATCAAGAGCGACGCCAGCCGCGAGCCGTTCAACGAGCAGAAGCTGCGTGGCAGTCTGCTCAAGGCGCTGGAAAAGCGCCCCGTGGCGAGCGAGAAGCTGGATGCCGCCGTCGTGCATATTTGTCACAAGCTGCGTGCGCTCGGTGAGCGTGAAGTGGCTTCCCGGCTGATCGGTGAGATGGCCATGGAAGAGCTGCACTCGCTCGATGAAGTTGCGTACGTGAGATTTGCATCGGTGTATCGCAGCTTCCAGGACGTGGATGCGTTCCGCGAAGAGATCGAGCGCATGCGTGCTCGCGTGCGCGATACCGAAGGTCAGTTGCCGTTGTGGAACGGCGGCGACAAGAAGAAATAAGCATGTTTTCGCGGGTCGACGAACGGCTGATGCAGCGGGCGATCGAGCTGGCCGCGCTCGGCCGTCACACCACGCCACCCAATCCCAGCGTTGGCTGCATCGTTGCTCAGGGTGAGCGGATCGTCGGCGAGGGCTGGCATCGCAAGTGGGGCGAGCCGCATGCCGAGCCGTTGGCGCTGCAAGCGGCAGGTGCGCAGACGCAGGGTGCGACGGTGTATGTCACGCTCGAGCCGCACTCATATCAGGGCCGCACACCGCCGTGCACTGATGCACTGATTCGTGCGGGCGTGAGGCGCGTCGTTATCGGCGTGCTCGATGCAAATCCGAAAGTCAGCGGCGATGGCGTGCGCCAGCTGCAGGCGGCGGGCATCGATGTGCAGGTTGGATTGCTGGCCGATGCGGCCCGCGAGCTGAATCTGGGTTTCGAGAAACGCATGCTCACCGGCCGCCCGCGTGTGATCGTGAAATCCGCCATCAGCCTGGATGGACGCATCGCGCTCGCGAATGGGCAGAGCAAATGGATCACAGGCGATGCTGCACGGGCCGATGTGCAGCAGCTGCGATCGCGAATGAGTGCGGTGTTGACGGGCATCGACACGGTGCTGGCGGATGATCCGCAGTTGAATGTGCGCGACCCGTCGATCGATATGCTCGGCCGTCAGCCGCTGCGAGTCGTGCTCGACAGCAAGCTGCGCATGCCGCCGACCGCGGCGATGCTGAAGCTGCCGGGTGAAACGGTGGTTTTTACGGCTGCTGCCAGTGCCGCGCGCAGCGCCGGCGCCGAATTGGTGGCAGCGCCGTTGGACGCCGACGGTCGCATCGACCTCGAGTTCGTGCTGGCCGAGCTGGGGCGTCGGATGTGCAATGACGTGCTGGTCGAGGCGGGGCCGACGCTGGTCGGTCGAATTCTGCAGCTCGGCCTGGCCGACGAGATGATCGCCTACGTGGCGCCCCTGCTGCTCGGCCCGGACGCGCAGGCCATGGCGAGCCTGCCGGCACTACAGACGCTGGATCAGGCGCAACGATATACAATGCATGCCGTCGACCGGATCGGCGACGACGTGCGCTTGACCCTGCGCCGCCGCCCGGAAGCCTCATAGTCTTTTTTTATCAGCCCCTGGTCCAGTCTGCTGGCAAAGTGCGCTCCTGAGAGTTGATTGGCGATTCGCGAAATGTTTACTGGAATAGTGCAGTCGGTTGGCGAAGTCCGTGCGCTCACACCGCGCGGCGGCGATGTCGAGTTGCTCATCGGCGCGCCAGGGCTGGATCTGAAATCGGTCGCCATCGGCGATAGCATCAGCTGCAGCGGCTGTTGTTTGACCGTGACGCGCATCGAAGGCGATGCCTTCGCCGCGGACGCCTCGTTGGAAACATTGAACGTCACGACGCTGGGCCAGTGGCGCGCCGGTCAGCAGCTCAATCTGGAAAAGGCGCTGTGCGCCGGCCAGCCGCTCGGCGGTCACTACGTGACGGGCCACGTCGATGGCATCGCCACGGTGACCGAACGAGTCAACGATGCGCGCTCGATCCGCGTGCAGTTCGAAGTGCCGGCAGCGCTCGCTCGTTACATCGCTCGCAAGGGCTCGGTCTGCATCGACGGCGTCAGCCTCACGGTGAACGATGTCGAGGGCGCCAGATTCTCCGTCAACCTGATTCCTCACACGCTCGAAGTGACCACCTTGAACGAGTACCGCGTCGGCACGCGCGTCAATTTCGAAGTGGATATCATCGCGCGCTACCTCGAGCGCCTGAACGCTCCCGCCTGATTGGTTTGAGACTCGCATGAAGCTGAATACTATCGATGAGATTCTGGCCGACCTCCGCGCCGGCAAGATGGTCATCATCATGGACGATGAGGATCGTGAGAACGAAGGCGACCTGGTGATGGCCGCCGAGTTCGTCCGCCCCGAAGATGTGAATTTCATGGTGCGCTATGCGCGCGGCCTGATCTGTCTCACCTTGACTCGCGAGCGTTGCAAACAATTGCGTTTGCCGCTGATGGTGAGCGACACCAACATCGACCATCGCACCAACTTCACGTTGTCCATCGAAGCGGCGGAAGGCGTAACGACCGGCATTTCCGCGCACGATCGTGCTGCCACGATCCGCGCTGCTGTGAAGCCCGAGGCCAAGCCGGAAGATCTGCGCCAGCCCGGCCACATCTTCCCAATCATGGCGCAGCTGGGCGGCGTGCTCACGCGCGCCGGTCACACCGAAGCCGGTTGTGACCTGACGCGTCTGGCCGGCGTCGAGCCGGCAGCGGCCATCGTCGAGATCCTGAATGACGACGGCACCATGGCGCGGCGTCCGGATCTGGAGAAGTTCGCCAAACAGCACGGCCTCAAGATCGGCACCATCGCCGACCTGATCCGCTATCGCCTGGAAAAGGAACGTTCGGTGGAGCGCATCGCCGAGCAGCAGGTGCAGACCGAGTTCGGCGCGTTCCGCATGTTCTGCTACGAAGATCATGTGAATCGCACCGTGCACCTGGCGCTGGTAGCCGGCGAGCTGTCCAACGAGCAGCCGCCGCTGGTGCGCGTCCATTTGAAGAACACGTTGAGCGACGTGGTCGGCATTCACGAGCCCGCGCTCGGCTGGCCGCTGCGTTCGGCCATGGCTCGCGTCGCGAAGGAAGGCAATGGCGTCATCGTGATCCTGCGGCCGGAAGAGACGGGCCGCGATCTGATGGACGCCGTGCAGGCCATCAGCCACACGGAGAGCGCCCATACGCCCCGCCACGTCGGCCCGGAAGTGCTGCGAACCTATGGCATCGGTGCGCAGATCCTGCGCGATCTGGGTGTCAGCCGGATGCGGGTGCTGTCGGCTCCGAAGCAGATGCAAGGCCTGTCGGGTTTCGACCTGGAAGTGGTCGAGTACGTCCACGGCTGAGGCCGCCGACGCCGCGCCATGCGGAAAGAGGGGCCTGGCGCGTCCTAGGCCCTGCGGGCCTATTTTCCGTATACTTCGCCCCCCATCCAGCCTGCGCTGCCTGCGTATCCCATGGAATCCATCAAGACCCTCGAAGGCGACCTGCAATGTCGCGAGCTGCGCTTTGCCATCCTGGCGGCGCGCTTCAATGAATTCATCGTCGATCAGCTGGTGAAAGGCGCGGTCGACTCGTTGCGTCGCCATGGCGCCAGCGACAAGCAGATCGAGATCGTGCGCGCTCCGGGTGCGTTCGACCTGCCGGTCGTGGCCCGCAAGCTGGCGCTGAGCAAGCGTTATGACGCCATCATCGCGCTCGGCGCCGTAATCAAGGGTGCCACCGCGCACTTCGATTATGTCGCGGGTGAGTGCGCCGGCGGCCTGGCTCGGGTGGCGAACGACACCGGCGTTCCGGTCTCGTTCGGCGTGCTGACGACGGACACGATCGAGCAGGCGGTGGAGCGTGCCGGTACCAAGGCAGGTAACAAGGGTGCCGATGCGGCCGTGACCGCCATCGAGCTCGCCAATCTGTTGCGCAAGATCGAAGCTTGATGACTGACGAGGCTCCCAAACCAATCGCTCGTGGCACCGGCTCTCGCGCGCGCTCGCTCGCTCGCAAGCTGGCGATGCAGGCGCTGTATCAATGGCAGCTGACGCAGCAGAGCGCCGAGGAGATCCAGCAGCAGTATCTGGAAAGCGAAGACTCGGCCGGCGTCGATGAGGATCATTTCATCGAGCTGGTCAGCCGGGTCATCGCGCGCAATGAAGCGATCACTACCGCGTTGAAGCCGTTCGTCGATCGTCCGCTGGAGCAGCTCGATCCGGTCGAAGCGGCCATCCTGATGATCGGCATGTACGAGCTGCAGCAGCGTCTGGATATTCCGTACCGCGTGGTGATCAACGAGGGCGTCGACCTGTGCAAGCGCTTCGGCGCCACCGACGCGCACAAGTACATCAACGCCGTACTCGATCGCGCCGCCCGCGAGATCCGCGCCGCCGAACGGCAATAGCCGCCGTCCTCAACTGAGGCTACTCTTTCCGTATGAGCCTCGGAGAATTCGACATCATCGCCCGTTACTTCGCGCGCCAGAGCGCGCGAAGCGACGTGCTGCTCGGCGTCGGCGACGATGCGGCCGTGCTCGATACGCATGCGGGCCGCAAGCTGGTCGTCGCGATGGACACCGTCGTCGAGGGCGTTCATTTCCTGACCGACAGCGACGCAGCCGATATCGGCTACCGCGCGCTCGCGGTGAATCTCAGCGATCTGGCGGCAATGGGCGCCGAGCCGGCGTGGATGACTTTGTCACTCTCGCTGTCGCGTGCCAACGAACAATGGCTCAACGGTTTCGCCAGCGGCCTGTTCGAGCTGGCGGATGAATACAACGTCGCGCTCGTCGGCGGCGACACCGTGCGTGGGCCATTGGTCATCACCGTGCAAATCGCCGGCTGGGTCGAATCCGATGCCTGGCTCACGCGTGCCGGTGCCAGGCCGGGCGATCTGTTGTTTGTTTCTGGCATTCCCGGCGAAGCGGCCGCGGGGCTTGCCGTGATTCAGCGTCGTATCCTGGGCGGCGAATCTGCTGCTTTTCTCAGCCATCGTTTCCTGCGGCCGCGACCTCGAATCGAGCTGGGCCGGCAATTGCGAACGGTAGCGACAGCGGCCATGGATGTTTCCGATGGGGTGCTCACCGATCTGAAGAAACTTTGCGCAGCCAGCGGCGTGGGTGCGCAGCTGAACGTCGACTTGTTGCCCGAGTCCGCCGCCATGCGAGAGCTGTTCGAAGCAGACGATTGTTTGCAGTACGCACTGGCCGGCGGCGACGACTACGAGTTGCTGTTCACTCTTCCGGCCGAGCGGGCGGCCGCTGTGCTGAGCTCGCTGCAGCTTCAGCAGCGAGTGACGCAAATTGGCGTCATTACGGCAGATACGGATGTGGTGTGCCTGCGTGACGGCCAGCCGTTCAGGATCAAGCGCGCCGGCTACGATCATTTCGCGGCCGGTGAGCCATGAAGTGGAGTGCGGATCCTGCGCTGATGCGCGACCCCGTGCATCTGGTCGCATTTGGCTTCGGCAGCGGCCTGAGTCCTTGGGCGCCGGGCACATTTGGGACGCTGATCGCAATCCCAATCGTGCTTTTTGTGATGCAGTTCGGCTTTGCCGCGCATCTGGGCTTCGCGATCTTCGCAGCGCTGTTCGGAATCTACGTCTGCGGCGAGAGTGCCAGGCGGCTGGGCGTGCACGATCATCCTGGTATCGTATGGGACGAAATCGCCGGCTTCGCCGTCACGATGTTGACGGTGCCGGCGAATGTTTACTGGGTATTGGCCGGATTCGCTCTATTCAGGCTGTTCGACATCTGGAAACCCTGGCCGATCCGCGAGGCTGATCACAGACTCTCCGGCGGGCTGGGAATTATGCTCGATGATGTTATTGCGGGCATTTTCGCGGCAGCGATTTTGCTCGGAGTGCGAAACATCCTCTAGTCCAGTGAGCCCGAAGTGAGCCCGAGCAGTGAGATGGGCGGTCTGATGGCACAGCGCAACGCCACACGCGAACAGCGCATTCCCGAGAAGATCGGGAAATATGTCATCGTCAAGGAAGTCGGTCGCGGCAGCACCGGCGTCGTTTATCTTTCTCACGATCCTTACTATCGCCGCGACGTGGCGATCAAGGTCTACAACCTCGAGTCGCACGACGAAGATCGCGCGCGCGTGACGCGCAAGATGTTCCTTTCCGAAGCGCACATGGTCGGTATGCTGCAGCATCCGAACATCCTGCCGATCTTCGATGCCGGCGAGGAAAACGGTCACTACTACATCGTCACCGAGCACGTGCACGGCGCCCGCACGCTGTCGGCTTATTGCAAACCGGACAATCTGCTGCCCGTCGATGACGTGGTGGAGATCATGTACAAGTGCGCCAAGGCGCTGCACTACGCACACAGCCGCGGCGTCATTCATCGCGACATCAAGCCGTCGAACATCATGCTCACGCAAGCCAATGACGTGCGCATCATCGACTTCGGTATCGCGTTGGTCGCAGACTCGGATATCTCACGCATCGAAGGCATCGCAGGCAGCCCGTCGTACATGTCGCCGGAGCAGGTGCAGTCGCTCGAGATTACCAATCGCTCCGATCTTTATTCGCTCGGCGCGGTGTTGTACGAGATGCTCACCGGCTTCCGTCCGTTCCGTGGCGGCAATCTTTCCAAGCTGCTGCATCAGATCGTTTACGCCACCGCGCAGCCGATTCATGCACTGCGTCCGGATATTCCAGAAGTGCTGGAGACTTCAGTCGCCAAGGCGCTGCAGAAGGATCCGGCCAAGCGTTATCGCAACGGTCTGGAACTGGCGGCCGATCTGACGCGCGTTCACCAGGCGCTGCGCGATGGGACATCGAAGCTCGATCGTCAGGAACAGTTCTCCATCCTGCGCACGCTGAAGTTCTTCCACGACTTCTCGCAGTCGGAGATTCTCGAAGTGCTGCGCGCGAGCACGTGGCAGGACTACGATCAGGGCGAGGAGATCGTCAAGGAAGGCGAGATGGACGATCGCTTCTACGTCATCGTCTCCGGCAGCGTCGCCGTCATGCGCGCCGGCAATCACGTCGGTCAGCTCGAAGCGGGCGAGTGCTTCGGCGAGACGAGTTATGTGCGCGGCGCCAAGCGTCTCGCGACCATCAAAGCACTCAGCGGCGTGACGCTGATGAAGGTCAGCTCGACACTGCTGGAGCAGAGCTCGGCGGCGTGTCAGCTGCGCTTCAACAAGGTGTTCTTGAGAAGCTTGATCAGCCGACTGCAAAGCGCCAGCTGATAACGCTGCAACGGTTATTGTCCGGCCAGTGCCATCAGTTGCGGCACGACCCGCTCCAGATGCTGGCTCACGATCGGCTCCACTCTGAATAGCCTGGGCTCGCGCACAAACATCTCCTCCAGTGCGCGCGCCACCTCTTCTAAAGGATTGTTTGCGTACCCGCCGCTCGCCAGATGCCCGAGCGCATACGCGAGCATGAAACGATCCGTGCCCAGGATGTGCCACTGGACGGTATGCACCAGCTCATGGAAATGAACCGACTCGTCCGTCGCTCGGGTGCGGTCGACGAAATAGAGATCCCCGTACGTGGTGCCGGCCGCATTCATCTGCTCGAATTCGGAAAACTGATGCAGTCCGAGCACGGTGAGCGGCGGCTTGGGAACGATGTCGACCTCGACCACGTGAGCACGGCTCAGCGTTTCGCTATCGAAGTAGTGGCTGAGACGAGCAAACCCCAGCGAGGTTAGCGGCCGGGCTGCGGGGCGATGCTCCGCCACGGTGGTATCGATCCACCGGCGAATTGCTGGAAGCCTGTTCTGGAGGGCTGAGATGTCCATACAGGGCATTGTATGCCCTGTCATATAAAGGCTTACAAGGTCCGGAAGTCGGTAGTCGGGTTACGAGCCGACCGCTTCGTCCTTGTCGTTCTCGATCAACGCATACGCCGAATGGTTGTGGATGGACTCGAAGTTTTCCGCTTCCACCACATACGCGCGCACGCGAGCTTCGTTGTTCAGTCGGACGGCGACGTCACGAACGATGTCTTCGACGAACTTGGGGTTCTCATAGGCGCGCTCGGTGACGTGTTTTTCGTCGGCGCGCTTGAGGATGCCGTACACCTCGCACGAGGCTTCGGACTCGGCGATGTCGATCAGCTCTTCCAGCCACATGTGGCCATCGACCTTGGCCTTGATGGTGATGTGGGAGCGCTGGTTGTGGGCGCCGTACTTGGAAATGTCCTTGGAGCAGGGGCACAGGCTGGTGGCGGCGACCACGACCTTGAGCCACAGCTCGGACTGGCCGTTGTGCAGCTCGCCGATGAGGGACGCCTGATAGTTCATCAGGCTCTCGACCTTGGAGACCGGCGCCTGCTTCATCACGAAGAACGGAAATTCCATTTCGATGTGACCGGTCTGCGCGTCCAGCTTTTCGGTCATCTGGACCAGGATGTCACGGAACGATTCCACCGAGATCTCACGTTCGTTGCCGTGGAGCAGCTCGACGAAGCGTGACATGTGCGTGCCCTTGAAGTTGTGGGGCAGGGCCACGTACATGTTGAAGTTGGCGATGGTGTGCTGCTCGCCGCTGGAGCGGTCCTTCACGCGCACCGGGTGATAGACGTCCTTGATGCCGACCTTGTTGATCGGGATGCGGCGGGAATCAGCGCGCGCCTGCACGTCCTCGATGGAGGTCGGGGTGGCTACGCTTTTCGGCAATGTCGACATACTGAATTTCCGGACCGGGCCGGAGCTTCCGGCCTAAGGGCTCATCGATTTGGTCGGGTCCAGTATAGATCAAGGGGCGGGGACCGTTTCCCTCGCCCTGGAAATACTGCTATGCCCAGAACTGAGGTATCGGGCCGCCTCAACCGCCGACGGCGAGGCGCTTTTCGCCCTGCCACCAGCGGGCAATGGCGCTTTCCAGGGACGCCAGATCCAGCCCGGCGGCCGCCAGGCAGTCCTCGCGGGAGCCGTGCTCCATGAAGCGGTCCGGGATGCCGAGGTTCAGGGTCGGCGGAATATGCCCATGCGCGGCCAGACATTCCGTAATGGCCGAGCCGGCGCCGCCGGCCACGACATTCTCTTCTACGGTCACGATCGCGCGGTGATTGGCCGCCACGCGCACGATCAGCTCTTCGTCCAGCGGCTTGATGAAGCGCAGGTTCACGACGGTCGCATCGATCTTTTCGGCGATCCGCTCGCACAGCGGGACCATGGCGCCGACCGCGAAGATCGCCAACCCGCTGCGGCCCTCGCGCCGGATCTGGGCTTTGCCGATGGGCAGGGCGCGCATGGTCGATTCGATCGTCGCGCCCGGTCCCTGGCCACGCGGATAGCGCACAGCTGCCGGCAGATTGGACTGCACGGCGGTGTACAGCATCTGGCGGCACTCGTTCTCGTCGGCCGGGGCCATCACGATCAGATTCGGAATACAGCGCATGAACGACAGGTCATAACTGCCCTGATGCGTGGCGCCGTCGCCGCCGACCAGGCCGGCGCGATCGATCGCAAAGGTCACCGGCAGGTTTTGAATCGCGACGTCGTGGATCATCTGATCGTACGCACGCTGCAGGAACGTCGAATAGATAGCGACCACCGGCCGCAACCCTTCGCAAGCCATGCCGGCCGCCAGCGTCACTGCGTGCTGTTCAGCGATGGCAACGTCGAAGTAACGAGACGCGAAACGTTTGGAATATTCGACCAGGCCGGAGCCTTCGCGCATCGCCGGCGTAATTGCGACCACTTTGGGATCGGCAGCCGCCATGTCGCACAGCCATTGGCCGAACACCTGCGAGTAGCTCGGGCCGCTGGCTTTCTCTTTGAAGATCACGCCGCTTTTGGGATCGAACGGACCGGGGCCGTGCCACTTGATCGGATCGGCTTCGGCGGGCGCGTAGCCTTTGCCTTTGCGCGTGATCACATGCAGGAACTGTGGGCCTTTCAGATCGCGCACGTTGCGCAGCGTGGCGACCAGCGCATTCACATCAACATCGTGGCCCATCGATGGGGCCCCGATGTAATTTGAAGCCCAGTTCCTCGAAGATCGTGCCCGGCAGCACCATGCCTTTCATGTGCTCTTCGGAGCGGCGCGCCAGCTCCCACACGGTGGGCATGCGGCTCAACACCTTCTTGCCGCCTTCGCGCAGCGTCGCATACAACTTGCCGG